>MFGA01000017.1 GCA_001778095.1 Candidatus Falkowbacteria bacterium RIFOXYA2_FULL_38_12
AACAAAAAACTCGCCATTAGCGAGGTTATTTTGGTTTGGTTTGAAAAATGAGAGGGAGGGAGTTTCGTAATTCAAAGCTCATAGACCATTAGCATAGCGATTTCTCCCACTAATTCTCGAAAGTCTTTTGTGCTTGTTTTCTTCTTTCGTAAGAGGTGGAGTTTGTGTCGGATCAATGAGTGGACGTCTAGGACATGTAGATTGGGAAAATCCTCTCGTCGCATGTTTTATCTCCCGCCCTTTCGGGCTGTTGTTGAGTCCATTCTATCAGCAGAGAATCTAGTGTCAAGGGAAGCTGACGAAAAAGCCCCCTTGACGCAAAAATAAACTTAATATAAACTAGAAGAAATCCAATTTGGGTACTAGACTCATCCCCCAATAATCCTTTCTACTGCAACTTGTAATTTTGGCTCCAAATCCTCTAAAGCTCCTCCGCTTATCCTATGGATAAACATCGTCGCTTTATAAGATTTTCGCCTAAAATTACCGCGTTTCGTAACGAAAGATTATTAGGGGACGAGTCTATGATTATTTTTTTATGCCTACAATTAACCAATTAGTTAAAAAAGGTCGCAAGACCAACATCAAAAAAACAAAAACACCTGCTTTGCAGCCTGTTTTGGATACCTTGCACAGAAAGAAAAAGGAATTGCAAAAAGGATGCTCTTTTAAAAGAGGTGTGTGTCTTAAGGTAACAACTGTTACTCCTAAAAAACCAAACTCCGCTCTTCGAAAAATTGCGAGGGTTAGATTGTCTAACGGAATGGAAGTGACTGCCTATATTCCGGGAGTCGGTCATAACTTGCAAGAGCACTCCATTGTTTTGATCCGTGGCGGAAGAGTTAAAGACTTGCCCGGTGTCCGTTATCATATTGTTCGCGGAGTTTACGATACTCAAGGAGTGGAAGGAAGAAGAAAAGGGAGATCATTGTACGGAGCGAAAAGACCTAAATAAATAAGCGAGACAAGAATTAAGTGAATTAAGTGCGTAAGCTTGCTTAATCCTTAATTTACTTACGCACTTAATTTACTCAATACTATGCGTGGAAAGAAAGCGCCAAAAAGAAAAATACTAGCAGATCCGAGATACAAAAGCGTTAATATCGCTAAGTTTATTAATTATGTAATGGAGCGCGGAAAGAAAACCGTTTCCGAAGATATTGTTTATACCGCTTTTGATATTTTGAAAGAAAAAACCAAAGAAGATTCTTTGGATATTTTTGATAAGGCTATAAAAAACGTTACGCCTCTTCTTGAAATCAGAAGCAAACGGGTCGGGGGAGCCAATTATCAGATCCCGGTTCCGGTCAGAGGCGAGAGAAAATTAGCTTTGGCTTATCATTGGATAATTGATGCTGCTAGAAAGAAAAAAGGAAGGCCAATGGCGGAAAAATTAGCCGGTGAAATTCTTGATGCTTACAACAACCAAGGCGACGCGATAAAGAAGAAACAAGATGTCCATCGTATGGCCGAAGCCAATCGCGCTTTCGCCCATTTTGCTAAATTTTAGTTAGTTTGATTATTTAATCGTAAATGCATAATAGAGCAAGCAAGATAAGAATTAAGTAAATTAGGTGCGTAAGCTTAATCCTTAATTTACTTATTATGAGAGAATACTCATTAGAAAAAACCCGTAACATTGGAATTATCGCCCACATAGACGCTGGAAAGACAACAGTTTCCGAGCGTGTTTTATTTTACACAGGAAAAAAACATAAGATTGGAGAGGTTCACGAAGGAGCGGCAACAATGGATTGGATGGAACAAGAACAGGAGCGTGGCATTACAATCACTTCCGCCGCGACAACTTGTTTTTGGAAAGATATTCGCATCAATCTTATTGATACTCCCGGGCACATTGATTTTACTGTTGAAGTAAAAAGATCTTTGCGTGTTTTGGATGGCGCTGTCGTAATTTTTGACGGAGTGGCCGGAGTTGAACCGCAATCGGAAACAAACTGGCACTATGCTGACGGATACAATGTTCCCAGAATGTGTTTTGTAAATAAACTGGATAGAACAGGCGCTGATTTTTATGCTGACGTGAGATCAATTCATGAAAGATTAACCAAAAATGCTTATCCTTTGCAATTGCCGATTGGAGCGGAAGAAAATTTTAAAGGATTGGTGGATTTGTTAACCAGAAAAGCTTATATCTATCACGATGATTTAGGCAAGGATATTTCTGAAGAAGAAGCCCCGGAAGACATGAAAGAAAAAGTGGAAGAATACAGAGCAAAACTCCTTGAAGCAATCGTGGAAAACGACGAATCTTTAATGAATAAATATTTGGCGGGAGAAGAAATTCCTCTTGCTGATTTGAAAAGAGTTTTAAGAAAAGCGGTTATTGCAAATAGTATTGTTCCTGTTCTTTGCGGTAGCGCTCTTAAAAATAAAGGCGTTCAGTTTATGCTTGACGCAGTAGCCGATTATTTACCTTCTCCGCTTGACGTTCCTCCTATTTTTGGTTTTGTTCCGGACAAGCCGGAAGAAAAAGTAGCGAGGCCGGCAACGGATGACGCTCCTTTTACCGCTTTGGCTTTTAAAGTTGCCTCTGATCCTTATGTGGGAAAACTTTGCTTTTTTAGAGTTTATTCAGGGTCAATAAAAGCCGGCTCTTATGTTTTGAATACTGCAACCGGAGAAAGAGAAAGAATCGGACGTATTGTGCGAATGCATGCCAATGACAGGGAAGATGTAGAAGAAGTTTATGCCGGTGAAATTGCCGCCGCGGTCGGCCTCAAAAATACTTTTACCGGTCATACCTTATGCGATCCTGATAAGCCAGTTGTTCTTGAATCAATTGTTTTTCCCGAGCCGGTCATTTCTATTGCCATTGAACCAAAAACAAAAGCGGACCAGGAAAAAATGGGCGTTGCCCTTCAAAAATTGGCTGAAGAAGACCCGACCTTTAGGGTTAGGACAGACGAGGAAACAGCGCAGACACTTATTTCCGGCATGGGTGAATTGCATTTGGATATTATCGTTGAGCGCATGAAAAGAGAATTTAAAGTGGAAGCAAATGTTGGTAAGCCTCAAGTCGCCTACAAAGAAACAATCAAAAAGATGGCAGAAGCGGAAGGAAAATATATCAGACAGTCTGGCGGTCGCGGTCAATATGGTCATTGCTGGTTGAAGGTTGAACCTCAAGAAAGAGGAAAAGGATTTGAATTTGTTGATGCGGTTAAGGGTGGCGTTATTCCTAAAGAATATATTAATCCGATACATAAAGGGGCGAAAGAAGCTTTGGAAAAAGGCATTTTGGCCGGTTATCCTGTAATAGACGTTAAGGTGACAGTTTATGACGGATCTTTCCATGAAGTTGACTCGTCCGAAGCGGCCTTTAAAATAGCCGGATCTTTTGCTGTTCAAGCAGCGGCTAAAAAAGCCGACTTGGTTCTTTTGGAGCCAATGGTGAGCGTTGAGGTTTTAACTCCGGAACAATTTATGGGTGAGGTTATCGGCGACATCAATTCAAAAAGAGGTCAAATTCAAGAAATGAGAGACCGGGGAAATATTAAAGTTATTGATGCTACTGTCCCGCTAGGAGAAATGTTTGGATACGCAACAGCATTGCGCTCTATGTCTCAAGGAAGAGCAAGCTACAGTATGGAGTTTTCCAATTATGCTGAAGTTCCCAGAAACGTGGCAGAAACGCTTATTGGAGAGAAAAACAAATAAAAGTTTATAGTAAATTTTCCCTACTTAGAAATTATATGATTTTTACGGCAGAAAAACTCGCCAATGGCTCAAACAGTTTCCGCCATAAAAATCATATAATTTCTTCGTTTTCTAGTTTAAAAAATGGTTAAAAATTACTATAAATTAATTCAAAGATATGCGTCAAAACATTGACCGACTAATAGATTTAGTTAAAAAAACAGGGGACAAGATAATCATTGTAGATAGAGAAGATGGTGGGGATGCTTTAGTGTTAATGTCTTTAAATGATTATGAAAAATTGCTTAGAAATAAAGAGAAAATGCTTGATTATAAGGAAGATTTGACAATTTTTAAAGAAGAGGATAAAATAGAGAAAATTAATGAAGATATAGCTATTTTGCAGGAAAAAGAGAAAATAACGGAATTGAATGAAGTCTTGGGATTGGCTGGCGAAGAACAAAATAAAACCGAAGCGGAGGAAACTGACAATCAGTTTTATTTTGAGCCGGTAGAATAATCATTACAAATAATTAATTTGCGGCTGGATTAAAACTTCGAGTAAAATCGGAGGTCGCGCAAACTATTTAAAAATATTATGGCAGAACAATTCAACAGAGCAAAACCCCACGTGAACGTGGGAACAATCGGTCACGTTGACCACGGAAAAACAACCTTAACCGCGGCTATTTTGGCTGTGCTTAAAGCGCACGGCATGAAAGCTCAAGAAAAAGATGTTGACCAAATTGACGCCGCTCCGGAAGAAAAAGCAAGAGGTATTACTATTGCTACAGCCCACGTTGAATACGAATCAGAAAAAAGACACTATGCACACGTTGATTGTCCCGGGCACGCCGATTATGTTAAGAACATGATTACCGGCGCTGCTCAAATGGACGGAGCAATTTTAGTTGTTTCCGCCACGGATGGTCCAATGCCCCAAACAAGAGAACATATTCTTTTAGCTCGCCAAGTCGGTGTGCCTTACATTGTTGTTTTCTTAAATAAATGCGACATGGTGGAAGACAAAGAATTGATTGATTTGGTTGAGGAAGAAGTGAGAGATTTATTGAAAAAATATGAATTTCCCGGCGATATTACTCCAATAATTCGTGGTTCTGCCCTAAAAGCTCTTCAAAATTTAACTGACGAAGAGGCCGCAAAGCCAATTTTGGATTTAATCAAAGCTGTTGATGAATATGTTCCAGAGCCGGTTCGCGAAACAGACAAACCTTTCTTAATGCCTGTTGAAGATATCTTCTCAATTGAAGGAAGAGGAACGGTTGTTACCGGCAGAATTGAAAGAGGTATCGTAAAGATTAACGAAGAAGTTGAAATCGTCGGTCTAAAAGATACTCAAAAAACCGTAGTTACCGGCATTGAAATGTTTAATAAGTCCCTTGATGAAGGAAGAGCTGGAGACAACGCCGGTCTTCTTTTGCGCGGTGTTAAAAAAGAAGACGTGGAACGCGGACAAGTTTTAGCCAAACCGGGTACAGTCACACCTCATACTGAATTTGAAGCTCAAATTTACGCTTTGACAAAAGAAGAAGGTGGTCGCCATAAACCGTTTTTCAAAGGTTACAAACCACAATTTTATATTAGAACTACTGATGTTACCGGAGAAGTAGAGCTTCCAGCCGGAACAGAAATGGTTATGCCCGGAGATACAGTCAATGTTAATATTAAATTGATTACGCCAGTAGCCTTGGAAGAAAAACAAAGATTTGCCATTAGAGAAGGCGGAAAAACAGTTGGCGCCGGTTCAGTGACAAAAATCATAAAATAATTTATAGTTTTTCCCCGCCTCTCGCGAGAGGCGGGGAATTCATGAAAATGGAAAATAAAAATCCTGTAAAATCTGTGAAAGTCGACAACCATGAGGACGTTCGCCCGAAAATTAGAATAAAAATTAAGGCGTACGATCACAAGATTATCGATCAGGCGGCTAAAACAATAATTGAAACTGCCATAAGAAGCGGAGCTTCAATTTCCGGTCCGATACCATTGCCGACTGAGATAAAAAAATACACAGTGAATCGTTCCACTTTTGTCCACAAAGACGCGAGGGAGCAATACGAGATGAGAACGCATAAAAGATTTATTGATATTTTGGATCCGACGGCAAAGACGATTGATGCGCTAAGCACTCTGAATCTGCCGGCTGGAGTGGACATTGAAATAAAAATGTAGAATTTATTGGTTCGAGAAAGAACAAAGAAAGATGCAACTCCTTTGATAGGGAATAAGAAAGTTTATTCTTTGCCAAAGGGGTTGTAAAACCTCTGCTCTGCTCGTATCATTTGAAGGGTTTAATAAACCTCATAAAAAAACAACAACTTAATCCGGATCATAGACTGATAATTTTTAGTCATATGAAAACAAGGCCGGCTTTTAAGTTCGGTTTTTATTTTTAAAAGAGCAGTTCGTAAATTTCCAGATTTGATTATGAAATTTATACTTGGTAAAAAAATTGAAATGTCACAGAGATTTGATGAAGAAGGATCGGTGACTCCGGTTACTCTTCTGGAGGCTGGTCCATGCAAGGTGACTCAAGTAAAAACAAAAGAAAAGGACGGCTACGAAGCGGTCCAAATTGGTTTTGGCTTAAAAAAGAAAAATAATAAGCCATTGGCCGGACATTTAAAGGATTTGGAAAATTTTAGAGATTTAGTTGAATTTAAAGTTGATAAAATAGCCGAATATGCAAGAGGTCAAGAAATCAGTCTTGCCAATTTTGTAAAAGGGGATAAGGTTGTTATTACGGCCGTATCAAAAGGAAAAGGTTTTGCCGGGGTAGTTAAAAGACATCATTTTCACGGTCATCCAAAAACACACGGCCATAAAGATCAATTAAGAATGCCTGGTTCTATCGGCGCCGGTGGAGTGCAAAGGGTTTTTAAGGGTGTTAGAATGGGCGGAAGAATGGGTGGCGAACAGATTACAATCAAGAATTTGAAAGTTGTTGAAGTTGATAGTCAAAACAATATAATTGCCCTAAAAGGCGCTGTTCCTGGAGCGCGCGGAGCATTGGTTTTAATTATTTCAAAGTAATATGTTGAAAGCCAAGATTTACAATATAAAAGGAGAAGTAGCGGGTGAGGAAACTCTTGATCCGGATATTTTTGAAGTTGAAACTAAAGTTGGATTAATCCATCAGGTTCTAGTCGCTCAAATGGCGAATAAGAGACAAGTCTTGGCCCACACAAAAGATCGCGGTGAAGTAAGTGGCGGTGGAAAAAAACCGTGGAAGCAGAAAGGCACAGGCAGAGCCAGACAAGGTTCAATTCGTTCCCCGCAGTGGGTTGGTGGCGGTATTGTTTTCGGCCCGACAAAGGAAAGAGTTTTTGAACAAAAGATAAATAAAAAAATGAAGAAAAAAGCTCTTTTGATGTGTCTTTCCGATCGCGCTAGAGAAGAAAAGGTAATTTTAGTGGAAAAGCTTGAGATGGATAATATTAAAACAAAAGATTTTTTAAAGATGACAAGCACCCTACCGAACAAAAAAGAAAAAACATTGGTTATTTTGGAAGATAATAACAAAAATATTTTTAAATCAGCGGCTAACGTGCCATATTTGAAAACAACTGACGCAAAAGGAGTTAATGTGGCTGACGTTTTGGAATATAAGTATTTGCTTATGCCGGTCGGAGCTTTACGCGCCATGGTTTCCAGTTTGAAGGGCGGTAAAGAAAAAGCGGGAGGCAAGAAATAAAAAATATGGCTATTTTTGATAAATTTAAAAAAAATAAAAAAGTTGAAGAAGTCAAAGAAGAAAAAAAAGTTCTTGATGAAAAAAAAGAAGAAACTGTTTTGGCGCTGGAAAAAGTTAAAAAATCAAAAAAGAAAGATGATAGAAAAAGCGCCGGTGGGGGATATGGGATTTTAGTAAGACCGATGATCACGGAAAAAGCTTCTTTCTTGGGAAAATACGGTCAGTATGTTTTTGAAGTAAAAAATACGGCTAATAAAATAGAAATAGCAAAAGCGATAGAAAAAGTTTACGGAGTAAAACCGTTAAAAGTTAATATAATGGAAGTGAGAGGAAAAAATGTTCGCTACGGAAAAACAATGGGAAAAACAAAGCGCCGAAAGAAAGCGATAGTGACATTGCCGAAAGAAGCTAAAATTGAGATATACGAAGGAGTTTAAAGTATAACATTATGCCAGTTAGAATTTACAAACCAACCAGTCCCGGACGCCGAAATTCATCGGTGGATCTTTTTGACGATATTACAAAAGGAAAACCGGAAAAATCGTTGATTACTATCAAAAAGAGCAAAGCCGGGAGATCGGGAGGAAAAATTTCAGTAAGACATCGCGGCGGTGGAGTAAAAAGATATTTGAGATTGGTTGATTTTAAACAAGAAAGGTTTGATGTTCCCGCCAAAGTGCTTGCTATTGAATATGATCCAAACAGAACCGCAAGAATCGCCCTTTTGCAATATACGGATAATGAAAAAAGATATATTATCGCTCCTTTTGGTTTGCAGGTTGGAGAAGAAATAGTTTCTTCCCGAAAAGGCGCTGAAATAAAAATAGGAAATAGATTACCTCTTGAATTGATTCCGGTTGGAACGACTGTTCATAACATTGAAATTCAAGAAGGAAAAGGCGGGGTTTTGGTGAGAGGGGCGGGACTGGGAGCTCAGCTTGTAGCTATTGATGGAGACTATGCCCAAATGAAGCTTCCGTCAAAAGAAATAAGAAAAATTAAGAAAGAATGCATGGCTACGATCGGAGAGGTTGGCGCCAAAGATAAAAGATTGATAAGATGGGGTAAGGCTGGAAGAATGAGATATAAAGGTATAAGACCAACGGTGCGCGGAAAAGTTATGAATCCGGTAGATCACCCGCATGGCGGAGGAGAAGGTGTTAATCCGATCGGTTTGAAATATCCTAAAACGAAATGGGGTAAACACGCCTTGGGAGTCAAGACAAGAAAGCCGAAAAAGTGGTCAAATAAATTTATTCTTAAGAGAAGAAAATAACAATAAAGTTTACAGGACAAATTTAAAATAATTTGCATATGTCACGAAGTCTTAAAAAAGGTCCATATATTGATGAAAAGCTTTTAGATAAAATTTTAAAAGCCAATCCTCAAGAAAAAAAGATCATAAAAACTTGGTCAAGGGCATGTTCTATCACTCCGGAGATGGTTGGCTTTACAATTGGAGTTCATAATGGTAAGATATTTATTCCGGTTTTAGTTGTGGAAAATATGGTTGGACATAAGCTTGGAGAATTTTCTCACACCAGGAAATTTTCAAGACACGGTGGCAAGATGCAAAAAGAATTGGAACTAAAGCAAGCTGAGTCCGAAAAAGCGGCGGCTACCGCGGCAAAGACTGAAACAACAAAAAAGAAATAAAACAATATGGAAATAAAAGCAAGTGCAAAATTTATAAGAATGTCTCCGAGAAAGGTTAGGCTGGTTGCGGATTTGATTAGAGGCATGGATCTGGGCGCGGCGGAAAACCAGCTCAAGTTTATTGTTAAAGGAGCCTGCGAGCCGATTTCTAAATTGCTTAATTCTTGCGTTGCGAACGCAGTTAATAATTTTAAATTAAAGAGAGAAAATCTTTTTATAAAAACAATAACTGTTGATGGAGGATCTGTTTTGAAGAGATGGCAACCGAAGGCTTTTGGTAGAGCAACCCCGATCAGAAAAAGATCTTCGCATATTTTAATAGTATTGGGAGATAGAACCGGAGCAACTCCGGAAGCGGTAAAAAAGGCAGATAAAAAAGAATCAGCTATTGCGGAACCGCAAGTAGTGGAATCATTGAAAGTTTTTTCCAAACAAAAAGATAAAGAAGAAAAAGTCACTGATAAAAAGACGGATAAAGGAAAAGGACAAAGAGATAAAGACACAAGACAGTCAAAAGGATTTTTAAAGAAAATTTTTAATCGTAAAACAGGATAATTATGGGACAAAAAGTACATCCGAAAATTTTCCGAATAGGCCAGAACCTGATTTATACTTGGGATTCAAAATGGTTCAGCAAAAAAAATTATGCCGCTTATCTGGAGCAAGATGTTTTAGTTAAAAGATTTTTAAAGAAAACACTGAAAGAAGCTTCGGTAGCTAAAATTGAAATAGAAAGAACGGCTAATGTTGTGACCATAATAATTCATTCAGCAAAACCGGGTATCATTATCGGTCATGCCGGCAAAGGCATAGAAGAACTGCGTAAGAAGGTAAAGGATGAATTTGCGGATAAAAAAACGATCATAAATATCAATGTGCAAGAAGTTCAAAATCCCAGTCTTTCAGCGGAAGTTGTTTTAAGCTCAATGATAGCGGACATAGAAAAAAGAATTCCTTTCAGGAGAGTAATGAAGCAAACCATTTCAAAAGTTGAACGAGCCGGATCAAAAGGAGTAAAGGTTATTGTTTCAGGAAGACTTGACGGAGCGGAAATAGCTCGCGAGGAAATGTTGGCTTTGGGAAAAATTCCTCTTCATACCTTAAGAGCCGATATTGATTACGCCGGTGGTAGAGCGGCAACTATTTATGGAGCAATCGGAATAAAGGTTTGGATATACAAAGGAGAGATTTTCACAAAAAAATAATCTATTATGTTGACACCAAAGAAGGTAAAATATAGAAAGATGTTTAAGGGGCGAAGAAGAGGAAAGGGGATCGCCACCAGAGCAACCGAAGTAAGTTTTGGTAGTTTTGGTTTGAAATCAATGGACCATGCCTGGATCACTTCAAGACAGATTGAAGCGACAAGAAGAGTTCTTGTCAGATATTTAAGAAAGGGTGGAAAGATTTGGATAAGAATATTTCCGGACAAACCGGTAACGAAAAAAGGTTCGGAAATTCCTATGGGCGGAGGAAAAGGCGCTCCCGATCATTATGTCGCTCCGATTAAACCGGGAACAGTCATATTTGAAATAGATGGTATTAACGAAAGTACGGCTAAAGAAGCAATGAAACTTGCTTCGCATAAATTGCCTGTTAAGACAACTTTTATCGCCAAATAATATGAAGTTTGAAGAATTAAAAACAAAAGAAGACAAAGAACTTGCAGTAATACTCGCAAAGGCGAAAGAAGATTTGCAAACGATGAATTTTAAAATTTTTTCGCGCCAACTTAAAAATATAAGAGAGGTGAGAGAAATTAAAAAATTAATCGCGAATATATTGACGTTAAAAAATGAACGAAATAGACCTACTGAACAATAATCTTTCGTCACGAAACACAGTAATTTTAGGCGAGACGAAGCAAAAATTATGAAGCATATACAGAAGTATACGTTGAATAATTTTTGCAAAGTCGCAGCCAAAATTACTAGTTGCAGTAGAAAGGATTATTGTTCAGGGGGTCTAATATAATTAAGTATGTCGGAAAAAATTAAAAACAAAAGAAAATTCAAGGGGGTCGCAGTATCCGTAAAAATGGATAAGACTGTTGTGGTTAGCGTTGACAGAATTGTTGTGCACCCCAAATACGGGAAAAGATATCATTCAACCAAAAAATATAAAGTTCATGATGAAAAGAACGAATGTAAGTTGGGTGACACAGTTGTTTTTGAAGAATGTCGTCCGTTGAGTAAAGATAAGAGATGGAGATTGACTAAAAAAGAAGCGGTAATAGCCTAGAATAAAGGATAATTACAAAATTATGATACAACATCGCACAATGCTTAAATCAGCCGACAATACCGGAGCGAGAAAGCTCCAGTGTATTAGGGTTTTAGGCGGATACAAAAAAAGATATGCCAGAATAGGGGATATTATTACTTGCGTTGTAAAGCAAGCGGTTCCTCATGGTATGGTAAAAAAGAGCGATGTTCTTCATGCTGTTGTAGTTAGAACTCACAAAGAAAATCGTCGCCCTGACGGAACATATATCAGGTTTGACGATAATGCGGTCGTTATTGTTGATAAGAAAACCAGAGAGCCGAAAGGAACCAGAATTTTCGGGCCGGTTGCTCGCGAACTCCGCCATAAGGGTTTTATGAAAATAATTTCATTAGCGCCAGAAGTTTTATAAAAATATGAAAATAAAAAAAGGCGACAAAGTAAAGATAATCGCAGGAAAAGATAAAGGAAAAGAAGGTAAGCTTCTCCAGGTTTTAGTTCCAAAAAATAAAGCCGTGGTTGAAGGGTTGAATTTAACGGTGAAGCATGTGCGCCCACGCCGGCAGGGAGAAAAAGGACAACGCATACAGTTTCCGGCGCCAATGAGTGTTTCCAACCTGTTACTTGTTTGCAATAAATGCAGTAAACCGACGAGAGTTGGTTATAAAATCTTAGAAGATGGAAAAAAGGTCAGAGTGTGTAAAAAATGTAAAGAAGTGATTGACTAATATATAAATATGACGAACGAACCAAGATTAAAAATAAAATATCGCGAAGAAATCATAGCCAAGATGAAGGAATCTTTTGGATACACTAATAATTTAGAAGTTCCCAAATTGGAGAAAATAGTTGTTAATATCGGTCTTTCCAAGGGACTGCAAGATCCTAAATTTTTAGATGTAGCTGAAGGAACTTTGAAAAAAATTACAGGACAGAAGCCGGTGAAGACTTTGGCCAAAAAATCAATTTCTAATTTTAAAATAAGACAAGGAATGCCAGTCGGCATGGTGGTTACTTTGCGCGGGACAATAATGTATGATTTTCTGGATAAGTTTATTAACATAACACTACCTCGCGTTAGGGATTTTCGCGGGATATCTCCGAAATTTTTGGACAAAGATGGAAATATTTCAATAGGTTTCAAAGAAAGTATCAGTTTTCCGGAAGTTAAGTCCGAGGAAATAGAAAAAAATCACGGATTGCAGGTAACAATAAAAACGACCGCCAAGAACAAAGAAAAGGGGTTGGCGTTGTTAAAGTTTTTTGGATTCCCTTTTCAAAATTAATCAAAAATAGTTATGGCTACTGAAGCTCAAATTTCGAAATCAACAAAAAAATCAAAATTCACAACCAGGATAGTGAGAAGATGTTGCCTGTGTGGAAGAAGAAGGGGATATATGAGAGATTTTAATTTATGCAGGATTTGTTTTAGAGAATTGGCCAATAGAGGGGAAGTTCCCGGAGTAACGAAATCAAGCTGGTAAGATCTAAAAATTTTCTAAAACAACAATAAATTGAGAATAAATATTTTAAATATGATGGACCCAATATCAGACATGTTAACAAGAATCAGAAACGCCGTCATGGCTAATAAATCTGATGTTATTATTCCTTCTTCAAGGATAAAATTTGCAATTGCGGAAATACTAAAAAGAGAAAGATTTGTTTCCAATGTCGAATTTTTAGAAGCGGAAAATAAATTCAAAGTTTCTTTAAAATATAACGCGGAAGGAATGCCGATAATTAGAAATTTAAAAAGAATCAGTACTCCGGGAAGAAGGGTCTATGCTCCAAAAGACAAACTGCCAAAAGTTTTGGGCGGTTCGGGGATATCTATAATCTCCACCTCTCAAGGCTTAATGACGGAAAGGGAAGCGAGACAAGCCGGGGTCGGAGGAGAGATTCTTTGTGAAATTTTTTAAAACATTATGTCTAGAATAGGAAAAAAACCAATTTTAATTCCAGCCGGGGTTGAAGTAAAAATCGACCAAGATTTTATTATTGTGAAAGGCGCAAAGAGCGAGCTAAAATTAAAAACTCACCCGCACGTTAATGTCTTATTGAATGATAAGGAAATAAATATTACAGTAAAAGAGCCGGATATCAAAAGTGATAAGGCCTTATGGGGTCTTTACGGAAGCTTGATAAAAAATATGATTTTGGGAGTGACGACTGGTTTTCAAAAAAAATTGGAAATAAACGGAGTTGGATATAAAGTTCAAGCGAACGGAGATAAACTTACTTTAAATTTGGGTTTTTCTCATCCGGTTGACTTCATAATTCCTAAAGATATTTCGGCCATAGTTGAAAAAAATACGATATCAATAAGCGGCCCGGATAAACAACTCGTTGGGCAAATTGCAGCGAGTCTTAGAGCGTTGAAACCGCCGGAACCATACAAAGGAAAAGGTATTAAATACAGCGATGAAACTATAAAAAGAAAAGCTGGAAAAGCGGCTAAAGCGGCCGGAGCAAAATAATATATATGAATAACTTACAAAATAAAAAAGGAGCCAAAAGATTAGTAAGGCATTTGCGCGTGCGCGCGAAAATAAGTGGCGTAAAAGAGCGCCCGAGGCTTTCTGTTTCAAGAAGTATTAAACACGTTTTTGTCCAATTGATAGATGACGAGAATGGCAAAACATTAGCTAGTGTTTCCGACCATGTTTTAGGCAAAGAAAAAGTTGGAAAAAGCAAAAGAACAGTAGCCACTCCAGCAAAAGAAAAAGCTGAAGGTCAAGGAAAGAAAATTGCCATTGCTTACGCGGTTGGCAAATTGATAGCAATAAAGGCCAAAGAGATCGGTATTGATTCGGTTACTTTTGATCGCGGAGGATATAAATATCACGGTAGGATAAAAGCGGTCGCCGAAGGAGCAAGAGAGGGCGGTCTGAAATTTTAAGATAGACTTGTTACTTAATAATATATGTTTCAAAAAGAACAACAAAAAAATAAAGGTAGAAGCTTTTCGGATAAACCGAAAGAATTTGAACAAAAAATTCTTGAAATAGCTCGCGTTACCAGAGTTACTTCGGGCGGAAAAAGAATGAAGTTTCGCGCTTGTGTTATAGTCGGAGATGGAAAAGGCAGGGTTGGGCAAGCGGTTGCCAAAGGAAATGATGTGACAAAAGCAATTAATAAGGCGGCGATGAAAGCGGAAAAGGATTTAATGACAATTCCTCTTAGAAATGAGACAATACCTCATGAGATCAGGGAAAAATACGGAGCGGCGGTTGTTCTTTTAAAACCGGCTCCCAAAGGTACTGGTATTAAAGCCGGCGGAGCTATGCGCAGCGTTTTTGAAATAGCCGGAGTGCCGAATGTTATTGGAAAAATATTGGGATCAAAAAATAAAATTAATATCAGCCGAGCGACAATCAACGCTTTGAAAAAATTGAGATTGGAAAAAAGAAAATAGACCTACCGCATAATAATTTTCGTCACTAAATTTTTAGATTTTGAGGAAATTTTGTGAAGAATCTTTGAGGCAATATGGTTATATTGGCGAAAAGATTCTTCACAAAATTTACCAAAAGATTAAAATTGCAGTAGAAAGGTTATTATGCGAGAGGTCTAATACTATATGTCTTTAACTTTACACACAATTAAATCTTTCCCTAAGTCTAGAAAAAAGAGCAAAAGAATCGGACGCGGTTTGGCCAGTGGCGGAACTTATAGCGGTAAGGGGCAAAAAGGACAACGCGCTCGTTCCGGCGGAAGAAAAGGTCTTAAATTAAAGGGAATGAAGCAGATGCTTTTGGGCGTCCCCAAAGTTCGCGGTTTTAAGAGTCCATATCCGAAGATGGCTGTGGTTAATGTTGGAGATTTGGATAAAAATTTTAAAGACGGAGATAAAATAACCCCGCAGATTTTGAAAAAAATCGGATTAGCCAGTTATATTGATGGCGGGGTAAAGATTCTGGGAACGGGGGAAATATCAAAAAAATTGATATTTTCCGGGCTTGCTTTTTCCGGAAGCGCGAAAGAAAAAATAGAAAAAGCGGGCGGCCACATACAAGGCGCAGAATCATCCAAGACTCAGTAAACGAAATATTTAAAATTATTGATCCGCTGGGCGGTGAGTTGATTAACCTAAGCCTTGTACGCGGTGAATTAAAATTTTAATTTTATGTGGCAAAAATTTATTCAAATTTGGAAAATTCCTGATTTGAGAAGAAGCGTCCTTTTTATTTTAGGGATGTTGGCAATTTTTCGTTTTGCCGCGCATATTCCGGTACCGGGAGTTAATATTGAAAACTTGAAAAGTTTTTTTGAATCAAATCAGATACTGGGATTATTGAGCGTTTTTTCCGGCGGAAGTATGGAAAATTTTTCCATTGTCATGTTGGGCGTCGCTCCTTACATCACCGCTTCCATTATCTTCCAGCTTTTAATAATGATCATCCCGCAATTGGAAGAAATTTCCAAAGAAGAGTACGGGCGACAGAAAATGAATCAATGGATGAGGCTGTTAACTGTTCCTTTGGCCGCTCTTCAAGCCTACAGCATGATTTTAATGCTTCGCCAGTCTGCCAATCCAATTATTACAGATACGTCAATTTGGAGAATGGTAAGCACAATCATTACGATTACGGCGGGAACCGTGTTTTTGATGTGGATCGGCGAACTTATTTCTGAAAAGAAAATCGGTAATGGTGTTTCGCTCCTTATTTTTGCCGGAATTATTTCCAGCTTGCCGGGCGCGGTGCAAAAAGCCGTTGTTGTTTTTGACGCTTCGCAAGTTTTAAATTTTATTATCTTCGCGGTTATTGCCATAATTACTATTGTCGGCGTGGTTATTATTACTGAAGGTCAAAGACAAGTTCCGGTTTCTTACGCCAAACAAGTTAGAGGGACAAAAATGTACGGTGGAACTTCCACTCATTTACCTTTGCGCGTAAATATGGCCGGAGTTATTCCGATTATTTTTGCCATCTCCATTATTCTTTTTCCTTCGATGATCGCCCAGTTTTTTGTGAACGCGAAGACAGCCTTTGTTGCCGGAGCGGCTCAGTGGGTGATAGATATTTTCCGCAATCAACTGTTTTACGGGATATTTTATTTTATTTTGGTTTTTGGCTTTACTTATTTTTATACGGCGGTTATTTTTCATCCAAAACAGATCGCCGATAATTTGCAAAAACAAGGCGGATTTATTCCGGGAATCAGGCCGGGAGCTTCAACTGCCGACTATCTATCCAAAACCACAACGAGAATTATTTTGGCCGGAGCTTTGTTTTTGGCAATGATTGCGGTTTTGCCGATGATTTTGCAACAAGCAACCGGAGTTCAGGTTTTGACTTTCGGCGGAACAAGTATTTTAATCGTCGTTTCGGTTATTATAGAAACAATCAGACAAATTGACTCTCAATTGACAATGAGAGAGTACGAAGGGTTATAAAAATTAAATATAATTTTACCAATGAGTTTATTGGATTATATTTTTCCTGCCAAAAAAGATAAAAGTAAAGGTCAAAAAAGCTACTATCTTTTTACCAATTCCGGTCAGGTTGACCACGCTCTTTTTAGAATAGATACGCTTGATGAAAAAGAAAGAAAGTTGGTTAAAGAAATTATCATGAAACATTTAAGTTATGGAAACGGTCATGGATTGACTTGTCAGAATTTTAAAGATAACGTTTTGCCAGAACTATACAAACTTGTTAAAGATCATAAATTATCAACGGTTGATTACGAAAGATTAAAAAGATTACCGAATGAATACTCTCCCACACTGAACTAGTGTGGGTTTTAAAATAAATTTATATGAATATTTTTAAAATCGCCCTATTCGGTTCACAGGGTTCAGGGAAGGGGACACAGGCGAAGATGCTTTCCGAAAAATATAATTTGCCGATTCTGGCTACCGGAGATATTTTCAGAAAAGAAATAAAAAATGAGACTGATTTGGGAAAATTGGTTTCTTCTTTGATAAAAGATGGAAAACTGGTCCCGGATGAAATTACTGTTAAGATTGTTCTTCGCGAGCTTTGTGGCGAGAAATATAAAAATGGTTTTATCTTGGATGGTTTCCCAAGGAATATAGCGCAGTCAAACGAGTTGGAAAAAGAAAACGGACTGACTCATGTTTTTGAACTTGAGATTGGCGACGAAGAAGTTAAAAGAAGGTTGTCGGACAGAAGAATTTGTTCAAAATGCGGAGCGATCTACAGTTTGACGGTGAAACCGTCCAAACAAGAATCAATTTGCGACAGTTGCGACGGGGCGCTTATTTTACGCGAAGACGATAAGCCGGAAGCGATCCAAAAAAGATTAAATATTTATCGCAAAGAGACGAAGCCGGTTTTGAATTTTTATAAAGAAAAAGGCAAAGTGGTTAAAGTTGACGGGGCACAATCAATAGAAAAAGTTTTTGAGGATATTTGTAAAGCAATAGAAAAATAATTTATGGGACAAGTAATAATCAAAAATAGCGCGGAAATTGAATTAATGCGACAGGGCGGAAAAATTCTCGCTTTGGTTTTGAGCGCGCTTAAAGATGCCGTTCGCCCGGGAATTACAACGGGTGAGCTTAACAGTTTGGCCGAAAAGTTAATTGCCGAACATGAGGCCATACCATCATTTAGAAATTATTGTCCTTCGCCGGGAGACACTCCGTTTCCGACCACGCTTTGCGCTTCAATAAATGAAGAAGTGGTTCATGCCCCGGCCTTGCCATCAAGAGTTTTAAAAGAAGGAGACATAATTTGTTTGGATTTGGGATTAAAATATCCTTCCGGAGATGATGGTCTTTTTGTTGATGCGGCAATCACGGTCGGAGTTGGGAAAATAAGCGAGGAAGCGGAAAGAATAATGAAGGTGACCGAGGAATCGCTCTGGGCGGGAATAGCTAAAGTAAAACATGGTAATTTTATTCATGACATAAGCAAGGCGGTACAAAAAACTGCCGAAAAAGAAGGTTTTTCGGTTGTTCGCGATTTGGTTGGGCACGGCGTCGGTCATAAAGTACATGAAGCTCCGCGGATTCCTAATTTTTTTGATTCTTCATGGAAAGCGACGCCCCTTATTGAAGGAATGACGATTTGTATTGAGCCAATGGTCTGCGCCGGCGGGGCGAGGGTTAAAACAAAGGATGATGAGTGGACAGTGGTTACGGCCGATGGAAAAATTTCTGCTCATTTTGAACATACGATTTTAGTGACAAAAGAGGGATATGAGGTGTTGACAAAATAAATTTTAGTGATCTATGCTTCTCGGCATTGACTACGGAGAAAAAAGAATAGGTTTGGCTACGGGCGATTTGGAAACAAAAATCGCTTCGCCTTTTCTTATTGTGGAAAATGATAAACGAGAATCAGTTTTAAAAAAGATCAAAGATGTTTGCGAGGAAAACGAGATAGAAAAAATTATTATCGGCTTACCACTAACTTTAGGCTCAAAAGAGGGGATGGAAGCCAAAGAAGTTTTGGACTTTATTGATTATTTAAAAAACAATATCGCCATTCCGATTGAGACAGAAGACGAACGGATGACAAGCAAGATGGTAGATAAGCTGGATGGAGCGAGAAGGGGAAGAAAAGAGCGCGATGCCGTCTCGGCAATGTTTATTCTGCAAAGCTACTTTGACCACATCCAAAGCTTAGGTTAATCAACTCGCTCGGCGGAGCAATAATCTTTAAAAGATTGTTAGTTTACTGAGTCGTTAATGAACCTGTGTTTCGGACGTGGTTGATTAAAAATGACGCGCCAAACAAAAGGAATAATTTTACAAAAAAGAGACTTTCGCGAGAACGATCGTCTTTTTGTTATTTATACGGAAGATTTGGGAAAAATTGAAGCAGTCTGTCGAGGGGCGAGAAAAATAAAAAGCAAAATGGCTGGTCATTTGGATTATTTTTCCGTGATAAATTTTATGTTTGCTTCCGGGCGGAACTATTTTCAAATCGCCGGAGCGGAAACGGAAAATAATTTTTTAAAAATAAAAAAAGATCTGGTAAAAGTTGTTTTATGCAGTTATTGCGCGGAGATAGTTGATATTTTTACGAGAACCGGTCAGTCGGACAAAAAAACATTTGCCTTAATAAAAGAATTATTTACCATTTTTGAAGAAACAGACAAAAAGAATGTTTTATTTTTTTACGGAATAACGAAATTTTTTATCTTAAAGCTTCTTATAGTTTTAGGATTTTCCCCGGAATTATTTTATTGTGTAAAATGTAAAAATAAAATAAAGCCAAATAAAAATTTTTTCAATCCGATTTTGGGCGGGCTTGTTTGTGAAGATTGCCACAAAGTAAGACGCAATGAACAAGAGATGAGGGATATTCAAATATCCACTTCAGCCATAAAAATTTTGAGATTTGTCGCCAAAAGTGATTTTCAAAAATTATTAATATTAAAAATAAGCAAGCCCCAAATTATTGAAGTTATTAAGATCATAAATACTTTTTTATCCGCCCATAAGGACAGAGAATTGAGGAGTGAGGCGTGGGTGAGGAAGATGGTCAGGGTATGTGGATAAGTTTAAATTGACAGTTTGCTGGGGGGGGTAAAATAGAAGAAACGTACATTAATTAATTATTAATCAATAGGTCGATATTATATTAAAATAGTATTAATTTTTTGTAATGTCGGTTTATAAAAATCTATGGACAGAGAAAAAGACATGAGGGGAATAGAGGATGAAATATTGGAAAAAGAAAGAGGAGAAATAGTGGAGGTCGAAGAAAAGAAGAGTGTAGACGCAAACACAGTGCAAGCTAAAGAATTAGCGAAAAAATTAGAAATTGACGCTGGAGGGCAATGGGAAAAAGTGCCGAGGGAAATTGTTGAATCAGCTCCCAGAGCTGTGGCTTCTTATTCAGAGAGTTGGTCAACGCCAAATGGAGCTAGCGGTTTTAGCGAAGGAGTTGCTTCTTTAGAAAGAGGAGTGGTCGTAAAAAATAATGCGACATGGGATAGATATGCCTCTTCGACAAAAAGGGAACTTTTTGGCGGAGGAAAGGGATATTATAATTTTTTTGTAGAGTATGTGGAGATGGACGAGAGAGAGAAGAATTTGAGAATTAAGATGTTGGATTTATGTGAAGAATTTGAAGAGGCCTGGAAAAATAGAAGTAAAGATTATAAGACTGTTGACGATAGGGGTAAAGAAATAGAAGAACTAAAAAAAGAAATTACGCAATTGCAAAAGGAACGCTACCAAAAGAATTGGTCAAAGGAAACTAAATAGGGTATTGTAATATTTTTACATAAAAAGGCGGGATAAAATTTTCCGTCTTTTTTGTATTAATGCTAAAAATTTTAAAAGTGTATTTGGCTTATACTAAGGATTGCCTAAAATAGCCATTTAAACTATAATTTAACAATATGGAAAAGGTATTATTAAAGGATATTTCCGCTTATTTAGACCAAGAAATCACTCTTCGGGGCTGGGTTTTTAATTTGCGATCTTCGGGGAGTATCGCTTTTTTGCAACTTAGAGACGGCTCGGGGTTTATCCAGGCGATTGTTTCCAAAAAAGAAGTATCGCCGGAGATTTGGGGACTTTGCGAGAAGATTACGATAGAGACTTCAGTGGAGCTAACCGGAAAAGTCAGCAAGCATCCCAAAAAAGAAGAATATGAATTGCAAGTTAAGAATATAAATTTAATCCAAATTGCCGAAGAGTATCCGATTGGGAAAAAAGAGCATGGGCCGGATTTTTTGCTGGACCAACGCCATTTGTGGCTTCGTTCGGGAAAACAATGGGCGGCTTTGCGTATTAGAAATACAGTGATCAACGCGACTTACGAATATTTTAATCAAAACGGTTTTATAAAAATTGATACACCGATTTTAACGCCAACAGCGTGCGAGGGGACAACGACTTTATTTGAAGTTCCGTATTTTGATTTAGGTAAGGCTTATCTTTCTCAATCTGGGCAGCTTTATCTGGAAGCGGCTATTTTCAGTTTTGGCCGATGTTTTGATTTTGGTCCAACATTTCGAGCGGAAAAATCCAAGACTCGCCGGCATTTAACCGAGTTTTGGATGATGGATGCCGAGGCCGCTTTTGTTCACCATGAAGAAAACATGAAGATTCAGGAAGAGTTAATCTGCCATGTTGTAAAAAGAGTTTTGGAAAATAATAAAAAAGAGCTGGAAATTTTAGAAAGAGACACAAGTAAGCTGGAAAAAATAAAAGAGCCGTTTATCAGAATGACTTATCATGATGCCATAAAAAAAGCGCAATCTTTGGGTTCGGATATCAAGGACGGCGATGATTTGGGCGCTGACGACGAGACATTGTTAACGCAAGATTTGGACGTGCCGGTTTTTGTGGAAAAATGGCCGAAAGAGATCAAGGCTTTTTACATGAAGCGAGACGAAGCCAATCCAAACTTAGTTTTGGGCGCTGATTTAATTGCTACTGAAGGACACGGAGAAATAATCGGCGGATCAGAGCGCGAGGACAATTATGAAGTTTTACTCCAAAGAATGAAAGAAGAAAAAATGCCGTTGGAAGATTTTGAATGGTATTTGGATTTAAGAAAATATGGCTCGGTACCCCATTCCGGTTTTGGCTATGGCCTAGAGAGGCTTACTGGCTGGATGTGCGGAATACATCACATAAGAGAAACAATTCCATTCCCAAGAATGATTAACCGGCTAAGGCCGTAAAAGTTAAAAGTGAGAAATGTAAAGTGAAAAGTTGCAGTTAAAAGTTTAAAGTTATTTACTAACAGCTTTTAGTTTTAAATTGTAACTTTTAACTATATTTATGCGTACATTGATTAAAGACACCATTAACAAAGTAGGAGAGGAAGTCCTTTTGAAGGGCTGGGTTCATACCCGCCGTGATATGGGAAAAATTATTTTTATTGATCTTCGTGATTCATCCGGGTTGATTCAGGTTGTTTTCGCCTCAAAAGATCCTGAACTTGTCGCCGAGGCGAATAAGTTGCGCTCGGAATTTGTTTTGGCAATCACAGGAGAAGTAAAGGCAAGACCGGAAAAAATGGTTAACCCTAAAATTGCCACGGGAACGGTTGAGATTTTGGTGAAAAAACTGGAAATATTGAACGAAGCAAAAACTTTGCCGTTTGAAATTGATAAAGATACCTCAGTTGTTAATGAAGAATTGAGAATGAAATATCGTTATCTAGACATTAGAAGCGAGAGGGTAAAAAATAATATTATTTTAAGAAGTAAAATAACAAGAGAAGTCAGAAATTTTTTGAATGATAAGGGATTTTTTGAAATTGAAACACCCTATCTTACAAAAGGGACGCCGGAAGGAGCGCGCGAGTATATTGTTCCTTCGAGAGTCCAGCCGGGAAAGTTTTATGTTCTCCCTCAATCTCCGCAACAATTTAAACAGCTTTTAATGGTTGGCGGAATAGAAAAATATTTTCAGGTGGCCCGATGTTTTCGCGATGAAGATTCTCGGGGAGATCGTCAGCCGGAATTTACTCAAATTGACATGGAGATGTCTTTTGTGGGGCAGGAAGATGTAATGCAACTGACCGAGGAAATGATAATAGAAATAGTTAAAAAAATAACTCCGGAAAAAACAATAACAAAAATACCTTTTCCGATTTTGACGTATCAAGAGGCAATGGAAAAATACAAAACCGACAAGCCGGATTTGAGAGAGGATAAAGATAATCCTAATGAATTGGCTTTTTGCTGGGTGGTTGATTTTCCTCTTTTTGAATGGTCAGAATCTGACAAAAAATTAAATTCTTCACACCATCCTTTTACTATGCCACAAAAAGAAGATCTTAATTTGCTAGATGAACACCCCCTCGATGCTAAAGCATATGCTTATGATATTGCTCTAAATGGATATGAAGTGGGAGGGGGGAGTATTAGAATACACGACAGAAATTTACAATCAAAAATTTTTAGGATTTTAGGGGTAGGAAAAGATGAGGCTGAAGAAAGATTTGGGCATATGTTTGAAGCCTTTAGTTATGGGGCACCTCCTCATGGGGGGCTCGCCTTGGGATTTGATAGACTAGTAATGCTTTTAGCCGGCGAACCGAATATTAGAGAGATTATCCCATTTCCAAAAACAGCAGACGCTCGCGACCTGATGATGGGAGCGCCGTCAGAATTGCCAAAAGAGGTATTAAAAGATGTTCACATAAAGATTGTTGAGTAATTTTAAATAAAATATTTTTATTATGAATTACGAAGGAGATAGAACAATTGGAGAACAAGAAAATCTGCGATCTGAAATTAGTCAAAGAATTCAGGAGATGATCGCTTTGAGAATGCCACTTAGAGAAATTGTTGCTATGTTCAAAGGCGCAGAAAAATTTTTTTCTGAAACTAAGAAAGGAAAAAATAAAGTACTACAGTTTAGTGTTGAAGGATTTACTGATAGCTTAGTTGCTCAAAATCCAAGATTAAAATTTCCACAACATTTTTTTCAATCACTACATATTCTTATTCCGCCCGATGAAGGAGAAATAATTACCGGAAGCGGAGAAGGTATGGAGGAAAAAGGAACAATTCCCCGATCGCAGTATTTAATGGAAGTGTTGCATGAGCTAGATAAAAATTATATTTTAATTAATGGTAAAAACGATCCGGGAATGATGAGAAGTGTTAGCTATCAGGTTTTTGTCATTCCGGAATTAGAAAGAATAGTTTTAGTAAGTAATGAAACGGAAAATGCTACATTTGTCTATTTCCACGATAGCGATGGTGCCAGAAGCGAAAAAGATTACAAAGTTTTTGTCGAAATGAATAGAGAAGAATTAATAAAATTTGGCCAAGAATTCGCACAAAAATACTCCAAAGAAGATTTGAAAAAAATGGGTGACAGAATAAGATATCGAAGATATCTCCGTGATTTAAAGGGTGAGGGAGAAAAAATCGCAGAAAGATGGAAGAGAAAAATCAAAGAATTAATAGCTAATCCTATCCCCAAGCAAGAAAGTAGGGAAGAAGATGGGGAAGAGCAGAAACTCGAAAAAGTTGCGGGGGAAGAGAGAAAAAGAGCAAATGTTGAAGAAGCACCAGACGGATGGATAACGGTTGGAGAATTAGCCGATAAATTAGGGGTTAGTAATGGGAGGATAGAGGGGATGGTTCGTGCAAATAAAGGAAAAGATGATTTTCTTATATATAAGGCTAGAACCGGGCATAATCGTCCACACATTTCTCCAAAATTGCAGATAATGATAGAAAGTGAAATTATTGAACAAAATAAATTAGAGGAAGAGGCTAAAGAATTAATAAAAAAAGGGTGGCTAACAAAGAAGGGGTTAAGAGAAAAAATTAAAACCAATCATGAGGAATTCAATGAATTGTTAGAAAGCAAGAGATCTGTGCATTTAGAATGTTTTAAGAAGGCATATTTTAGGGGAAGACCTCGAGAATTTATATCACCTTGGTTGGTGGATGTTGCAATGAAAGAATCGGGAGATAGCTTAGTTGAAGATACTTTTAGAAAATTGGTTACAATACCTACGCTTGTCTCTAGGCTTGGTGTTGATCGTGAGACCATAATAAGATTGGCCACTTTGTTGAGCGCGGAGCATTCAGATTGGATAAAATATAAGGGAAGAAATAGAGTGATCTATTTAAGCCAAGAACTAGCTGATCTGGTTGAAAAAGAGATTAATAAACAAGAAGAAGCTCCCGAGGGATGGTTAACGGTGAGCGCTTTAGCGGATATGATTGGTGTTGAGTGGGAGACTGTTGGAAAAAGAGTGGGAAAATTTCGCGAAACCTACCCGGTTAAAAAGTATAGGACGAAAAGAGGAGTTTTTGACCATCTTTCTCCGGAATTAGTTAAAATAATAAAAGCTGATTTAGAAAAATAAACTTTTGATGGGCAGTAAAATTGATTATAATATTAAAACAAAAGAAATAGATATAAAAGATTTAAGAGGATGGTTTTACGGCCATCTTTTTTGTTTACAGCTTATTTATTTAGTTTATTCTAGTCTGGCTGGGCAATAAAGCGTTTTTTTGCTAAGATATTAGTGAAAAGAGGGGGATTTGGCTATGAAATTATCCGATCTTCAAAAATATATTTTACTTCAAATCTACAGTGAAAATGGAAAATTTAACCGTAGTAAGCTTTTGGAATACTACAAAAAAGATGAAAAAGGGCCAAAAGAGGAGGAATAGAGTGAATATTATTACAAAGTCGCTAGAACGATTGATGGATCGGGGGCTTCTTTTCGGCTATGGGATTAGGACAGCAAAAAAATGGTTTATAAAAGAAGTGAAGCTCACGGCTAAGGGCAAAAAGGTAGCACAAAATTTACAGGGAAGACAAACAGAGTTGCCGTTAAAGTAGATTTCAGGTTTAAGGTTAAAGATTAAAGAAGAAAGTAATTTTAAATCTTTAATCTGTAATCTTAAATCTTTAATCTAATCTATGGAAGCAGAAAATTTAAAAGGAACAATAGACAGCCAAACAAAAAAAGATATTGCCGTTATTCCGTTGATTGACGTGGTTATTTTTCCGCACGTGGCGATTACTCTCATGATAAAGAGGGAAAAGTCTTTGCGCGCTCTTGATTATTCTATGCAACATAATCGAGTAATTTTTTGCGTTTCCCAAAAGGAAGATAAAAAAAGCGAGGTGAGTCGGGACGATTTGTATCAAGTTGGAGTTTTGGCAAAAGTAAGAGAGACCGCCAAACAACCCGACGGTTCGGTAAAAATTGTCGTGGAAGGAATCGCGCGCGCGAAGATAGAACAATTTTTGAAAGACGATCTGTTTTTAAAGGTGAAAATTAATTTGTTGCCGGAGCCACTTTTGAAAAAAACAGAAAAACTGCAAGCAATTACTTACAGCTTAATCAACCAATTTAAAGAATGCATTGCTCTCGGGGCGACTGTGCCGTTTGACGTTCTTTTGGTTATTTTAAATATTACCGATCCTTGGGAACTGGCCGATCTCATGACCATAAATCTCGATTTTAGCGTTTTGGAAAAACAGGCAATCCTTGAGGCGACAAATATTGAAGAAAAATTGCAAAAATTATCCGAGGCTATTTCTCGCCAGTTGAACGTTTTGAAAATGGCGCATAAAATTCAAAACGAAACAGGAAAAGAATTGGGAAAAATGGAAAAAGAGATGTTTTTGCGCGAGCAATTGAAAACCATTGAGAAGGAGCTGGGAGTTATTGGGGGGATAAGCGAAGTAGAAGAATTAAGAAATAAGATCGAAAAGGCGGGCATGCCCGAAGAGGTAAGAGAAAAGGCGTTAAAGGAATTGGGAAGATTGGAAAAAATGCCATCGTTTAGCCCAGAAATTTCGTATATTAGGACTTATTTAGATTGCCTCATTTCTTTGCCTTGGCAGGTAAAGAGCGAAGACAAGGTTGATATTAAAAAAGCGAAAAATATTTTAGACGAAGATCATTATGGATTGGAAAAAGTGAAAGAAAGAGTTTTGGAATATTTGGCAGTTCAAAAATTGGTGGGAAAAATAAAAGGGCCGATTTTATGTTTTGTCGGTCCGCCGGGCACGGGGAAAACATCCATCGGCAAATCAATCGCGAAGTCGCTGGGCAGAAAATTTTTCAGAATGTCTTTGGGTGGAATACATGACGAGGCGGAAATAAGAGGGCACAGGCGGACTTATGTCGGGGCAATGCCGGGCAGGATCATAGAGGGAATAAATTCGGTGAAAACAAAGAATCCGGTTTTTATGCTTGATGAAATTGATAAAATCGGAGCGGATTTTAGAGGTGATCCGTCTTCAGCGCTCCTGGAGGCGTTAGATCTGGAGCAAAACAACGCCTTTTCCGATCATTATTTGGAGGCGCCATTTGATCTTTCGGATACAATGTTTATTACCACTGCCAATAATCTAGACACGATTCCTCCGGCGCTTAGGGATAGAATGGAAGTGATAGAATTTTCCGGATATATTGAAGAAGAAAAATTTAAAATCGCTAAAAATTTTTTAGTTTCAAAACAATTGAAAGAACACGGCTTGGATAGTAAAAAATTATTTATAGAAGAATCGGCAATAAGAAAAATCATAAGAGAATATACAAGAGAAGCCGGAGTGCGCGAGCTGGAAAGAAATATAGCGGCGATTTGTCGAAAAGTAGCGAGAAAAATAGCGGAAAATAATGATAAAGAAAATTATAAAATTAACGCCTCGGACATTTCAAAATATCTAGGACCGGAAAAATATCACGCGACCATTGCCGAAAAGAAAAACGAGGTCGGGGTAGTGACCGGGCTTGCTTGGACGGAAGTCGGTGGAGAAATACTTTTGATAGAGGCGACCAAAATGCCCGGTAAGGGTCAATTGATTTTGACCGGCCACTTGGGTAAAGTGATGCAGGAATCAGCCAAAGCGGCTTATACTTATGTTAGATCGCGGGCAAAGGCGCTTGGCGTTAGCGATAAATTTTATAAAGATTCCGATATTCATATCCACGTTCCGGCCGGAGCGACGCCAAAAGACGGACCATCGGCTGGGGTGGCGATTACAACGGCGATTGCTTCGGTTTTGACGGATAGGCCGGTAAAAATAAACATTGGAATGACCGGGGAAATAACTTTACGCGGGCGAGTTCTTGAAATCGGGGGAGTGAAAGGAAAAGTTTTAGCGGCTCATCGGGCAGGAGTAAAAACAATAATTTTGCCGAAAGATAATAAAAAAGATCTGGAAGAAATCCCCAAAAATATCAGAAAAGATCTGAAATTTATATTTGTGGAAAAAATGGATGAGGTGCTGAAGGAAGTATTAACAAAATAAAACTCTAAATCCGAAATCCTAAACTCTACCACGTACAAGGCTTAGGTTAATTCCATAACTCGGCGGAGCAATAATCTCTAAAGATAATTGTTTACTGAGCGCTTGAATGAACCCGTGCCTCGTACGTAGTCTAAACAAATACAAAATCAAAAACTATTTCTGTCATTTCGACCCCGCCGTGGCGGGGGAGAAATCCCATAATACTTCTTTAACCACGGCGTGAGATCCCTGCGCCACTCGCTGAAGCTTTAGCGACACGCGATCGACAAGCTCGGGATGACGAATCAAGGTGGTTGGTTTAAAATGTTTGAACATTAGAAAATTAGAATTTGTTTAGGATTTAGTGATTAGAATTTAGAGTTTATCAGATTTTATGTCAAAAATAGGGAAAAATAAGTAATAAAAAGATAATTAATAAAAATTATATGCCTATCCCCAAAAAAGTCTTAAACTATTTAGAAAAAAATAAAATCGCGCACAAAATAATTGGTCATAAAAAAGTTTATACTGCTTATGATGCCGCTCAAACGTTAAAAACAAAACTTAGTAATATTGCCAAGACATTAGTTGTAAAAGCGGACAAAAATTATATCCTGGCTGTTTTACCGGCATCAAGAAATTTGGATTTTCAAAAGTTAAAGAAAATTTTGAAAGCGAAAAAAGTTGAGATCGCCAAAGAAAATATCATGCAAAAGATTTTCAAAGTAAAGCCGGGCGCGATTACTTCTTTTGGGGAAATTTATAAAATTCCGGTTTATCTTGATAAATTATTATTAAAATCAAAGAAAATTATCGCCGGCGCGGGAACTTATCGGGATTCATTTGAAATGACGGCGAAGAATTTTTTGAAAGCGACAAAGGGAATAATGGGGGATATTGGGAAGAAAAAGTAAAATTTTATAATTTTTAATTTTGTAATTTTTAAACTTGAGCGTGGAGTCCGTCCCTTTAGGGCGAGACTTCTTTCTTCGGAGTTCACCCTTTAGGGTGCAATGTCTACAGACTAAAGCCTGAATTCCCGTCTTGTCTCCGCCTAAAGGCAGGACTCCGCAGTAGAGACCAACATTTGTCCAAGTTTCAAACATTAAAACATTAGAAAATTATTTATAAAATTAAAAATTCAAAAATTAAAAATTATTATCATGTTTACCATTAAAACAGAAAAATTTGAGGGACCCCTTGATCTGCTTTTGCGTTTGATTGAAAAAGAAGAAATGAATATCTCGGAAATTTCTTTAGCCAAACTCACGGATGAATACA
>MFGA01000018.1 GCA_001778095.1 Candidatus Falkowbacteria bacterium RIFOXYA2_FULL_38_12
CCAAAAAGGCTACCGGATCCGGGAATATCTATATTAAGATTGGGGGGCATTAGTTCTACCTTAGATGTTTCGTCTTTGGTGGTTTCGGTTGCAGCGGGTCTAATTTGGTCACCTGGTTCTCTTTTCCATAGACCGCTACCAGACCTAAACCCATGATCTCCACATAGAATATTACAAGTTTGGTTGACAGGATTGCATATTTTTGTAACATCATCACTGCACAAACAACATGTCACGACTTCTCCCGTGGCTCTTACTCTTTCTATTGGTCTATAAGATTCGTCTCTCCTACTGCATATTGTTGCACACTCTGGAGAATTTTCCGCACAAACAAATTCCGTGGTTGCTCTTCCCGTATGCATTTCCATTCCAGTAGCCGGATCCCATCCGAGATCACCAGAACATCCGCAACAAGTTACTTCGGCTAGAGCAATATCTACAAAAAACGAAGAGAAAAAAATAAGGCTGAAGGTGGCAACAAGAAAGATTTTTTGGGGATATTTTTTTATTTTAAAAGTCATATTTTTTGTCATTCCCGTGTGGGTAGGAAACTATTTTCTGTATTTGTAAGAGTGGATTCCCGCCTGCGCGGGAATGACAGAGCAAAACTGGTATTACCTTAATCTAATTCTATTCAACTGTCCGCTTCCCTTATCAGTAAAAAATAAATATTGTCCGTCAGGGGAGACAGTGAGAGATTCGGCAGTTTTATTTGGGTAAGGAGTGGCAATTACTGATTTTAGACCAGTCTTTAAATCAATTTTATAAAAAATATCAGGAGTATAATTTGAAAGGGAGGGAGCCATGCCGGCGCCACGCTCTAAATTTTGAGGAACGGCGCAATAAATAGTATTTTCATCAGAATAATCGCATTTTTCCGCCCAAGTATTTATCCCCAAACTTTTTCTTCCTTCACCAATATTATCTCCTTGAGCTCCTGAAATCCAAAGCAGGGGTTTATAGTCCGAAGCGCTATTATAAACATTGTAAAGAATATTTTTTCCGGTCGGCGACCATTTATAATCAAAACCCCAGCCTTCCACCATCAAGCCTTTATAATTTTCTCCGTTTTTACCAACCATTAAAATCATTTGGCGATCAAAACCTTGCGCTTCACCCGTACGGGAAGTAGCGATTATTTGGTTATTCGGCGACCAAGATACTTTTACCTTATCCCCATTTTCTCCAACCGGTTCAATCGTTTGGGCATTAGTACCATCGGCATTGGCGGTAAAGAGCCAACGATTGTCCGGAGAAACTCCCATACTAATTCCCGAGATTTGTGTACTATCAGGCGAGAAATCAAATTTCTCCCAGTGCTTGGGAAGAGTTATTTGTTTTTGAGTGGCAAAATCAAAAACAACATTTGAGCCGTCGGGAAATTCCAAAACTGCTTTATTCGCATTTGGCGCCCAATTAACTTTGTCCACGTCTTTAAAAATTTTATCAGAAAGTATTGTTGTTTTTCCGTCGGGCGTGATTCTATAAAATTTTCCTTCGGATTTATCATAATATTGTAAATTTTGTCCATCTTCTGACAGAGTTACGGCTTTTGCCGGTTTTTGGGTTAAAGTTGCGGCCCAAGTAGATCCGCCTTGAGCAATTTCCGAGACTTGCGCGGGTAGGGGAGCCGGCGGGCGAAGAATTGGACCGGAAACAGGTAAAAAAGTCTCAGATGGAGTCGTTTCCTCTGTCGGCTTTTGAACACCTTTTCCGGCCGAAGGCAGTTGTCCACTAACAGTTTCCTCGGGCGTTTCGGGAATTATTACTTCAGGCGCAGGTTTGAAAAAAAGAAAATAAAGTAAATAGGCAAGTCCGATTGTCGCGACAGTAAATCCAATAACTGCGAGGATTTTTTTCCAGTTAAAATTCATAAATATAAATAATTTATTATTCAACAGAGTTTTTAACAGCCCCTACGACAGCTTTGTACATTAAAGATGCCGGTGATTCTGTAACTAGGATATAGCCCATAAAAAGAATGCCAAAAACTGCTACTACAATCACTACATTTATAAGTACCGTAAGGCCGATCTCAAAAGGTTCCATAGTTGCTTGAACCCTTTTTTCAACAGATTTTTTTAATTGACCAGGAAGAGCCTCCTTTACTCCCGGAACTAGGTCGACGAGCCATTCCCCGGCTTTGGGAAAATATCTAGAAAATGGTCCGCCAAGATAGGCCATCACATAATGAAAGTTTATGTAGAAAATAGTAAGTCCATAACTTGTGAATGTCCATAGGCTAATCCACGATTCTGCTAGGGCTTTTCCTGTTGCTTTGCGCGCCGCGTCTTCCGCTTCGTTAATTCCTTTTTTTAGAGCATCTATTGCCCCTAATTTTTTTTCGTCGTCTTCCTTTTCTTCTTCAGAATTTTTTTCATCAGGATTTTCAGACTCGGATTTTTTTTGGTTTTCCCGTCGAATTTTTGCCATCAGACCGATGACGCTTTCTTCTTCCCTCCCTTCTTCATCATCTTCTCCTTCCTCTTCCTCTTCTTCATCTTCCTCTATCTCTTCTCTGTCTTCGGGGGGTGGTTGTGGCAACGGTGGCATTCCGCTATTATAGCTCCCCGGTTGCCACGAAGATCCCTCTTGATTTTGCCCTAAATTATTTTGTCCAGTTGAAAGATTTTCCATTGGTGTTCCCCGCGTCATTCTGAGCGAAGCGAAGAATCTCCCGTTATGCGCCCCGCAATTGCGGGGCGAGATCCTTCACTGCGTTCAGAATGACAAAAATAGGTAAGTCTTGCGTTAAATTAAAATCAGTTTTTATTTTTTAAGCCATTTTTCTCAACAAAGCGATTCGTTCTTCAATCGGCGGATGAGTGGAAAATAAATTATGTATTGAATTTTTAGTTTTTGCGCCAAAAGGACTGGAAATATATAAATGGGCTACGGCATTATTCGCTTTTTTGAGAGGCGTTTTGTAGTTTGATATTTTTTCCAAAGCTCTGGCTAATCCTTCGGGGTAGCGAGTTAGAAGCGAACCATCCGCATCGGCCAAAAATTCTCTTTTTCTGGAAACAGCTAATTTTATAAGCTGAGCAATGAGCGGGGAGAGAATAGCTAAGATAATGCCAATGATAATAAGAATCTTGTTTATTTGATTATTGTCATTATCTCTTCCGCCACCAAAAAGGCGAAATCTCAAAAACCAATCTGAAAGAAGAGCAACGGTTCCAACTAAAACAATGACGATCATCATTAACCTAATGTCATAATTTTTAATATGAGAAAGTTCGTGAGCGATTACGCCTTCCAATTCCTCGTTTTCTAAACTCTCAATCAATCCGGTTGTGAGGGCGATAGAGGAGTGCTTTGGATCTCGACCTGTGGCAAAAGCATTTGGCGCGGGATCAGGAATAATATAAATTTTTGGCATTGGTAGGCCGGAGGTAATGCATAAATTTTCTACTAGGCGATAGATATAAGGGTTTTCTTCTTTTTTAAGCGGTCCCTTGGCTCCGGAAGTGATAAGAGCGACCTTGTCCCCGCCATAATAGCTAAAAAGAGCCATGACTAAGGAAATACCTCCCGCGACAATAAGTCCGCCATATCCATAGCCCCCAGCTTCTCCCAAGAGCCAGCCCAAAAGAGCAATAAATACAACAAAAATACCTACTAATAAAATAGATTTTCTTTTATTGGCAGTAATTTGATTATACACAAATAATAAGCGAATTTACGCGAAAAATATGCGAATATTTGCTTTGATTAGCTCAGTGATTAGAACCGCACTTTTACGTTCTCTCTTTCCTCCTTATTTTCTATCTCAAAAAATCCTCGATTGGCAAATTTAAAAATGCCGGCGATTATATTACTGGGGAATGTTTGGATTTTAATATTAAAGTCGCGGACATTGCCGTTATAGAATCGGCGAGAGGCCTGAATTTTATTTTCCGTGTCCGAAAGCTCGTCTTGCATTTGAAGAAAGTTTTGCGAAGCTTTAAGGTCTGGATAATTTTCCGCAACTGCAAATAGGCTCTTTAATGTTCCGGTCAAGACATTTTCCGCTTTACCGATTTCGGTAGGGATTCCGCCTTGTTCGGCTTGCATAGCCATAGTCCTTGCCTTAGTGACGGCTTCAAAGACACCGCTTTCATGACTGGCGTAACCCTTGACTGTTTCCATTAAATTGGGTATCAAGTCGTAGCGTCTTTTTAATTGGACATCAATATCTGACCAAGCTTCGTCTGTTCTGTTTTTTAGGGTAATAAGGGCATTGTAAACCAAAATAGCCCAAATAATGATTATGGCAGGAATGGCGATAATTAGGATAATAAAATACATCATATTAATAACGAGCAACGAACAACGTGCGACAACATAGAGACATTTTGACGCAAGTTGCAAATTACTGTTTATTAGTTTAAAATTATTTAAAGCTTTATAGTATTGTATAATAAAAAAAAGCTAAAGTCAAAATAAATAATAACCATTTTTATTATGTTTGATTCATCAATTTTTAAAGCATACGATATAAGAGGTAAATATCCGGAAACTATTGATGAAGATATTGCTTATAGAGTTGGAAGAGCTTATGCAGAACTTGTTCAAAGTGAAAATCTAGGCAAGAAACTTCAAATAGTTGTTGGTAGCGACATGAGACTTTCGACACCTCAATTGAAAGAAAAAGTGATTCAAGGCTTGATAGACTCCGGAATAAATGTTGTAGATATTGGCTTAGCCACAACCCCGACTTTTTATTTTGCCGTTGCTTATTATGGATATGATGGGGGGTTACAAGTTTCCGCATCACATAATCCAAAAGAATGGAATGGTTTTAAAATGGTAAGAAGGGGCGCAGTTCCAATAAGCGGTGATACGGGAATTATGGAAATTAGAGACATGGTCGAGAAAAATGAGTTTAAGGATGTAAAAGAAAAAGGGATAATTTCAAAAAAGGAAAATGTTATTCAAGACGCGGTAAAAGTTGAATTAAATGAATGGAATGTCGATCTCTCTAAAATAAAACCATTGAAAATAGTTATTGACGCGGCTAATGCTATGGGATCAATTGATGTTCAAGAAATGTTTAAGGGATTGCCTTGCGAATTGGTTAAATTAAATTTTGAGTTGGACGGATCTTTTCCGGTACACGAAGCTGATCCGATGAAAGAAGAAAATCTAAAATATTTGCAAGATGCGGTCTTGGAACACAAAGCGGATTTAGGCATTTCAATTGATGGCGACGCTGACAGATATTTTTTTGTGGATGAAAAAGGGGAAAGTGTGATGCAGGCAATAATTAGAGGAATAATGGCGCAATTGGCGCTTTTAGAACATCCGGGGGAGACAGTTTGCTATGACATTAGACCGGGAAGAATTACCAAAGACATGATTGAGGAATCTGGGGGAAAGGCATTTGTTACCAAGGTGGGACACTCCCTAATTAAAGAAGCAATGATAAAAAATAACGCGGTTTTTGGAGGAGAATCTTCGGGGCATTATTTTTATAAATTTTCTTTTGGCACTTTTGAGGCGCCATCGGTTTTAACTTTAAGATTCTTGCAATTTATTTCGGAAAAAAATCAAAAAGTTTCAGAGATTATCGCGCCGTACAAAAAATATTTTCATTCCGGAGAGATTAATTTTAAAGTCGCCAATTCGGCGGATAAAATAAAAGAAATAGCGGAAAAATATAAAGACGCCGATGAAGTTTCTTTTTTGGACGGCGTTACGATCACGTACGATGATTGGTGGTTTAACTCCAGAGGGTCAAATACGGAAACAACGATTTTGCGGTTGACAGTTGAGGCAAAATCAAAAGAATTGATGGAAGAAAAAAGAGACGAGATTGCTAGATTTATAAAGATATAAAATAATTATTTAGATTATGCCCAGAGAAACATTACCACCCGAAGAAGAACAAACAGATTCAAATAATAATACCGAAGGAAAGACAGTTTTAGCTAAAATTGATCCCGAGGGAGGAATGGTCAGGGTGGATCCGGATAAAAAAGTATCAGCGGATATCGCTCTTGCTGAGACGATTCAACCTCCAACCCCAGAGGGATCGGGAGAAAGAAAATCATCAATTCGCGAGGAAAAATTATTTTCTAGCTTGGCAGAAACAACCAGAAAAAAATATACAAGTGAAGATCGAGAACGATTATGTGTCGAAAATAAGCAGCTTCCTCTCTGGCAAAGATTTTTTGAAATACTAAGATTTTTTCGGGCAGATATATTACCCATCGGAGCTAAAAATGATATATATGCTGATATAAAAACAGCCTTGCTTCGAGAAAAACATAGAAGTGGTTTTGATGTAGTAGCAGATACTCCCCTTGGTGATGAGAAATCAAGACAAGAAGTTTTTAGTAGAATGGGAGAAGTTGAGGAAAGATATACCGGATACTTAAAAGAGATTAGAAATTTTTTATCTTTGAGCAGCGATTAAGTTAAAATTTTTATGATCGGAATTTTCGATTCAGGTGTCGGAGGACTAACCGTTGTCCGTGAAATTTTTAGAAGATTGCCGGAATATAAAATAGTTTATTTCGGAGATACGGCGAGGACACCATACGGAAACAAAAGCAAGGAAGCGATAATAAAATACGCCAAAGAAGATGCGGAATTTTTACTTAGCAAAGGAGCTAAAATTATAATTATTGCCTGCAATACTGTTTCGGCCGTTGCCACTGATTTTCTTAAGGAAAAAATAAAAGCGCCGGTTTTTGAAGTTATTACTCCGGCCGTCGCCGAAGCGATTAAATTAACTGCGAGAAAGAAAATTGGTATAATTGGGACAAGGGCGACGATTCAAAGTAAAGGCTATGAAAATTTGATAAAAAAAGACAGCCCTGAAGCTAAAGTTATTAGCCAAGCTTGCCCTCTTTTGGTTCCGCTCGTTGAGGAGGGATGGTTGGATGATTCGGAAACAAAAAGAATTGTAAAAAGATATTTACAGCCGTTAAAAAATAGCCAGATTGATACTTTGATTTTGGGATGCACGCATTACCCGGCTTTAAAAGAAATAATTCGCCACCGCGCCGGTAAAAAAGTAAAAATAGTTGATTCGGCCGAGGAAGTCGTGAAAGACTTGGAAATCTTTTTGAAAAATAATGAAAAAGTAGAAAAGTCGCTTGAAAAAGGTAGCGATCACAAGTTTTACGTTTCAGACATAACCCCGCAACTGCCAAAAATCGCGGAGAAATTACTTGGGAAGACGGTGAAGTTGGAAGCTGTGAGTTTGGATCGATAAAACAAGTCGGAAATATAAAAGTAATAATAAACGACAAACAATATTATTCTGAATCATGAATTATGAATCACGAATCATGATTCTTAATTCATAATTTGTGATTCATTTCAATCTTATGCTTTTTACCGCAATCGTATTTTTTTGTATCTTAAGTATTCTAGTTCTTGTTCATGAATTTGGACATTTTTTTGTCGCGAGAAAAAATGGTGTTGCTGTTGAAGAATTTGGTCTTGGATTTCCTCCCAGAATTTTTGGAATTAAAAAAGGAGAAACCACTTATTCCATAAACTGGATTCCACTAGGGGGATTTTGTAAAATAAAGGGAGAAAGCGAAGAAAATAAAGTTGACGCAGACAGTTTTGGCAGTAAAAAAATTTGGCAAAGAGCGTTTATTTTATCCGCCGGTGTTTTAATGAATTTTGTTTTGGCGGCAGTTCTTTTGACTATCGGTTTTATAGTTGGTATGCCGGAAGCGATTAATGGCGAAGACATGGGCTCGGCAAGAATAAAAGACGCAAAAATTGAAATAGTCCAGATTTTAGAAGGTTCGCCGGCCGGAAACATTGGGCTAGTTCCGGGAGACGCCATTTTGAGTATTGACGGACAAAAAATTGAACAAATCGCAGGAATTCAAGAGTACATTGATACAAAAATCAATAATCCTATAAAAATTACTGTTTTAAGAGAAGGAGCTGAGTTGGAAAAAGAAGTGACACCGATTGTTTTGGAAGAAACCGGAAAGGGAGGCGTGGGAATTGGATTGTTAAAGTCGGGTATTGTTTCTTACCCGTGGTATATTGCTCCATGGAAAGGATTGGAAGGCGCGGTTTTTTTCACCAAAGAAATAGTTTTGGCTTTTTACGATTTGCTTAAAAATTTAATTATTACGCAAAAAGTTTCAGTTGATCTTTCCGGGCCGGTTGGCATCGCAGTTTTGACCGGACAAGTGGCGAGAATGGGCTTTGCTTACGTTCTTCAATTTACTGCCTTGTTGTCCTTAAACCTCGCGGTTATAAACTTTTTACCGTTTCCGGCGCTTGATGGGGGCAGAATATTATTTTTAATTATTGAAAAAATAAGAAGAAAGCCGGTTAGTCAGAAAATAGAAAATGTTATTCATAATGTCGGATTTTTATTGCTGATGTGTTTGGTGGTTTTAATCACTTACCGTGATATTGCAAAGTTTGGCTACGGTTTTGTTGGTTTGTGGAATAAAATAGTGGGATAAATAAAATAAAATATGCTTGAAGAAAAAATCAAACAATTAAAAGAAGAGACGATTAAAAAAATATCTGAAGTCGCGAACTTAGAACAGTTGAGAGAACTGGAAATTTATTTTTTAGGTCGCAAGGGCGAACTGACTAAAATTTTAAGAACGCTTGGCGATCTCTCCATTGAAGAGAGGGCTAAGGCGGGCGATTTGGCCAACAAGATTAAAAATGAATTAACCCTGGAAATACAAAAGGCAAGGCAAAATTTGGGAGAAAAAACAGACGGATCTTCGGAAAAAGAATGGATTGACGTCACGGCCGTAAAAGAAAAAGAAGAATTTGGTCATTTGCACCCGATTTCTATTGTTCAATATGAGTTGGAAGATATTTTTACTTCCATGGGTTTTATGGTTTTGGACGGTCCGGAATTGGAGTCTGATTATTATAATTTTGAAGCTCTAAATATTCCTTCGTGGCATCCGGCGCGCGATATGCAGGATACTTTTTACGTTGAAGGAGAAAATTTGTTAATGCGAACGCAGACATCATCAATGCAGGTAAGGGCAATGGAAAAATATGGAGCGCCACTTAGGGTTGTTGTGCCTGGAAGATGTTTTAGAAATGAAGCAACAGACGTTCGTCATGAGCATACATTTTATCAGCTTGAAGGCTTTATGGTTGGGAAAGATATTTCAGTTGCCAACCTAAAAGCGGTTTTGGAAGTTGTCGCTAAAAAATTATATGGAGACGATACAAAAGTAAAGTTGCGTCCAAAATTTTATCCTTTTGTGGAGCCGGGAATAAACGGCGAGGTTACGTGTTTTTTGTGCAAAGGAAAAGGATGCCGAGTTTGCAAAAATACAGGTTGGCTGGAAATATTCGGCGCGGGATTAATCCATCCCAATGTTTTGAAATTTGGAAAAATAGATTCTAAAAAGTGGAGCGGTTTTGCTTTTGGCTTTGGCTTGACGCGTCTGGCGATGTTAAAATATGAAATTGATGACGTGCGTCTGCTATGCGGCGGAGATTTAAGATTTTTAAAACAGTTTTAATTTTATGAAAATATCACTTAATTGGCTAAAAGATTTAGTAAATATTCCCGCGAGTGTAAATTCAGAAAAATTGGTGGGTAGATTAATTTTGTCTACCACTGAAGTTGAGGGAGTTGAAAAAATAGGCGAAATATTAGAAAAAATTGTTATTGGTGAGGTTTTGAACTGCGTTAAACATCCGAACGCCGATCGGCTTTCTGTCACTAAGGTTGATGTTGGTGGCGAGAAAATTTTAAATATAGTTTGTGGCGCGCCGAATGTCGCTAAGGGACAAAAAGTGGCTGTTGCTTTGTCCGGAGTGACTTTGCCGAATGGTTTAACTTTAGAAAGAAGAGAGGTGAGGGGAATAATGTCAGAAGGAATGATTTGTGCTGAAGACGAAATAGGATTAAGCGGCGATCATACCGGAATAATGGTTTTGCCTCAGAATGCAAAAGTTGGAAATAAATTATCAACGCTTATCAAAGCCCAAGATACGATTTTTGAAATAGATAATAAATCAATTACCAATCGTCCCGATCTTTGGGGGCATTTTGGTATGGCGCGAGAAGTCGCCGCTCTTTTTGGCGGAAAATTGAAAGATTATAAATTTAAAAGTTTATCCAGCATAAAGAAAAAAGAAGTTTTGAAAGTAAAAGTTTTAGATAAAAAACTATGTCCCCGATATCTTGGGGCAGTAGTGGAAAATGTAAAAATTGCTCCGTCGCCGGAATGGTTAAGATTGCGCCTAGAATCTGTCGGAGTAAGGTCAATAAATAATATTGTTGATATTACAAATTATGTAATGTTGGAATTGGGGCAACCGATGCACGCGTTTGCTGCCGCAAAACTCAAATGTCAAAACTCAAATGTCAAATCTATTGTTGTTCGATCAGCAAAAGACAGGGAAAAAATGATGACTTTAGACGGAGTAGAGCGCAAATTAGATAATTCAATGTTAGTGATTGCCGACGAGGAAAAACCAATCGCGCTTGCTGGGATAATGGGTGGAGCAAATACGGAAATTGACAATGAAACTGAAACAATTATTTTGGAATCAGCTAATTTTGATTTTGTTAACGTGCGAAAAACTTCAATGAGTCTTGGTCTGAGAAGCGAATCGTCAATGCGTTTTGAAAAAGGACTTGACCCGAATCTGGCTGAATTGGCTATGAAAAAAGCAATGCATCTTATTGCCGAAATAATTCCGGGAGCTCGCTTGGTTAATAAAGTCATTGATATTAAAAATTTCAAGCTGAATGCCGGACCGATTAAATTGGGAATAGAATATTTGAATAAAAAGATCGGTTACGAAATTCCACTTCCCAAAATAATAAATATTTTGAAAAGTCTTGGTTTTGCAGTGAAAAAGACTGGCGCGAACTTGGTCGTTAAAATTCCCACTTGGCGGGCGACAAAAGATATTTCCATTGCTGATGATTTGGTTGAGGAAATTGCGCGTATTTATGGCTATGACAATTTAGAGCCGAAAATGCCGGAAGTCCTGATGGTTCCGCCGGAAGTTAATCGCGCGAGAATGGTTGAAAGAAGGATAAAAAATATTTTAGCCAATTCTTTTGGAATGAGCGAGGTTCACAATTATTCTTTTGCCGATGAGAAAGTTTTGGCAAAAGCCGGATTTGATCCGAATGGTCATATCAAGCTAAAAAACTCCATTGCGAAAAATTTATCGCATTTGCGCCAAAGCCTGATCCCTAATTTAATTTTAAATATCTCGCATAACCAGCATTTTTTTGATAGAATAAAGATGTTTGAGCTGGGGATGGTTTTTTCTAAAGAAACCGGAAAATTAGCCAAAGACGCGAAAGCAAAGGAATTTTTGCCAAAACAAGAAAATCATCTAGTTGGATTAGTCTTGGATAAGAATAGCGGAACTCCATTTTACAACGTGAAGGATATTATTGCGGAAGTTTTGAAAGTATTGGGTATTAAGGCGGAGTTTGTTATCAAAAAAGATGCCACGCCGGGATGGATCAATAGCGGAAGACTTCTTGAAATTAAAGTTAATAAGGAGATGATTGGGGTAATAACAGAACTGAACCAAAAAATACAAAATAATTTTGGAATAAAAAGCAGAGTCGGTATTTTTGAGCTTAATTTCGAAAAATTAGTTCAATACAGTAATGAAAATAGAGCGTACGCGCTAATTCCAAAATATCCTTCAATTGAATTGGATTTATCAATAATTGTGCCGAGGAAAGTTCTTTGGCAGGAAATTTTGGACGCTATTTCGGGAGTTACGGCAAATATCGTAAAAGAGGTAAGGCTTTTTGATATTTATGAAGGAAAGGGGATAGAGGAGGGCAAAAAAAGTTTAGCTTTTAGAATAGTCTATTCCTCGGAAGAAAAAACGTTGACGTTGGATGAAGTAAAAAAGAAAGAAGAAGAAATATTGAGAAAATTGGAACAAAGTTTCGGAGCGAAGTTGAGAGTTTAGAATTTTATAATTAGGGGGAACGGGTTTAGATTTGCGGCTCACCGAGGAGGTTTCCCGCCGGTTATGCCCGTCGTTATTTTATGTTAATTGAAACAAGCAAAGATTTGCTTTATGTTGTTTTGACTTTTGCTGTATTGTGGTTCGTTATTTTTTTCTCTTGGATTCTTTTTTATGTAATCATGATTTGTCGCCAGGCGCATAAAATGGTTTCGGTTTTTAGGGGTAAGGTGGAGCAGGTAAGTCAGGCCGCTGAAAAAATAAAATTGAAATTTGAAAATAGTTCAGCTTATTTGGGACTAATCGCCCAAGCCGTGGAAAAAATAGTAGATTTCTTTTTGGAGAAAAAGAGCAAAAGAGGAAAGAAATAGCTTATATTTTAATAATTTGGTTAGCTAGAAGATAGTTTAAAAATTCCAAATCCAAAATTATAAATCCCAAATAAATTCAAAACCAGTTGTTTCGGGTTGTCATCCCGAGCTTGTCGAGGGATCTCACACCGTGGTTAAAGAAGTATTATGGGATTTCTCGACAAGCTCGAAATGACAGATCGTTTTTGATTTTTAATAATTGTGCTTTATTTGGAGCTTGTGATTTTGGATTTTGTATTTAACATTAAGATTTGAGATCTAACATCTGATATCTAAGATTCAATTATGTTTATCCACCTCCACACCCATAGCCATTACAGTCTTCTTGACGGTTTGGCAAAAATTGATGATTTGGTAAAAAAGGCCAAGGACAATAATATGAAAGCTTTGGCTTTAACGGATCATGGCGTGATGTATGGGATTGTGGAATTTTATCAAAAAGCAAAAGCGGCCGGGGTTAAACCGATTTTGGGAGTTGAGGCGTATCTCGCGCGAAACGGACGCTTAAATAAAAGAGCAAGAATAGATGAGAAACCGTACCACTTGGTTCTTTTGGCAAAAAATAAACAAGGCTATCAAAATTTAATTAAAATAACCTCAATCGCGCACCTTGAGGGATTTTATTATAAGCCAAGAATCGATTGGGAAATTTTGGAAAAATATCATGAAGGAATAATAGCTTTATCGGCTTGTCGTCAAGGGGAGATTCCCGTTTCCATTTGGAATGGAAATCTGGAAACAACGGAAGAATTAATTTTAAAATATCAGAAATTATTCGGTCCGGATAATTTTTATTTGGAAATCCAAAATCAGCCGTCCAGTCCGGAGCAGGTGAAAGTTAATAAAGAATTGATTAATTTTTCCAAAAAATTGGGAGTGCCTCTTGTGGCCACAAACGATATCCATTATCTTAATTCCGAAGACGGCGAAGCGCAGGATGTTCTTTTGTGTTTGCAAATGAAAAAGAAAAAGGACGATAGGGACAGGATGAATATGTTGAGCGAAGACTATTCCATGAAACCGCCCGAAGAGATGGAAAGAATTTTCAAGGATGTCCCCGAGGCAATTGCCAACACGGCTAAAATCGCCGATATGTGCAATGTTGAATTGGAACTGGGAACGATCATGTTGCCACACTACGAAGTCCCGGACGGGAAAACAGCGAATGAATATTTGAAAGAGCTGTGTTATTTTGGATTAAAAAAACGTTATGGTTTGGAAAAAATTGACGGTGAATTTAAATTTACGGATGAAAGAGAAATAAAAATTCCCCTTGAAAAAATTCTTGAGCGGCTGGAATACGAGCTTTCAATAATCACAAAAACCGGATTTGCTTCATATTTTTTAATTGTTCAGGATTTTGTTAATTGGGCAAAAAATACCGGCATTGTTGTCGGACCGGGTCGTGGTAGCGCGGCAGGGTCAATTGTTTCTTATCTGACAAATATCACGAACCTTGATCCTTTGGCGCACAATCTTTTGTTTGAAAGATTTTTGAATCCGGAAAGAATAAGTATGCCTGATATTGATTTGGATTTTACCGATACTCGTCGTGAAGAAGTTATCCGATATGTTGAGGGAAAATATGGTCGAGATCACGTTGCCCAGATTATAACTTTTGGAACAATGGCCGCGAGAGCCGCTATCCGCGATGTCGGCAGAGTGCTTGATTATCCGTACAGCTATTGCGACAAAATGGCGAAATTGATTCCTATGTCTTTCACACTTAGCGAAACATTGAAAAATATTTTTGAATTTAAAGAGCTTTACGATAAAGATCCGGGCGCCAAAAAATTGATTGATACGGCAAAAAAGCTGGAAGGAGTGGCGCGCCACGCTTCCACTCACGCTTGCGGAGTTGTTATTACTAAAAATCCCCTTGATCATTACGCGCCCTTGCAATATGCCTCAAGCGGAGATCAGACTGTTATTTCGCAATATTCCTTGCATCCGATTGAAGATTTGGGGTTACTCAAGATGGACTTTTTGGGATTGAAAAACCTGACTATTTTGGAAAACACCATCAACATTATAGAAAAAATACATGGGGAAAAAGTGGACGTGGATAATCTCCCACTTGAAGATGAAAAAACTTTTGAAATTTTGAGAAAAGGGGAAACGACCGGCGTGTTTCAGCTTGAATCTTCCGGAATGAAAAGATATTTGAAAGAATTAAAACCGAATATTTTTGAAGATATTATCGCCATGGTCGCCCTATACCGCCCCGGTCCGATGGAATGGATCCCCAGTTTTATTTCCGGAAAAAAGAGCGGAAAGAAAATAAAATATCTTCACCCAAAGCTTGAGCCGATTTTGAGCAATACTTATGGCATTGCGGTTTATCAGGAGCAGATATTGCAAGTCGCTCGCGATTTGGCCGGGTTTACTCTTGGCGAGGCGGATATTCTAAGAAAAGCAGTCGGTAAAAAAATTGCGAAATTGCTCGGAGAACAAAAACAAAAATTTATTGAAGGATGTATAAAGAACGGGATCGCCAAGGAAACGGCGAAAAACGTTTTTGCCTTTATTGAACCATTTGCCGGCTATGGCTTTAATCGATCGCATGCTGCTTGCTATGCCCGTATTGCTTACGAGACCGCTTATTTCAAAGCAAATTATCCGGTGGAATTCATGGCCTCGCTTTTGACTTCGGATCAGGGAGATATTGAGAGAATCGCCGTTTTGGTCGAAGAGTGTAAAGCGATGGGAATAGAAGTATTGCCTCCGGATATAAATGAAAGTTTTTCTACTTTTACGGTCGTTAGCGCCTCGCTCGAAGAAAAAAAACCGCGCATTCGTTTTGGTCTCTTGGCAATTAAAAATGTCGGGGAGAATATCGCGAAGACTATAATTAAAGAAAGAAAAGATAACGGCGTTTATAAAAATTTAGAAGATTTTTTGAGCCGAGTGCAGACCAAAGATTTGAATAAAAAATCTCTGGAGAGTTTGATAAAATGCGGAGCGCTTGATCTTTTTGGTGAACGCAACCAAATGCTGGAAAATATTGAAAAGCTGATTAATTTTACCAAAGATCTTGGGCGCGAAGCCTCAAGCCAGCAAGCAAGTTTATTTGGCATGATGGCGACTTCCGCCGGACTTCCTTCCCTGCGACTTGATCCCGTGCCTGATGCGACCAAAGACCAAAAACTTTCTTGGGAAAAAGAACTTTTAGGGTTGTATATTACAGAACACCCCTTGAAAGAATTTTCCGAGCAATTGCGCAATAGGACAATTGAGTGCTCCAGTCTCGGGCAATGCTCAACTTCCGGAAAAATAAAAATAGCCGGCGTAGTAAATGAAGTTAAGAAAATTATCACGCGAAGCGGAGAGCCGATGCTTTTTGTCAAAATAGAAGATATGAGCGGTTCAACCGAGCTTTTAGTGTTTCCAAAAATTTTAAAAGAAATGGGCGATATTTGGCAGACAGGAAAAATAGTTCTGGCCGGCGGGAGAGTTTCTGATAAAGACGGAGAAATGAAATTGATTTGCGATGAGGTAAGAGAAATTACAAGAGGAAATATCAGCGAGGTGGCCAAAAGATTATGCGTTGTCCCTACTCAATTTTATACGCAAAAAGAAAACGGAAACGGTTCCGACTTAGCAGTAGGAGAAAAAAATGACAAGAAGGGGACAATTTTTATTCGCCTCGCTTCTTTTGAGCAGGAAAAAGTGCAAAAATTAAAAAGCGTATTTTTTGAGCATAAAGGAGAATGTAAAGTTTTTCTTTTGATAAAAGCGCTTGATGGTTATAAAAAAATAGAGACCGATTACTCCATTGCGATAAACGAAGATTGTAATAAGGCGATAGAGGGGATTGTGGGAATGAACGCGATAAAGGTTTGTTGAGTTTTGATTAAAATTATATAAAATTTGATATAATGCAATCAGGCTAAGACAAGTTTTATCAATATGCCAAAAATTAAGGACATACCAAAAGTTGACCGTCCCAGGGAGAAATTTTTGGAAAAGGGACCCGACGCGCTTTCCAAAAGTTATCTTTCGACGATTCTGTTAAGTAGCGGAGTTAAAGGAAAAAATGTTAGACAAATTTCAGAAAATATTATTAAAAAATTTGGTAAAAAATTTCTAAATTTAACCGTTGACGATCCTTTAAAAATTTCGGGGATTGGACAAGCCAAGGCATTGCAAATAGTTTTTATGATTTCTTTAGTAAAAAGATTCTATGCGGACGAAAAATCAAACGAGACAATTGTTAAAAATTATCAAAATATTACATCGCTCACTTACGATTATTAATGAGCAAAAATTATGAAACAAATGATTGTCCCTGAAATTTTAAAGGTAGGAGAACATTATTCAAATGATCAAATTAAATATGCACTAGAGGTATCTAATCTTGGAGGAATTAGGCCAAAAATAAAAGCTAAGGAACTTGATTTTATCGTTTTAATAACTTCCGCTGAAGAAACAAGAAATATAATCCGCAATCCTTATGCTGATAAAATCGAAGGTGATATTTTGACTTATACGGGAGCAGGATTAAAAGGAGATCAAGAAATCTCAGGAGTAAATAAAAGACTTATTGAACAAAAAGAAAAACCCGTGCCAATTCTTGGTTTTTTGAAAGAAGGCATTAATCAATATAAATTTATTGGTTTTTTGTTTTTGTTGAGAAGTTACCAAGATTATCAACTCGATAATCAAGGGAATTTAAGAGAAGTTTGGCTTTTTGAATTTCAAATTTTTTCAGACATTCCACCCCTGAAAATTGGCAATTTTAACGATCCCTTTTTACCTTTTTATAATCAGTTTAAAAAAGAAATTTTACCAGAAGATACAATGATTGATTCTTTGTTTCCTGAAAAAAAAGATGAAATTATTTTGCCAAAAATAGATGAAGAAACTTTAAAAAGTATCGAAACATTGAAAAAAAACTTATTGACTATAAATCCTTATGAATTTGAAGTTTTGATGTCAAAACTTATTGAATACACAGGGTTTGCAAATGTTAAAGTTACTAAAAAAAGTGGCGATGATGGAATTGATGTAAATGCTTTTTTAAAACATAAATTTAGTTTAGATCTAAGCTATCAATTTCAAGTTAAAAGATGGAAACATTCGGTTGGAAGAAAAGAAGTCGCAAATCTGAGAGGAAGTTTGGGATTTAATAGTTTTGGTGTAATTATTTCTACAAGTCATTTTACATCAAGTGCAATCAATGAATCTCAAGGAATTGGGAAAACGCCAATTAATTTAGTCGGCATGAAAGATTTATATGAAATCATAAAAGAAACAAATTTTACTATTTAAAAAATATGAATCTTACTTGCTATATAAATGAAACTGATTTTGATAATTATTTTTTAATATCAAAAAAATATAATTTTGGTAATTACCTAAAAAGAAAAATTGGAGTTTTAAAGATTATAGAAGATTTTAATCAAAGCAAAAAGTTTTTTCCTTATATAGATTTTAGTAAAAAAATAAAAATAGAAGATAAGCCGGACATTATAAGGGTTAAAGAAAGCACCTACACTCGAAATCCCGAAACATTTATTAAAATAAAAAATACTTCTGAAAATGATCGCTGGGTTGGATTGACCGAAGAACAATTTAATACAATAAAAAGAAGTGCTGGCAATAAAACAATCTACATGATTTATGCGTCTATTCGTTCCGAAACGATTAATAATAATCCCAAAACAACTGATTTAACTGGAATGTTTTTGAAAGAGATGGAAGATAAAAATAAAAGCGAAATATTCCAAAAATTTGCCAATCTAAATGCCGAATGTAGAATTGAATTTATAATTTCGTCAAAGGATCTGAGCATCTTTGCATATCCATTTGAAAGAGGGATGAATATGTATGAAACAAATTTATTTGAAGAAAAAAGATCCAGTTCGTTCTATTCTAAGGACGGTACAAGAAAAGATGTTCTAAGCATAGAAGAATATAAAAAATTTAATGGAGTAAAAAAACTTGAGATAGAAAAAGGGTTTTATCCAGAAAAAGATGAAATCTCCGAATTCAAAATAAAGGGTACTTTTAAATTAATACATAAAAGGAAAAAAAGTTATATTGAGTGTATTTCCGACGTTAGCGTTGAAAATAGTATATTTGGAAAATTTTATCTAGAAAAAAATAAATTTTATAAATTTAATCTAGTTACGCTAGGAAGAGATCCAAAGCTAAAAAGAAATAATTTATTTATATCTAAAAAAAGAATATATCAGTTAATCGAAGAAGGAAAAATAAGAAAACCGGAAATTATAGTTGAGGAAATAGTAGAGAGAATTTAGTAAAGGGCTTATGAAAAAAATAATTTTTATATTTAAAAAAGATAAATACAAAACAGCTCGGGGTGGTCATTCAAGGCTATTAAATATTTGTTGTAGAAAGTGCGAAAGTGTTATTGCTATCTATCAAAAAGACGGTCCTGGCAATTTACGACGTTTATATATAGATAGGATATTTGCTCCTGCCGAATTAACTAATTTGCAAAAATTCAGTATAGCGAAGATCCCAATTCTAAAATGTAAAAAATGCGGTGAAGTGCTTGGTACTCCTTGTATTTATATTAAGGAAAAAAGAAAAGCTTTTAGACTATATCAAGACTCAGTCATTAGGCGATTAAGAAAACTAGATGAATAATTTTGATATATTGCGTAATAACAACTTTTTGTGTATTTTTTGGATTAAATTCCCAATTCTTGATATAATATACTAGCCTGGGGACAACTTTTGTTTCAGGATTTTCTATTGCTAATTAGCTTTTTAAAAAATATGAAAAAGTGCTTGTCAAAATTTTTAGTTTTTAGTTTTTTAATTTTTAGTTTATTTTTTTATTCGGGCGAGGTAAATGCCGAAGGAGTAGAGTACGACATTGGAATCAATGCCGGTGATGTCTTTTTTTCTAAAACAAGTTTAATCGTCGGACAACCGATCAGGGTTTATGCGGCCGTCCGAAATTATGGCTTAAGAGATGTTTCCGGCTATGCTTTGTTTTATGCCGGACCCAATTTAATAGGAGAGTCGCAAGTAGTTTCCATAAGAGCCGGGGGATATACTGATGAGGTTTTTGTTGACTGGACAGTGCCCCAGGGCATTTTTAACGTTAGGATTGACCTTCGCGGTCAAGCGCCAAAAGATGAAAATCCGGACAATGATATTGCCTTGACTGCCTTTTTTACCCCAGAGCAGGATAAAGACAACGACGGAATAACTGACAAAAATGATAATTGTCTTGATATCTCAAATCCAGGGCAAGAAGACGCGGATAAAGATGGTATCGGCAACGCCTGCGAAACAGATGACGATAATGATGGTATTTCCGATTCAAATGAAGTAAGCGCCGGGACCAATCCAACAAGTAGCGACACTGATGGCGACGGCGTTTTGGATAGCAAAGATGATTGTCCTTTGGTCGTCAATGCCGGTCAAGAAGATAAAGATAAGGATGGCAAGGGTGATGTCTGCGACCCGATAGACAATAGTTTGCCGACGGATCAAGACAAGGACGGCGTTCCTGATAGCAGTGATAACTGCAAGGCAAGAGCCAATGCCACGCAAGCCGATAAAGATAAAGACGGGATAGGCGACGTTTGCGATAGTACTGATGATAGCGTGGAGGAAGAAGCCGAAAAAGAAGAAGAAAATACAGACACTGAAGATACAAATTCAGAGGCAAAGAATGATTCCCCCGATTCCGTGGAGGCTAACCCAAGTAATGATGCGAACGGGAGTAGTGGTGAAAATCAAGATAAAAAAGCAAATAATGCGGGGGAGACTGACGAGGTTACAGTCGAGCAAGTTGAAGATTTGTCTCAAGCGACAGCAGGAGAAAATCCTTTGGGATTATTAAAAATAGACACGGAACAAATGGATTGGAGCACATTTATTTTCAAACCAAACAATTACGAAAAAGGAAATACCTATTCTTGGAATTTGGGCGACGGGACAGTGGTTTCCGGAGAAAAGATTGAGCATAAATATGCAAAATCAGGAGCGTATTTAGTAATTTTAGAATCAAAAAATCAAGATGGTTTTGTCGTCAAAAAAGCGGCAACAACCGCGCATGTGGGATTTTTCAGTCTCGGAAATTTATTTTTTTCTTTGCCGGCCGGAGCGCTCTTTGGCCTAACTATTTTAGGCGGAGTCTGGGGCGCGCGAAAATTAAAAAGACGCGAAGAGGATATTGAAGATTAATCTTTTGTCTAATAAATTAAATAATTTAATTTGAATATTTTTTAAAAGGGAGGAAAACTATGTCACCAAAGTCTAAGTCAACATTAAAATCGGAGGCGCCGGTTAAATTTTACAGAAGAATCGCTTTTGGATTTATTGCTTTGACCGGGGTTTTAATTATTTTAGCCGCTTACTTTATTTTAAGCAGAGCCGAGATTGCGATAAAAGTAGTTGAGGAGCCGATAAGGACTGATTTTATGATTAACGTCAAAGAATCAGAGGTAGTTAATCCCGAGAGCCCGGAAGCGGACGGAGTAGTTGGCGATTTTGAAGCAGAAAAAGTCTCTTTAAGTGGAAAAGTTATAGAAACAACAGTTTCCGGCGGGAAAGAATATAAAACTTCAGGGAAAAAAGTTGCCCAAGGCGAAGTCGGCGGAAAGGTGACAATTTTTAATAATTACGGAAAAGATCAGCCACTCGTCGCGACAACAAGACTTCTTTCCAAAGAGGGAATTTTGTATAGATTAAAAAAGAATGTTACTGTCCCGGTCGGGGGCAGAGTCGAGGCTGAAGTTTATGCCGATAGTCCAACCGAGGAAGCGGGAAAATTAGGACCGACTCGTTTTACTATCCCGGGGTTGTGGGAAGGATTGCAAGAAAAAATTTACGCGCAGAGCTTTGAGCCGATGCATGGGGCAAATCAAGAAATAAAATTTGCCACTGAAGAAGATATTAAAAATGGTTTTGATGCGTTGAATCAAGTTTTGACCGACCAAGTAATGGATAATTTGAAAACACAAATGAAATCGGGCGGCGAAGTTTTGGGCAAAGTTATTATTAAAAATATTGATGAAAAAAAAGCCAATCTAAAAGCTGGAGAGACGGGAGAAAAATTTTCAGTTAATATGACACTAAAGGTTGTCGGTGTGGCTTTTCCTAAAAAAGACTTTGAACTAGTAGTCAAGGATCAATTACAAAAGATAGTGTCGGAAGATAAAGAATTGGCGAATATTGATTATGCCGGATTGACTTTTGTGGTTGAAGGATATGATTTAAGGGCTCGAAAGGCAAGTATGATGGTCCACGCAGAGGGAAAAATTTCTATGAAAACAGACAATATTATATTTGACGAAGACAGATTTATCGGCTTAGATAAAGAGAAGATAATGCAGTATCTCCGAGTTTATCCTGAAATAGAGAGTGCAACAGTTGAATTTTCGCCTTTTTGGGTCAAAAAAGTTCCGCATTTAAAGAATAATGTTAAGATCATAATTCAAAAATAGGAGGAGATAATTTCTATATAAAGATATGGAAGAGCAAAAAATAAAAAACATAAGACATTCCCTGTCTCATTTAATGACCATGGCGGTTTTAGAAATTTATCCAGACGCCGGTTTGGGAGTTGGACCGACGATTGATGATGGTTTCTATCAAGATTATGATTTACCGGAAACAATCAATCAGGATATTTTATTGAAACTTGAAAAAAGGATTAAGCAGATGATTAAAGAAAATATAAAATTTGAGCAACATAGTATGGGTTTTGATGAGGCTCTTAAATTATATAAAAATGATCCGTACAAGACAGAATTGATCAATGATTTGAAAATTACTGGAGAAAAAGAAGTAAGTTTTTATCGATCGGATAAGTTTGATAATTTATGCAAAGGTCCGCACGTAGAATCAACAAAGGAAATTAATCCCAATGCTTTTAAATTGGACAGAATTGCCGGAGCTTATTGGCGAGGGGATGAAAAAAATAAAATGTTGACTCGTATCTACGGAATAGCTTTCGGTTCCAAAGAAGAGCTCGATGAATATCTTATGGTGCGAGAAGAGGCTAAGAAAAGAGATCATCGTAAAATTGGCAGGGAACTTGATTTATTTCATATTGACGAAGAAGTTGGATTAGGGCTTGTTCTCTGGCATCCCAAGGGCGCTCTTTTGTGGCGTATTATGGAAGATTTTTGGTATCAAGAACATTTAAAAGCGGATTATGATTTGGTGAGGAGTCCTCACATTGGTAATCGTAAACTATGGGAAAAATCGGGCCACTGGGGATTTTATAATGCCAGCATGTATCCACCACTCGAGGCTGGACAGAGTTTGGAAGAAGCGCAGGATAATAAAAAAGCGGAAAATTCGGAGCAGTACTTATTGAAACCGATGAATTGTCCGTTTCATGTAAAAATTTATAATAGCAATGCTCATTCATATCGCGACTTGCCATATAGATGGGCGGAAACAGGCACAGTCTACCGCTTTGAAAAAACAGGTGAGCTTTCCGGATTGACTCGCGTTCGTGGTTTTACTCAAGATGACGCGCATATTATTTGTCGCAAGGAACAAGTTGAAAAAGAATTAAAAAGAGTTATAGATTTTATACTTTTTATTTATAAATCGTTTGGTTTTGAAAAGGGGACGGTTAACGTTTACTTGTCTCTTCGCGATCCGGAAAATAAGAAAAAATATGCCGGAGATGATGCAGGTTGGGATTTTACCGAAGAAGTTTTAAGAAAAGTTGCCAAGGAAAAGAAACTTAATTTTAAAGAGGAACTGGGAGAAGCCGCTTTCTATGGACCAAAATTAGATTTTAAAGTAAAGGATGGTTTGGGACGTGAATGGCAATGTTCAACTTTGCAATTTGATTTTAATTTGCCTCAACGATTTGAAATGAAGTTTGTCAATGAAAAAGGTGAAGAGGAACAGCCGTATATGTTACATCGAGCGCTTATGGGTTCCTTTGAAAGGTTTATTGGTTTATTGATTGAGCATTACGCCGGTGCTTTCCCTGTGTGGCTTTCTCCGACGCAGGTTGAAATTATCCCGGTTAGCACTAAGCATATTAAGCCGGCTCTGAAATTAGCAAAAGATTTAAGAGAAGAGGGTGTTCGTGTTCATGTTGACGAGGCTAACGAAACTGTTGGTTACAAAATAAGAAAAGCGGAGAAACAAAAAGCGCCGTATATGTTAGTAATAGGGGACAGGGAAGCAAAAGGCAAAAAATTGAGTGTTCGCGAAAGAGGTAAAAAGGATAACACGGAAATGAGTCTTAAAAAATTTATTGAGACGATTAAGGAAGAGATAAAGAAGAGAAAGTAAAAATAATAAAAAAATAAAAGCCTCTCGTGTGGGAGGCTTTTATGATTGCCTAAAAGTCAAAAATATTATAAAATAAAATTTATGAAATATTATATTATTACCCACGGTTGCCAGATGAACAAGAGCGACTCGGAGCGAGTGGCTACTGTTTTAAGGGAAATTGGCTATAGGCCTGCTTTAAAAGAAAGCGAGGCTGATTTGGTCGTGGTTGTGGCGTGTTCCGTGAGGCAAGCAGCGGTTGATCGTATCTACGGGAAAGCTCGTGCTTTGGCTAAATTAAAAATTAAAAATCCATATTTTGTTTCCGTTTTAACGGGTTGCGTTTTACCTAGAGATAAGAGGAAGCTGGCAGAAAAATTTGACTATGTTTTTAGTATAGATAAGATTTCAGACCTTAAATCTGAAATCTTAAATCTTAAATCTAATGAGAATGATTATTTTAAGATAAAAGCAAGCCATTCTAACGATTTTAGCGCCTTTGTGCCCATTATGACCGGATGCAACAATTTCTGCTCGTATTGCGCAGTTCCTTACGTTAGGGGGCGTGAGGAAAGCAGGGGAGTTAAAGACATTCTAAGAGAAATCAAAGGTTTGGCTAAAACAGGTTATTCAGAAGTAATTTTATTAGGGCAAAATGTTAACACCTATAATCCAAAAGATGTTAAAAGTTTTTCCAAGAATAATCCATATAAAGATTATTTTGCCGCACTTTTGTGGGAAATAAATCAAATAAAAGGAATTGAGAGAATATTTTTTACCGCGCCACATCCAAAAGATATGAGTGACGAAGTTATCTCTGCCTTGGCTTTGCCAAAAATGTTGAATTATTTGCATTTGCCTGTACAATCCGGAGATGATGAAATTTTAAAAAAGATGAATAGAAACTATACGGCAAGTGATTATTTAAAATTAGTAAAAAAGATAAAAAAAATAAGGCCAAATATTTCTCTTGGTACTGACATTATTGTTGGTTTTCCGGGAGAGACAAAAAAGCAATTTCAAAATACGGTAGAACTTTACAAAAAAGCTGATTTTGATATTTCCTATCACGCTATGTATTCGCCGAGAGTGGGGACGGTAGCAGCAAAAATGAAGGATAACGTTTCTCGACAAGAAAAGAAAAGAAGATGGAATGTTCTGCAAAAATTAATGGAAAAAAATACTTTTAAAAAGAATCAAATATATCTTGGAAATATAGTTTCGGTTTTAGTCGATGGGTATGAAAAAGGATGTTATGTTGGCAATTCGCGGGAGATGAAGAGGGTGAGATTTAAGGGCGATGGCGTTATTGGAAAAATGTTTAATATAAAAATTGAAAAAGCCCATACTTGGATTTTGGAGGGAGAGATTGCGTATGACAAATAAACCAAAAATGATAGTTATTTTAGGTCCAACTTCTTCCGGGAAGACAAGTCTGTCTTTGAAATTGGCGAAAAGATTTAATGGCGAAATAATCAGCGCTGATTCAAGACAAATTTATAGGGGAATGGATATTGCGACGGGAAAAGTGAAAGCAGATAATGATTATTGTTTGAGCGTAGCCGAAGGCGGAGTCGAGAATAGTCAGAACAAAAAAAATAACTTCTCCACAAGGTCGAAGAATAATTTTTTTTACGGCGTTATTAACGGAATACCTCACTACATGATTGATATTATAAATCCTGACGAAGAATTTTCAGTTGCTGAATACAAAAAAACGACAATAGAAATTGCCAATGATATTATTAGAAGAGGGAAAACGCCATTTTTGGTCGGGGGAACTGGTTTATATATAAAGGCAGTTGTGGATAATTTTGATATACCGCGGGTTTTACCGAATAAAGAATTACGGGAGGAGTTCGAACGGGCATTAGTTGAATCACGAATCACGAATCAAGAATCAAGAATTTTAGAAAAATTTTATAAAGAATTATTAAAATTAGATCCCGGAGCGGAAAATATTGTAGATAAAAATAATCCGCGAAGAATTATCCGAGCGCTTGAAATATGTCTTGTGACCGGGAGAGCATTTTCAGAATTGTATAATAAAGGTGAACAAATTTTTAACTCATTGCAAATCGGCATAGATGTTTCGCGCGATATATTATATAAAAGGATAGATAAAAGAGTTGACGAGATGATGAAGGATGGGATCATAGAAGAAACTAAAAGTTTAATCAAAAAAGGGTATAGTGCGAGCTTACCCTCAATGAGCGGAATTGGATATAAGGAGATAGGGGAATATTTAAGTGAGAAGCTAAAAGTGAAAAATGAAAAGTTGGAAAAAGATATTATAGAGAAAAAAATTCAAGAGATAAAGTGGAGAACGCATGATTACGCGAGGCGACAGATGACGTGGTTTAAGAAAGACGGGAGAGTTAGGTGGGTCAATGGAGGCAAAGAGGCAGAAAAATTAGTGAAAAAGTGGCTAACATAAAGCACCAAATCCAAAATCACAAGCTCCAAATAAATCCAAGGCTCTAGACCAGATAAACTAATGTTTTAAGTACCATTTGTATATCCGCCAAAGCTCTTCTTTAAGTATATCGTAATCTCTGCTGTATCGCCAT
>MFGA01000019.1 GCA_001778095.1 Candidatus Falkowbacteria bacterium RIFOXYA2_FULL_38_12
AAGCTTTCTGGCTCCATACGAACGGCAGTTCTTAAAAAGACACCTTGCGGTGTCTTTTTAAGTATATCAAATTTTAGGAGTTTCGTAATTCAAAGCTAGTAGAGGTTTCGCCTCTAACTTATCTAACCTGCTTCTTTGGATTGTTTTATGGTCTTTAGTATTAAAATTTTCCAAACTTTCTAAAAATCGTTTATGATCGGCTTCATCTAAAAAAATCTGGCGACCATCCACGCCCCGATTTAAAACATGATAATAATTGTCGTTAGCAAATTGTATCTTCGAAGACATAATGATTATGGAGGTTTCGCCTCTGATAGAGGCGAAACCTCCACCAATCAAAGTATATCAAAAACACAAACAACAAACCACCCCCGAAGAGATCGGGGGTGGTTTTTTCTGTATCCTGTAGATCTGAAACTAGTAGCTCAAGCTTCCGCCAGTTAATGGCAGACCTTTGGTTATAACAGTAACTGTGTCAACTTCAGTTCCAGAGGTGTCTGCGTATGAAAGACCGGAAGTTGTTGCCGCATTGGCAGATGTTGAGTTCGGACCAATTGAGACCTGCAAGGTCTTTGTTGAGGCAGCACCAGTTGTATCACCAAATAATCTGACAACCTTAGTTGTTCCAGCTCCAATAGTGATTGTATTAGTGAAGGCAACCGTAGTATCTGTAATGGACTCAGATGCTTGGTCAGCAACGGTTACGCCGGTCTCGCCGGTTACACCCATTGAGAAACAAGATTGACCAGTCACGCCAGGATCCATTTGGTAATAAGTACCTGCATTAACACCATTGCCACCTAAATCGTCCCAAGTACCATCATAGATGGCTTGAGTAAGAGTAGCGTAGGTTGTGCCAAGATCTTCACTCTTTAAAGTGACATCTCCGGTACCAGTAACTGCTGTTGCAGTACCGTTGACGCAGAATTCAATTTCGCTGACCGTGAGATCATCACCAGTCGCTGTTAAATTGAATCTTAAAGCTTCGCTACCTGCTCCGGCTGTTTGTGTGCCGGATGGAGTTGAAGCATTTAAGCTCACAGTCAAGACTCCTTTGAAGATATAGAAGCTATTTGAACCATAAACATTACCATTACCATCTCCAATACTATCAATATTGGTTTCGGTCAAAGTCGTTCCGGAAGAACGGCCTGTGGCGGTAATATTATAGCTACCAGCTCCACCCCATGTACTATTATCACTATCTGAGTCACCAAGACCAAAGGTTCTGGCTGTTGTTGCTGTTGTTATAGAAGCTTTTTCTGTTGTATCAACTTTAATACTGAGATAGATTGAACTATCTTTTGGAATTATCAATGTTCCTGCCGGTAATGTGACTGTTGCTAAATAACTTGCATTAAAAGCATAACCAGTCGTGCTTCCTAGTAAAGCTCCATCTTTATAGAGATATACTTTGGAAACAGCGGCATTTCCGGCTGCGTTAGTAGCTACATAGTATAAAGGTAATTCTGTGATATCGATATCTTCATAAGCGGCAGTTAATTTGTATTTCATCACCTCAATACCCGTTGTACTTGAAGCAATCTGAACGCCTGCCGGCATATCACCAGCTTTTTCAATCTTTAATGTGCCAACTGATTGGATAGTCTGTAATTGACCAGCCCCAGAGACACTCTTTGATCCGGCCGCAAGGGTTGTTCCGCTACTCTTTCCAGTAGCAACAACATCTCCCACTGCATTAACTTTAAATGTGTGGGAAGTATCATTATTCGCAGAAAGGACATCGGTTTTTAAGGTTAATCTTGAAACAGCTGTTTTGGAAACAACGACTGGTGTCTTAAAGGTAAAGAGCTGTGTTCCGGTAGCTCCACCATCGGTCATAGTCGTAGTTGAGTTGGAAGTCTCAAGACGAATATTTTGAACTGTCGCGTCGGTGTTGTCCGGATCTCCCCAAAGTTCAAGATTTGTAACATCGGTAAAGGATTCTGAACCAGAGGTGCTAGTTACTGTAACAGAAGAAACTCTTACATCTTCTCCACCGCTTGTTGCATCAAGGTCAAAATAGGCAAAGATATAATCTTGCGCATTTAAAACGACATTACCAGCAGCCGGAGCGGCCGGAGTAACTATGGCAAGGAATGGACCTTGGCAAGTTTGAACATTTCCTGTCGCGGCTGTTGCCGGAGGAACTGTTGAACCAGAAGAAGTTGTGTAAGTTGTTTTTCCAGAGTTAGCACCCTTAGCAGTAATGGTATTTACTGGGACAGATATCGCGATTGTATCAGTCGTGGTAACTCCTGCAGAACTTGAAATGTCAGCTTTTACGGTAAAGACATTGGTTCCCATTGGAACAGTAAAGGCATCCGTAAAAGTTAATGTTTGGTCTGTGCCATCAACTGCGGTAGTACCATCTTGCGGACCGGCTAAAATCGCTCCCGTACTATCATAAAGAGTAACGTTAGTAATTTCGCTAGCCATTAAGGCTGCACCAGTGACTAATGAGAGTTGAGATGAAGTAACATTAATATTCTCACCAGCGGCAGTAAAATCAAAAGCGGCTAGAGGAACTTGAGTTCCGCCGATAGCGACTTTGCCTGTTGCCGGGGTTGAAGCACTCTTGCTAACAGTCAAATAGCCTTGATTAATGGTTTGTGTTTGGCAAGTACCAGCTGCCGCACAAAAATTATTCCTGCTTGGAGTAATACCGACATTGTAGGTAGCACCCTTCACCATTATTGTGTAGGAAGTTCCATCGTGAAGATCAAAAGCAATTGTTCTGCCTGATCCGCCATTCATATCGGCTCTAACTGACAATTCAACAGATGCGCCCTTGGCTAAAGTAATATTTAAATCTTTAAATACCGCTCTGCCGTCGCCATTCAATGCTGCAACTGTAGCAATGGTCGCTCCAGTTGTGTCGTTATAGAGCTCAATATTCTTAACATCGGTATTGGCAGCAGTACCGTTTTTAACGGCGGTAATCTGACTTACAATCAAACCTTCTGTTGAACCGGCTGTTATTTTCAATTGAGTAAATCTATAATCTTCATCGTCCGGGTCAGTTCCAGTATCAGCTGATGGATGCAAAGCACCATTGTAAAGAGTCGCTGTGCCAATTGTTACATTGGCTAAACTCATTACATTACCATTGACTGGGAATGAACCGGTAACAGTGGCAGTTGTAGTAACGTCTGTCGCGTTGGCAATACCTAAGATATGTTGGTCGTAGGCAGTGGCCGCGGCAATGTTAGCTCCCAAGACAACAGCTACTGTTGAGTTTGCTGGAACAACGATTGGGTTTGAACTCAAAGTAAAGGTTGCAATGTGAGTGGAGCCTAAGCTTTGTGAAGTTCCTCTTTGTACTCCGTCAACATAAAGTTTTACGGATGAAAGATTGGAATCAATACCCAAACCGGTGCGAGTTACTTTCAAACCGGTAACGTTAACATCGCTTGAACCGGCTGTTAAGTTAACTTTGGTGAAAGAAACATCGGCCGCGCTCTTTGGTACTGAAGCGGCTGCTGGTGTGTCGGAGGCTAAAGCAATTGCCAAAGTTCCGGCCACGCCAGTTCCACCGCCAACCAAACCTTTGTCTTCATTAACTGAAGCAACGGCTTGTTGAGTGGCTAAAGTATAATCGCCAGCGGCGTTGATTTCTGAACCAATTGTATAGTTAGTCAAAAGTGATTCCGGGATGGCCACAATTTGTGATTCCCATGTTGCGCCGAAAATTGCTGAAGCTGTTGCTGCGGTTTTCACCCAGCGAAGAACTCCGCCTTTTTCAACGGCATAAACTTTTGAATCCATTACTGTCCATGGAGTATCCATGCTGACGACCTGCGCCAAACGGGCTGGTCTTGCAGTAACATTACCACCAAATGGAATAGCGATAAGTTCCGCGTCGCTTAATGTTTTTACGGTGCCAAAACCTGTATACCAGGAATTATATGAAGCAGCGTATGGAAAAACATATCTCTTCTCATCGTTACCGTAGTAATATACTGCGGTTCCGCTTCCTTTTATTAAATCACCTGAAGCTAGAGTGACGGCATTGGCTGCCAATGGCAAAGCCAAAGCTCCCAATCCAACAGACCAAGCGATTGTTGAAAGGACAACAGCGAAGGTAAAGACTTGTTTTCCTGTCTTTATCAAATCGTTCATAATTTAAGTTTTTTCTTTTGCCACGAATAAAACTAACTTAATAGTTTTTTCCGTGTTTTATTAATAATAATGACAAAAGTCCCATATGGGTCGACCTTTCTACTTTTATCGTTTTTTAAATGAATTTATGCCCTGCTGGCGGCCACTAGTAGCTTATATCAAATAGCTGATTATCTTACCACTTCTCTGTAATTTTGCAAGTAGTTTATCCGTAGAGGCGAAACCTCTATAGCGATAGAGGTTTCGCCTCTACAATATCTATAATGCTTGCTTCAAATCTATCCCCACCCTTAATTCACTCTCATCAACCTCTTTTGGTTCTTCTTTTACTACAGGCTGGCTAATTTTTCTAACTGCAACTGGCGCGACTGCTTGACTGGGAATACTTAGGGGGGTTTCTGTTTCTTCCGCGATTGGTGCTACCTCAACAGGCTCTACGGCTATTATCTCTTCTCTACTAGCTCTTGTTTCTAAGGCAATCTCTTCGGCTAATCTTATCAAGCCCTTGCTTTCCATTATTTTGTTTAACGCCTCGTTAATATTTGCGCCCTCCTTTTTCAACATTTCTCTAGCCTCGCTCAAAACCACCTTTGCTCCATCTATATTTTTTATTGCTTCTTTTGACAATATTTTTATGTCTTCTCTATTCTCCGTGCTTAAACTAGTCAAACTCTCTTCAACCTGGAGGGCTTTTTCCTCTACTGCTTGCACCTTTTTTTCTATTCTCTCCGCCAAATCATTTTTTGAGTCACTATTGTTCTGTTTTTCCACGATTACAGTAAGCGCCTGATCTCCTGTTTCATCGGCTAGAGCAAGACCATCGCTAATCTTTTGCGCCACCTCTTCGGAAACTTCCGTTTCTCCCCCGTTAACTGTTCCAACTAAAGCTTCTCTATATTCATGAGTTTTTGAATCAACTATTTTTGCTACCTCGAGTCCCCCTTGCTTTTCTCCCAAATTATCAAGCTGGGTTTTAACTGTTCTGATTTCTTCTTGAAATTTATCAATAGCTATATTAATTTTTTGATTTTTATCCGGGTCTGTATTTTCTTTTATTCTTTTAACCTCATTTAATCTTTTGCCGGCCAACTCAACATGAATTTTTGCTCGGCTTTCTTCTTTAAAGGCCAAAGCGACCTGCACTCTTTCCGAAGCGATCTTCAAAGAATACAGAGTATCTCCCGGCAAAGCCATTTGCGAAGCGCTTACCGAAAAACCGCTACCCAAAACCAAAGCGACAATTGAAGCAAAAGATACTGCCGGCTTTAGAGTAAGGCTAAAAAATTCTTTGGAGAAAAACAATTCGGAGGCTCCCATCATCCATGATTTTTTTTGAATTGGAAAAAGTTCTTTACTGTACTTTTCTTCTTTGATTTTTGTTAACAAAAAATCCCTAGATGCTGTTTTCCATTCAGCGCTCGGTTTTATTTCTCTCAAATTTTTCAGTTTTTTAATTATATCACCTGTCATATTTTTTACAATTGTACTTTTCCCCTCCCTTGACGGGAGGGGTTAGGGGAGGGTAAAAAGCAATCCCCTTCTTTTTCTCGCATTGCAGGGGATTGCTTCGTCGTTCCTCCTCGCAATGACAGTGTTTATTCTCTCACCGCTTCCTTTAACGCCTGCACTGCTCGATGCAATAAAACTCTCACTGCCCCCCTTTTCTTTCCCAGAATATTGGCTATTTCACCTATACTCATTTCTTCAACAAATTTTAATAAAATCGCTTCGCGATATTCTTCTTTTAAATTTCGAAGAGCCTTTTTTACTTCCTCTATATCTGAATTTAATTGCATTTCTTCCAAGGGATTTTTTTTTGAATCAACAATTTCATTTCGCGACCAATTTTCTTCTATCTCGTCACTTTCATTTTTTTGTTCAACAAGCAAACTTTCTGTCGACTTTTTTTTCCTGTAAAAATCTATTACCGAATTGCGCGCTGTCTGGTACAGAAAAGCTTTGAGATTATTGATTTCTTTTGCCTCTTTTTCTTCATTGATATATTGCCAAGTTTTTAAGAAAACTTCAGCAGTCAAATCTTCCGCCTCTTCTTTTCTGGAAACTTTAAAATAAACAAACCTAAAAATTTGGTCAACGTATATGTTGTAGAGTTCACCAAAAGCATCCGGATCTTTACTGACGCGCAGTTTCAAGAAGAAATATTTTTCTTTCAAATTACTACTCATTGAGACGTAAAAGTAAAAAATTGTTACAGTGCTATTGTAGCGAAAAAACCTTTAGATAACAACCATAGTTAAATCATTATACGGTAGCTCAAAAAATAATGTTAACACTAATATTAACATTTTGTAAATAGTATTGTATATTATTAAAATACTAGACAAACGAAATAAGGGTGTTATAATGAAAATGTGAACGTTATAGTTAACAATGATTATACAATATAATAGACAAAAGCACCAAATCCAAAATCACAAGCTCCAAATAAATCACAATGACCAAAATTCAAAACAATTATTTAGAACATTTGAATTTAGTGCTTTGAATTTATTTGGGATTTGTAATTTTGGATTTGGTGCTTTATTCTTTATGCTTCGCCTTGAGTGCAAAAAAAATTGAGCTAATTCATAAATTTATATCAATACTATGCCCACAACCAACACTATCATTCGCCTTTCCGTCTCCGAAGCCGCTAGACTTTTCGGGGTCAATTCAATGACAATCAGAAGGGCGATCAAAGAAAAAAGCCTGCGCTACGTCGTTGTCCGAGGCAGGTATAAGATTGACTTTGAAAGTTTAGTAAAATGGTCGCAACAAAGACCACTCGTAAAATTCAAATTAGAGACAAAAGGATTAGGACAATTTGTAGACAAATGGAAAATAAAAAACACTCTTTATTCTCCAAATCCAAAAGTAGCGGAAAGGGAGGAATAGTAGTCTCGCCCTAAAGGGCGGTCTCCGTCCTCTGGAGTCGGAGTCCTGCCTTTAGGCAGAGAATAACTTTATTTCACCCTCCCCTAACCCCTCCCATCGAGGGAGGGGAAAATAAAAAACCGAGCTCGTGGCCCGGTTTTTTAAATTCCCAAGTAAACTTCTTTTGTCTTTTTAGTAATCCCTTCCCAGTTAAAATTTTTCTTTACAAACTGTTTGGCAAGCTCGCCTCTTTTTTTTAAGTCGTTCATCGCGATAGTGTCGCTTATCTTTACCATCAAATCTTGAATATTTTTGTTCTCAAAGCTTATACCGTGCTTTTTTATAATTTCCATATTTTCCGGAATATCGGAAGCGATTACAACTTTTCCATAACTCATTGCTTCTAAAACGGCAATGGGCAAACCTTCTGATTCAGAAGGCTGAACAACCACTAAAGAATTTAAGAACAAATTTTCCAATGGCTTCCCGGATTGAAAACCGGTAAAGATAATATCTTTATTTCCCTTAGCTAATCTCTTTAATTCTTTAACATAACTATCAGTAAAAGCTGAATCTCCGGCGATTACCAATTTCAGATCGCTAAATTCTTTATCGTTTTTCTTCAAATCATGAAAAGCCTGAATCAAGTAATGCGCACCTTTGTGGCGGACAAGACGAGAAACCATCAAAAGATATTTTTCTTTTTTCAATCCAAACTTTTTTAAAATTTCAGCTCTTTTAACTACGCTGTTTTTTTCTTCAACATTAACTCCGTTTGGGATATAAAGAACATCCTTATCATAAGCCTCGGAACAATATTGTTTTAAAGTTTTGGAAACGGTAATTGTTTTATCAGCAAAATGACACGCAGCCCATTCACCCATTCTCAAAGAGAGTCTGGCGATAAATCCCCATTTTTGATGCTTTCTATCAATGCAGTGAAAAGTAGAAATAACTTTTATTTTAGGAGCAAGCAATTTTGGAATCCAGCTCAAAAGAGATGGACCAACACCATGGTAATGGATAATGTCGGGTTTAACCACAAATATAGCATGTAAAGTGGAAATAAAAGTATGAGTAATTGCGTCTAGATTTTTAGTCTTAATTGACGGTAACAAAATTAATTTAATTCCTTTATATTCGTGATTCTTGATTCTTGCTTGTCCGCCGTAGCCTTGACGAAGGCGGAATTCATGATTCTCGTCAAAATACCACGGTCGGCAATAGGCAAATACCTCAAACCCGCAACCAGCTAATCTGGTTGCCAATTCCTCTACGTGGCGTTCAATGCCACCGTAGATGGCCGGTATTCCTTTTTGTCCGATCATTGTTATTTTCATAGGGTTTATAAGTGAGATAAGGAGTAGCGAACTTTAGTTCGCGTCTTTTCGAATAGGGTGCAGGCTAAAGCCTGCTATTCCATTGCCTTTATTAGCCATTTCTTATCTGTCGTAAATTATATTTTTTAACCCCAAACTATACCATATTTTGCCCTTTCTGTCAATAGGGATTGACAATATAACCATTTTTAGGCAAAAATAGGCGCAGGAAAGGAGGGCAAGATGCCCAGAAAGATAGAAATTCTAGTTGTTCTAGTGGTTCTTGTGGTAGGATGCTCTCTCGTCCAACGACGGGAGCAACCGCCCCTTTTGGACTCCGACGGCGATGGAGACGCTGACGGAGATAGCGACTCGGACGGTGATAGTGATACCGACGGCGACGGTGATGCGGATGTGGATGGAGACGCTGACGGAGACACAGACAGCGACACGGATGGCGATGGGGACTGTCCTGACAACGACTCCGACGGCCACACCGACGAGGCCTGCGGGGGCGACGACTGGGACGACACTAATCCCACTGTCTATCCCGACGCTCCCGAGCTCTGCGACGATCTGGATAACGACGGCGACGGGACGGTAGACGAAGGAGTAAATGATTGCGGTGGGGCTTGCCTCATCACAGCAAATACTCCTGGCTCGCCCTGCGACGGACCAGACACTGACCTCTGCGAGGACGACGCCTACGAGTGTGACGGGCTAAACGCCACAGTCTGCTCGGACGGCGAGGAAAACGCCGAGATCTGCAACGAAGAGGACGACAACTGCGATGGCACCGTTGACGAGGGGTGCCCCTGCTCGGACGGTGACGATCGCCCTTGTGGCAAAGATGAGGGCGAGTGTGTTGCGGGTACACAGACTTGCGACGAAACCGGCTCGTGGTCTGGTTGTGCTGGCGAAATCGGGCCCATCGACGAAGCCTGCAACACCCTCGACGACGACTGCAACGGAGAGGTCGACGAAGGCGAAAACGCCTGTGGTGGCGTCTGTGAGCTGGCCGATCGGCCCGATTCCCCCTGCGACGGCTCAGACTCAGACCTCTGCGCTGACGACGTCTACGAGTGCGACGGGCTCAATGAAACCGTCTGCTCGGTCGGCGATGACAACGCCGAGATCTGCAACAGCAGGGACGACGACTGCAACGGAGAGGTGGACGAAGGCGAAAACGCCTGTGGTGGCGTCTGTACACTAACAAACACCCCAGGCAACCGCTGCGACGGCTCAGACTCAGACCTCTGCGCTGACGACGTCTACGAGTGCGACGGCGCCAATGGCACGACATGCTCGATCGGTACCGACACTGTCGAGGTTTGCAACGGCGAGGTCGACGAGGACTGCGATGGTAGGATCAATGAGGGTTGCACCTGTACCAACGAAGCAACTCTCCCCTGTGGCACGGACGTCGGCGAATGCGTCGTGGGAACACAAACCTGTCGTGGAGGCAGGTGGTCGGACTGTGAAGGCGGAACCGGCCCCGCCGACGAAATCTGCGATAGTGCCGACAACAACTGCGACGGTGAAGTGGACGAAGGCGACAACGCCTGTAGTGGGGCATGCGAGCTGGACAATCGTCCTGGCTCCCCCTGCGACGGTGTGGACACCGACCTCTGCCTCGACGACGAGTACGAGTGCGACGATCTAAACGGAACCGTCTGCTCGACCGGAGCGGACAACGTCGAGACCTGTAACGGACTAGACGACGACTGCGACCCAGCAACGGGTTGCAGTTGTTCGGGAACGGCTCCCGACGTTCCCGTGGCGGGATTATATATTTCATATTATGTTCCCGACAGAGATCGTGAAGTGGGAGGACCTATCCTCCACTACATGATCGCTCCCGAAGGCGGAGCTGGTCTTTGGGAAGAGGGAGAAGGTTGCACCTTTGATGGGTGCTCTCTCCTCTGCCCCTTGATCCCCGTCCCTGCGGGGAGATGCGTCTACTTCAATATCGAAGTAGAGGGACGCGCCTATCCTTGGGCTTGCGGACCAGGGGGATCAGATACATATGGCAGGGTGGGTGTCTATGTGGATGGGACATATCGTTCCAACTCCACCTCCTCACCTGCCCCCGGGGGTCCCCTAGGGAGAAGAGGCTGCGACTTCATTGCATGCCCTTCTGGATAATCCCACGCCCTAACGCGGTAAGCGACCGCGAAAAAAAACGCAAACTAATCTCGTCCCCGCCCTTTCGGCGGGAGATGAGTTGGACAAAATACAGAGGCCTCTACGATCGTTGTGCGATGACGAACGTAGTGGCCTCTTTTTTTAGACGAAAAAGCGCGAAAAAAAACCGCATCCGCCTACGCTAAGGCTTCGGCGAGACGAAGAACGCAAAAAATAAAAATTAAAAAAATCTGTGAAATAGTAAAAAAAATAAAGGACAGTCCTTAATTTAAGAACTGTCCTTTAAAAATATTATTCTATTGTGGAGCCAAGGGGAATTGAACCCCTCATCTCGAATGTCAAATACGAAGCGCCACACCAACGGTGGCCCCTTTGACTCCACAAAATAATTCTAGCATTTTTTTGATAAAACAAAAAGTTCGAACTTTATAAAAATTTCGAACTTTTTGAGGCACAATTGCACTTCATATTTGACATTATCAGTATAACAAAATTACATATCCTGTCAAGAAAATTATCCACAGAAAAACCATTCCTCTGATAGACCTACTTTTGATATATCCATTTACCTCGTTTTTTGGCCACTGCCATAATCGCCGAATGCTTTTCTATATCGCGAAATTCGGAAGGAGTATAACCAAAAACATCCATGGCAATAGTGTCAGCTACATTTTTTCTCATAAACGTAAGCCAGTCTACTCTGTTCCAAAAATCTTTTTTTTGAAAATCGGGCGAGATAATGGCCAAATCAACATCGCTATGCTTGGTTGGATGGCCATAAGCGAATGATCCAAACAAAAGCACTCCCTTGATTTTAATTTTTTTTTCAAGGCGTTCGATATAGTCATTTATCACTTTTTGGGGGAATTGTATGCTTTTAGCCATTTGAATATTTTTTCAGTTTTATTAAGATATTTTACAGCTATGGTTCTGTCGGATTTAGGGTAAGGTTTGGAATAATTTATATCGGGATAATGCGGTGAAAAATAGTATTTATTAAGATCATATAAAAAATCACCGTGCTCTTCCGGAAAATTATTTACTTCGGCTTGTTTTGCAAGATGAAGCAAATCGTGGATTTTCAGAAGTTCTTTTCCGTTCTTCAAGGCAACCATTTTCAACATTTTTTCCACTGTTTGATGGCAATGCCAAATAATTAAAGCATAAGTCCAAGAATTAGGCCTCGGGCTATTAAACAATCTCCTGGCGACGTCAAAATCCGCTCCCGCAAATTCTATCCATCTTTTTATAATATCTTTCATATTTTTCCCTTTTTTGTATAATAACCATAAAAAGAGTTTGTGTCAAAAAAATTGTGATTATCGTATCAATATGATATGATTAAAATATTAAACGATACGATTATGAATAAATTAACTTCAAAACAGCAAAAAATTATTGAAATTTTCCTTAGCGGGGAAAAAATGCAGTCCTCTGAAGCGTACAAGAAAATAATAAAAACCGATGAAGATATTTCTTTAGTTACTGTCAAAAGAGCTCTGTCGGAAATGACGGAAAAAGGAATTTTGGAAGTGTCCGGCAAAGGTCGGTCAACAAGCTATAGGCTAAGCTCCAAAGGTAGAATTTTCGCTCATATTGACGCCAGACAATATGTTTCCGTTGATCCCGACAAACGTTACGGTTTACGCCAATACAACTTTGATTTATTTAAAAATTTTCCTTCTGATATTTTTACGGATGAAGAGTCTAAAATTATGGAAGATTCAACCGCGGAATACAATAAGAGAACGATAAACTTATCTCCAGCTATTCAAAAAAAAGAACTGGAGCGCTTAGTTATTGAACTCTCGTGGAAATCTTCAAAAATAGAGGGTAATACCTATACTCTCTTGGATACGGAAAAATTAATCGTGGAAAACAAAGAAGCGCTCGGGCATAGCAAAAACGAAGCGCGAATGATTTTGAACCACAAGGACGCCTTTTATTATATTCGACAACATTCCTCTCAATTCAAAACAATTACCAGAAAAAACTTGGAAAATCTGCATTCTACACTAATTAAGGGATTAAATGTGAATTTTGGCTTGAGGACAAAACCGGTGGGCGTTACCGGATCAATTTATCGCCCGCTTGATAATATTTATCAAATCACTGAGGCCGTAGAGGAACTTGAAAGAGCTGTTTCGCAAAGTAAAAATCCTTACACTAAAGCGCTAGTGGCTCTTTTGGGCGTCAGTTACATTCAACCATTTGAAGATGGCAATAAAAGAACGGCCAGACTTATGGCTAATGCTCTTTTAATTTCTCATTCCCTAGCTCCTCTTTCGTACCGTAGCGTTGACGAAGAAGAATACAGATCTGCCATGCTGGCATTTTATGAGCTAAATTCAATTATTCCAATGAAAAAAATATTCATTGAACAATACTCCTTCGCCACCAAAAACTATGCGGTAAAGTAATATTTTTCGTCTGCTATGCCTTGCCTACTGACATTTGCAACTGTTTTACTTGTTTTTCAAGAACATCCAATCTTTCACGAAATCCTACAACATCTTTTGCCAAAGCATCTGTATCTTCCTTAGTTCTCTTTTCTAGCGCTTCAAGACGACGATTCATTTCTTGTAAATCTCTTCTAATTTCAACTAAACTGGCTTCTATGGAACCGAGTCTATCTTCTATGGAACCAAGACGACCATCTACGGAATCTAGCCTGCCTTCTACGGAATCAAAACGTTCATCAAATTCCTTCTTGATCCTCTCCTCCATAGCCTCCATTGCCGGGGTGATGTTTTGCTCAATCACCCTGCCAAATTCCAAGCCAATATTTTGTAGATCCTCCTGGGTAAGCATATATGTTAGACTATCTGAACAATAATCCTTTCTACTGCAACTTGTAATTTTGGCTACAAATCTTCTAAAGCTCCTTCGCTTATACTAGCGTATAAACATCGTCGCTTTATAAGATTTTCGCTCAAAATTACTGCGTTTCGTTACGAAAGATTATTATTCAGCTGGTCTATTAAATAATTTTACTTTACTTATATAATACCTCAAAAGAAAAACTTGTGTCAATCAACGCTAATTTTCAAAAGAATAATTCCATCATTTGCCTCTAAGCTTATCTTTTTAACAATCTCGCCGCTATTAGCTTCTTTATCCTGATTGCCATTTATTTTATGAAATTCATCTTCTAAAAATATTGTTTGTTTTTTATCGGTTGAATTCACTAAAACTATCCCCCTCTCAAAATCTCTTCGCCAGACTCCCCTATTTAAATCTTGATTTTTTGGATCTAGTATATTGTAGGCCGATCCGTTTGGTCGACCGAGAAAAACGTCATATTCATCGTACCACCACAAATAATTGTGCGCTTGGTCGCCATAATCAAAAGCAAAATACCCGTCGCCTAAAAGCGCGCTGGCGAAACAATATCTCATTTTTTTATAATCATCGCTTATCCCGGTATTGTCAGTATTACAAGCAAGAATCATTGTCTCCGGATCTTGATCTTCTTTCAAAACTGTAAAATAATCATTCATACCCCAGCTCCAATCCATTCGATGAAAATGTTCTATAGTAATCCCGTTTAACAAATTGGCATAGGTCTTCCCGCCATTACTCATTACAATTTTATCCGGAGCAAGCTCTCTGGTTTTTTGAAAAATCTTTTCCATCCCCTCCTGCCATTTTTTATCTATTTCTTCCGCGCCGTCCGCCACGCCGTCTTCGTTAAAATCCAGCTCTTTGCCAGAAGGAAGCCATACTACTCCATCCCAAGTATTATCATAAAAAACACCGTCCCAATAGCCAGTACTTAGAACATTACTGGCAATAAACTCTGGTAAATATTCATTCCATCTTTGTCCTTTTTTGTTGACTCCGGCATCATTTGTTACATTAATCATCCATGTTCCCGGCCACCAAATTAATCTTCCTCCATTTTTTGTCTTTAGCCACCAATCTTCTGAAAAATCTTTGTAGATTTTACGCCGCAAAACGCTTTCTTTTAAAAGATCCTCGCGATAAGTGAATTCTTGCGCGGTAATGTAAGCTAAAATTTTTATGTTGGGATTATACTCTCTTATTTTTTTTAAATTTTCCGGAGTTTTTATTCCGGCTTCCATATCTATCGCCACCAAATCCCATTTGGCTAATTCTTTTGCTTCAATATCCGTAATATCCCACTTGAAAAATAAATTTGCCAAGCGCGGATATTTTTCTTCCATGTTTATGCTTTGTGTCCTTAGCTCGGGAGGATTTACTTCTTTTTTTTGATACAAAAAAGCTGACGTTGCCATCGCCACGCCGATAATAGAAAAAAGAAGATATTTGAGATATCTTTTTCGGGATAATTTTCCTAATTCAAGATCCATCGCGGTCAATCCTCCTACTAAAATAAAATCCAAAATCCTAAACTCTAAATCCTAAACAAATTCAAAATACTAATTTTTAAAATCAGAAACAACTTGCGACTAGCGATCTTCAACATGATTTCACTGTAACTTGTTGGCAGTCGTTTGTCGCTAGTTGTTAGTTTTTGATTTCCGTCATTAGAATTTGTTTAGAGTTTAGGATTTCGGATTTAGAGTTTTATTATAAACCCTCATCACCTCCCGATAATGCCCCTCCGGCCCGTTATTTTTTTCCACCATTTCTCTGGATTTTCTACCCATTTTTTCACAAAGCTCGTTATCATTCCAGAGCAATTCCATTTTTTTGCGTAAATTTTTCGCATCACCGGGCTTGGCCAAAAAACCATTCACCTCATCTTTCACAATCTCCGGAATCCCGCCAATATTTGAGCCAATAATCGGTTTGCCAAGCGCCCCCGCCTCTAAGAGCGATATCGGATAATTCTCATACCAAATCGGAGGCAAAACCACAAATTTCGCCCCGCAAATAATATTACGCAATTCCTCGCCTGTTTTATATCCAATCATTTCAATGTCAGCTCTGACATCTGACATCTGACATCTGACATCATCCGCCATTGGACCACTCCCGACTATCTTTAATTTAATATTTGTACCCAAAACAGCATCAATTAAAACATCAACTCCTTTTTCTTCGGACAGCCTGCCGAAATATAGCGCGTAATCGCCCGGCTCGTAGCTTGGCTTATATTGATTTACGTCAATAAAATTCGGGATACTAATAATTTTTGACGAGGGAACTGCCCCCCATTCTTCCGTTTTTTCTTTCAAAAATTTTGATGGGGTAATAAAGCAATCAACCCCGTTTTCGTAAAATTTAAAAATTTTATGAAAATACATTTCTACGCACTCGGCAAGACCTTGTATTCTTGAATTATGCACGCATTTATAAATAACCGCGTTCCAATATTTTCTTCTTTTACACCTCTCGCAAACTTTTCCTTGGGTTAAAAGCCTATAGTTCGGACAAATCAATTGATAGTCGTGTAAAGTTTGAACGACCGGAATTTTGTATTTTTTCAAAACCGAAAAAATTGAAGGCGAAATATGATGGGAGATATTGTGCAGATGAGCAACATCCGGCTTTGTTTCTAAAATTAATTTTTCCAGTTTTTTCTTTGCCTCAAGCGAATAAAAAGAATGACTGAACTTTTTTATGTCCTTAAAAATAGTTTCTCTTTTTCCAAAATTTATTTCATTAATAAAAAAATCATGCTGATCTGATTTTTCGTTTTTCTCATTTTTTACGCTAAAATGAATTACTTTGTGACCGTGATCTTCCAATATTTTTGACAAACCAAAAAAGTAGGCTTCACTCCCGCCTTGATGATAGAAGAATTTGTTTATTTGGAGAATTTTCATGAAAATTTTTGCTTAATTAAGTAATCTCTCATACAACTTTTCATATTCTTTAACCATTCTTTTAATATCAAATTTTTCCTTGACATAATCCCGCGCGGAGCGCCCCATCAAAAGAGCCTCCCCTTCTCCCAAAAGTACACGCTCCAGTCCGTCAGCCAAACTCTTCACATTTTTAGATTCTACCAACACTCCCGTCCGTTCATTTTCAATAATTTCCGGTATTCCTCCGACTCTCGAGGCAACGATAGGTTTCCCTGCCGCAGCCGCTTCTATAACGGCAATACCCAAACCCTCCCACAGCGAAGGCAAAACAAAAATATCAATTTTATCTAAAATTTCAGAAATATTATCTCTCGCCCCTAGGAACATTATCCTTTCTCTCAAATCCAAATTTTTAGCCAATCTTTCAAGCTCTGCCTTTTTTGATCCTTCGCCAACAATCCAAAGCGTCCAGGGTATTACTTTTAATAAATTCAGAGCTTCAAATAAATATTTATGCCCTTTTTGTTCCTCTAGCCGTCCAACTATCCCTATTATTGGCGGATCTCCGAATTCTTTTTGAGAAATAGACAAAAATTTATTCATCTGAACTCCATTCAAGATAACCTCCATCTTTTTTCCACTAATATGGTCTTTTTGAATAGAATATTTTTTCACCGCTTCTGAAACGGCTATAATTTTTGCGGTAAAAAAACTAAGAAATTTTTTAACTATCCTTTTTGATATTCCTTCATCAATATTTGTATTGTGCTCTGTTGAAATAATAATCGGAACTCTCGCTAGAATTGCCGCGATTCGGCCCCAAGTATCCCCGCCAAAAAGATGAGTGTGGACAATTTGTGGCTTTTCCCTTCTTAAATATCTAAATATTTTCCAAATCACTCCCAGCCCCAGTTTACCTTTTTTCTTGAAAATTTTAACCTCGATGCCAGCTTTTTCAAATTCGGAAACCAAAATTCCTCCCTTAACCACGGTCGCCACTTTTAACTCATACTTTTCTCTGTCTATATTTTGGGTCAAATCGAAAAGTAGTTTTTCTGCCCCGCCAACGTTAAGGCTCGTAATGATATGAATAATTTTTATTTTATCCTTTAACATAGTTGGATCTCTTTTTTTCTCTAACCTCCTCTTCGGCTAATCCCGCGGCGGCTAAGGCAATGCCGAGTGGTAACCAAAATTTCGAAACAAAATAGGATGTCTGAAAAAGTTGAAATACTATACTACCCAAGCTCGTAAGAATCAATGCCAAAATAATATTTTTAAATTGCTCTTCTTCCGGCATCTGACGATATATTTTTACTAACCTTAATAAAATGTACCCAAGGAGAGCAAAAAAAGTCAAAAAACCAATAAGGCCGGTCTCCGCCAAAAGTTTTTGCACAACTCCGTGAGCTTCCGAAGGACTCCCATAATTAACAATATACCATTTCTCTTCTGAAACCTGCTCTATAAAAGTTCCCGCGCCATTACCAATAACCGGATGATCATAGAAATTTTCCAAAGCAATTATCGTCAATGCCCACCTATTCGTATTAGAATCCCTTACCAATTCGCTCGTCATAAAAATATAACCATAAACAACAAGCGGGGAAACGATCAAAAAAATAATTAAACCTAATTTAGCAAAACTTTTTACGTTTTTCCTATATTTCACAAAAACTAAAATAGCTAGCTCTAAAGTAAGAGCAATCCAACCGGTGCGAGAAAGAGTTAAAAGGTTTATTGCGATCATGAACAATAAACCAACAATTAAAAACTTCTTTAACCAAAGTTTGTTTGTTTCCCAGATTAATATAAAACAAATCGGAATGACGCTTATTAAAACTTCTGAAATTAAGTTATGATTGGTGCCAAGAATGGGAATACCAAAAATCTCTACGGGGATAGCTCTTCTGAATAAACCTTCTGATGTAGAAAAAATTATAGACCAAAGACCCATCAACGATACAAAAATTCCAACGCCAAATAAAATCCAAAAAACCCTGAATAGTATTTTTTTTGAATTGATAATATTGTATGGCAAAACAACAAACATCAAATAGAAAAAGGTTAGTGGACGAAAAATATATTTTAGACTAAAAAAGAAACTTTCCGTGTTGATGAGTGAAAGAATTGACGCGAGAAAAAAAAGAAGAAAAAATAATAGCCCCGGAAAATTTTCTAAAGATAATTTTGCGCCCTTTCCCCAACTTTTTAAAAGAAGCAAACCGCCGTGGGGAGGTAAAAGTAAAGAACGAAGACCCCATGCTGCAAAAACAAACATAGCGATTACGTCAACATAGGGAATATTAATGTCCCTACCAATAAATAGTTGCAAATAAATAAAAGGGTAGAGGAAAACGATAAGATAAAATCCCAAATTTATAAACCTAAAAAACAAAAGAAAGACTAAGATTACCGCGAGAACGCCAATAGTAATTTTCCATGGAGCAAAAACGGCAACAATGGCTATAAGCAAAACCAAAACAAAAGATCTCGTTAAGAGAACCTTCTGTCTTTCCGGCGCTTCGTCGGGAAATAATATCTTGTATAGTTTAGAGAACATGGTTTTAAAATTTTTAATGTCTTAAACTTGAACGGACTGACACGCTTTAGCGTGTTATTAAACTTATTACCCATAACATAACAGCCTAAAGGCTGTCACTCCGCATAATTCAATTTTAAAATTACAAAATTAAAAATTAGAAAATTTTATTTCTCACTACCCACCACCCAACTTTTATCGGGTGCCTTTTTATCGCCGACCGCGCGGTGCAGATCATCCAAGCATCCTGATTTGATTCTTTAACTTTTTTTCTAGCTTCTTCCGCCTCTTTTCCAAACCATATCGCGGAAAAATCTTTTTCTTTAACATTTCCCATGACAGAGTTATGTATTACTGACGGATAAACATTGCCGAAGGGATCCAAAAAGAAAAAATCCTGCCCGGCTCTTGAAGGCAATGCTTGTTTTCCGGTTTTTGCAAAATCAAAAAGACTCTTGGCGAAATAGGCTCTCGCCCATTTTTTTGGCTGCCAACTTTTAAGTTCCGTCTTTATTAAATAATCAAATTGTTTTTTTAGGATTTTCTCATCAGGCGCTTCTTCTACACTTTTTCCGCCAAAGAAAAATTCCGAGCTTTGGGCAAGAGCAAGAGTAAACTCCACTCCCAACTCCCGCGACAAATCATAAACCTTACTCAGTTCGGATGCATTCTCTTTGGAAATAGTAAAAGCCAGTCTTAAATTTTTCATTCCCAAATCTTCTCGCAACATTTTGATTGTCTTAATTGCCATTTTAAACCCGCCCGGAATACCACGAATTTTATCGTGCGCCTCTTCAATGCCGTCAATTGAAACACCAATACCAATATTTGGAGCAATCTTTAATATTTCTCTCATTTTTTCTTTAATCAAATCCGTAAGAAAACCATTACTGGAAATAACCATTTTTGCCTTTGGATAGGTTTTACGTAAAATCTTAATGAGTTGAACCAAGTCTTGTCGCAAAAACGGCTCCCCACCGCTGACATTAATATCGCGAAGCGTTTTTGGTAATTTTTTATAATAATCCAATTCCAAATTGCTATTTTCTTTTAGTTTCCAAATATCGCACATCGTGCAACGCGAATTGCATTTGTATGTTACAGCTAAAACGCAGTCTATCGGGAGGTTTGATTGAAAAATCATAGAAAAATTTTTAAGAACCTTAAATAATTATAGCATTATTAATTATCTAATTAAAGACTAAATTAAAATCCTAAATCCTAAGCACCAAATCCTAAACAAATCCAAAATTCAAAATCCAAATGTTCTAAACAAAACCGTTTGGAATTTTGAAAATTAGTATTTTGAATTTGTTTAGAGTTTAGGATTTCGGATTTAGGATTTAGATTTTTCCTATTCTCGAGGCTCTATAAACAAAAGAAGGGGCATCTCGCCCTTTCTTCTTGTTTCATTTTATTTCGCCTCTTCCGCCACTTTGGCAAAAACCGCCGGATGATGTTCGGCCAAATTGGCCAAAATCTTTTTGTCCAGTTCTATACTTTTCTTTCTTAAGGCACCCATCAATTTACTATAGCTGATGCTATTTTCTCGGCTAGCGGCATTTATCTTGATCTGCCAGGTTTTTTTTATTTCTCTTTTTTTGTTTCTTCTGTCTCTGTAAGCGTAAACACCCGCCTTTAACATGGCGGTTCTGGCAAGTTTTATTTTGCTTTTTCTCCCCCAACGATAGCCTTTTACTTGTTTAAGCAAGTTTTTTCTCCTCTTCAAATGTCCTTTTCCTCGTTTAACTCTCGGCATAAATTATAAAATTATTAAGTAATAATCATTTTCTTTAAAGATCTGTCATAGCACTTTGAAATTGTGACATCTCTTCTTTTTTTCCTGGTAATTTTTCCTTCGTCGCGCGCGTTAAAATGGTCTTGTCCGGCACAACGTTTTAAAAGCTTTCCCCTTTTTGTCACATGGAATCTTTTTGAGGCTGCTTTATGTGTCTTAACTTTCATATTATGTTTTATAGTTGTTAGTTAATGGTTTGATAGCTATTTTTTTCCAACTACCGCGGAAAATCTTCCTCCTTGAAAAATTAATTGTTGCTCAATCTTTGTCGGGACAAGTTTATCAAGAGAATCAATAAATTGATTTACCGCCTCGCGAGCCATATTCGTATATTGCTTTTCTCTGCCTTTTAAAATAACTTCTATTTTCACTTTATCTCCGTCTTCCAAAAATTCTTTCGCCTTTTTTAAGCGAACATCTTTGTCATGAGCGCTGATTCTAAGAGAAAGACGAATTCCCTTGATTTCAATTTTTTTCTGCTTTGCCTTCTGTTTTCTGGCTTCCTTGTCTTTTTGGTATAAAAATTTGCCATAATCGGTAATCTTGGCAATCGGCGGTTCTGCTTTGGGAAAAACTTCAACCAAATCCAGTTCTCTTTCTCGAGCAAGCTTAACGGCATCCATTGTTGGCATAACGCCTACATTTAATCCTTCTTCGTCAATAACCCGAACCTCGGGGGCCCTGATTTGTTCATTAATCCAATATTTGATTACTTGAACGTTTCTTACTTGTCTTCGTGAAATACGCAAAGTTTTTTCTCGTTAATTTTTAAATAATATTTTAATCGATTTTTTATAAATTCTCTTCCCTTGCTAGTCTTTAAAAATCTTTCTCGCTTTTTGGCATCCGTGTCGTCTAGACACCCCTCACAATAGATAAGATTCCACGGGCCGGTTAATCTTTTCGTTGTATAGCATTCTCCTCTTTGATGTTCCTTTATTCGGTTAGATAAATCACCCGTAAATCCTATGTAAAGATTATTTTTCAAATTTTGAATTATATAGACATAAAACATAGGAGAAGTGGTGCACCACGTCCAAAGCTTAGGTTAATCAATTCGCCCGGCGGAGCAATAATCTAAAAAGTTTATTGTTTACTGAGTCGGGAATGAACCTATGCTTTGGACGTGGTGGAGATGGCGGGAGTTGAACCCGCGTCTAAAAGCCTTATATCAAAATAAATCTACAAGTTTATCTAAATTTATTTTTGAAGCGCGAGGTAGTAATTTAGAAAAATTACTCGCGCTCGAGCCTATTGTTTTATTTTCAACAACTTTTAAAGGCGAAAAATTGTCTATCCTAATTATGACACCGGGATCCGCTTATTAGGAATTGGCGACCGATGCGTCACGGCCGTTAGGCGATGGCGTATGAAAAGTTAGGTGCGAAAGCGTTAGCTACCGCAGATTGAACTTTTGTAAATAAGTTTGCACTTATAGTTTTGCCGAAGTTTTAACGAGATTACAGCAATACTCGACTTGCTTATTTTGAAAAGAACTCTTATCGAAACCTGACATCCCCACGGAAAAAACTCTAAATCCAAAATCCTAAACTCTAAACAAATTCTAATTTTCAAAATTCAAATGTTTTAAACAATTGTTTTGGATTTTGGTCATTTGATATTTGGATTTGTTTAGGATTTAGTGCTTAGGATTTAGGATTTCTTAAAATTTACATCGCTTTCATCGCCTCGCGAATTTTTTTATCAGTCTCGCGTTTTTTGATAATCTCTCTCTTCTCGTACTTCTTCTTTCCGCGAGCTAAGCCAAATTTTAGCTTTATTTTACCTCCTTTAGTATAGACTTCCAGGGGCACTAATGTCAAGCCTTTTTGCTTAGTTTGACCAATTAAACTGTCTATTTCGCGCCGATGCAATAACAATTTGCGCGATCGGCCGGGTTCGTAGCCAATAAGGCGCCCTGCCATCTTATAAGGAGGAACAGTGGCTCCAATTAGCCAACATTCACTGCTTTTCAGGGTTACAAACGATCCATTTATGGAAATATGCCCTGTTTTTATTGATTTTACCTCTTGCCCATCCAAAACCAAACCAGCCTCGTATTTTTCGAGGATTTCGTAATCAAAGTAAGCTCTTTTATTTTTTGTGATGACACTAAGCATTAAAATATAATTAAAAACACTCAAGCTAAATTGACCTAGCTCAATTCCAAAATCCAAATATCAAATCAATGTTTTAAGCACCAAATCCAAAATTACAAATCCCAAATAAATTACAATGACCAAAATCCAAATATTCAAAACAACTGTTTTGGATTTGTGATTTATCATCTGGCATTTGAGCTTTGTAATTTGGATTTATATATTGTACTCAATATTACCCAAAACCTCAATTTTATGCTAAACTTTAGCTATGTAATTCATCATTCCAAATATTTTATGCCCGAACAAAAACCAACTGTTTTTAGCATTTCAACCGCGACAATCATAAAAGTAATTCTAACTTTAGCCATTCTCTATTTTGTCTTTATTATCAGAGATGTTATTTCGCTTTTGGTTGTTTCTCTAATTCTGGCTATTTTAATTGACCCCTTAGCGGATTGGTTTGAAAAGAAAAAAATCCCCCGTACGCTCGCCGTTCTTCTGGTCTACTTGGTTTTAATTTCATTAATCGGCCTTTTCATTGTTTTAATTATTCCTCCCCTTACTGCTCAATTCGACCAACTGACCAATCAAGTCCCCGCTTACTGGGAAAAAATAAAATCTCTCGGAGAAAACCAATATTTAGCGCAATATAATCCGGAAACATTGCAAAACTGGCTTAAAAATATTGAGACAAACTTTGCCGCGGGAATTTTTTCCAGACTCGGCGGGATCGTCGGAGGGGTAGCCTCTATGGTTTTGATTCTTTTTCTAACATTCTACACTGTTATAGATGAAAAAAACATCAAAAAAATGGCCCTGCGCCTTATTCCTTCTCAATATCAGCTTTATGTTACGGAAATGGCGACACGGGTAAAAAATAAAATGGGCGCTTGGTTGAAGGGGCAATTGATTCTCTGCTTTATTATCGGCGTTTGTGTTTTTCTTGGCCTTACAATTTTAGGAGTTGATTACGCTCTTGTTCTCGGCATTATTGCCGGAATGTTTGAGATTGTCCCCTATATCGGCCCATGGCTCACGGGAATCTTAGTTGTTTTTATCGCTTTTGGTCAATCGCCCACGACCGCTCTTTTAGCCGCTGCGTTTATTATCGTTCTTCAAGCGCTGGAAAACAATCTTATTGTGCCAAAGGTTATGCAAAAAGCGGTGGGGTTAAATCCGATTATTTCCATCTTGGCAATTATAATCGGCGCAAAAACAGCCGGAGTCGTCGGCGTAGCTTTGGCTATCCCGGTTGCGAGCGCCTTGAGTATCTTATTGCAAGACTTCTTTTTTAAAGAAAATTGATTACCCGCCATACAATAGAACCGTTACGAAGTTTTGCAACTTTTCACTTTTAACTTTACATTTTTAATTTTATTTATGTCTCGTATTGACGACGACGATTCCCGTTCTCCGTGGTTAACAGTCAAGGACGAAAGAGAAAAATTAAAAGACGAAATACGCCACGAATTAGTTTTAGAGGAAAAAAGTAAAAAAAGAAAAAAATTATTGCTCTCGTGCGGAGCGGAATTATTATTTGTTTTAGTCATTCTCGGATTTTTAGCAACAGGTATAGCTAAAACAGGTCTTGTTGATATCCCCATTTTCACCAAAATTTTTTATCACCTTCCTGTCCCGCAAAAAATAGTAAGTATTTTGCCTTCGGAAAATCCGCAAATTGATTTTGAAAAGAAACTGGAAGAACAAACATTAAAACAAATAAAGCAAAACAATGATGCTGATACACTGGAATTCGACATAGCTATTGGCGAAAAGGAACTAACTTCTCTTTTAAAAGGAACCTCATTTTTTGACCCCAAAGATTCTCAAATATCCATCGTGGCCAAACAAGTAGAACTTTTTGGCAAAATCAACTCTTCCAAAAAAATATATCTTACCTTTGGTTTTTTACCAAAAATCGATGGTAATAAAATAAAAATAGAAACAACAAATTTAAAAATCGGGACACTCCCCTTGCCAAGATTTATCGGAAATATAATTGTAAAAATAGTTTTAAATAATCAAATCAACATCATTAATGAGACTATCGGCAAAGCCGGAACGATAAAGAGCATTGATCTTTTTGATAATGGAGAATTAAAAATAAAATCTGCCGTGGATGCTGTGATGCAGACAGAATAATCCCAAATTTCATTTTTTATTTTAAATAATATTAAAAGCACCAAATCCAAAGTTACAAATCCCAAATAAATTCAAATAGCCAATGTTTAAAATTCTAAACAAGCCAGTCAAAGCTGTCATCCCGAGCTTGTCGACCGCGTGTCGCTAAAGCTTCAGCGAGTGGTGCAAGGATCTCACACTGTGGTTAAAGAAATATTATGGGATTTCTCGACAAGCTCGAAATGACAGAAGGAGTTTAATGTTTTTGAATTTTGGTCATTGTAATTTATTTGAGATTTGTAATTTTAGATTTATAATTTAATACCGTGTTTTTCCTAAAACGTTTCATTCCCATCATCACCCCACTTCTTGTTTTTTTAACTTTAGAATTTTTTTATCTAAAGCCTGATTTTATTTACTTTTTTATTCTAGCCCTTCTCGTTATCATAAGCGTGGGCACATGGAGAATAATTGGCAAGGGGTTGGTTACACTTGAGGCGCGCTGGTTTTATCTTTTAACCCCGCTTTCTTTCATTGTAAGCGGTCTCCTCTTTATTCTTTTCATTGAAAATTTTTTCGCGAAACATCTCTTGGCTTTGGCGTTAAGCCTTTTTTTGGGCATCTTTTTGGAAAATATTTACACCTATATCTATCGACACGAAAAATACCAAATCAATTCTCTCGAGAACATGTCCAACTACCTCAATCTCTCTTCCGTCTTCTTCCTTAATTCCAGCCTATTCGGCTTTTTTGTCTTTTTAAATACTCCCCTGTGGCAACTTTCTTTAATCTCTCTTTTTGCCTCACTGGTCTTGACTTTTCAGATAATCTGGGTTAATAAGATTAAACCGAGCGCTGCCCTTCTGCACCTGGTTGTGATTTGTCTTGTATTGTTTGAAACGTTTTGGACGGTTTCTTTTCTGCCCACCGCCTACTTTGTAAACGGATTGATAGTCACTATCATTTTTTACTTTTTAAATAACATCATGCGCCTTCGCCTTACGGGAAGACTGAGCAAAATGCTGGTTAGAAGATATATTATCCTTTGCGGGTTGATAATGATTGTTTTACTCGTGACGGCGAAATGGATATAGGGTAAATTACAAATTCAAAATTACAAATCCCAAATAAATTACAATGCTCAAAATCCAAAGGTTCAAAACAATAATTGTTTAGAATTTTGAACATTAGATATTTGGATTTATTTGGACCACGGACAAAGTAAAGGTAATTTATAGCCTGGAGTAAACAACTGACTTCGTGGGCTATTGTTCCACTGAATACTTTGAGCAACCTAAACTTTACACGTGGTGGAGCTTGTGATTTTGGATTTGGTGCTTTATTAAAAATATTCACCAATTTTGAATTATACAATAATAATATTATGTCCAAACCCCTCAAACTAATCCTCCTCTCCACCCTTTTCGGTCTAGCCTCCGGCATTGTCGGCGGGCTTATTTCTTCCGCCTATATTTCTCCCAATAGAATTATTGTTCTTGGCGGAGAAAAAGAAAAGGTAGTTGAAGAAAAAAACAACACCGAAGAAAAAATTCTTGAAACTTACAAAAAATTATTGCCGACTGTTTTGGATATATATCTTGAAAAACCGGTCGCCAAAGATCCTTTGGGACAAATTTATTTGGAAAAAGATCGCGTCGCTCTTGGCGTCATTCTGACTTCCGACGGTTGGGTCGCAACGCGCGGAAAAGCTTTTGTCGATTCTAAAAATCGCTTTGCAGTAGTAACCAATGACAAAAAAATATTCACTCCGCAAAAAACTATTTTTGACGAAGCAAGCGGAATTTATTTTCTAAAAATAGAAACGGAAAATCTTCCCGTCCCGGAATTGGGAAGTTACGATGACCTCTCTTTGGGAGAAAAAATAATTTTCCCCGCAGAAAAACATTCTTTCGGGTTAGCCGAGATTAAAACTATTCCATACAAAAAAATCGCCGATCCAAAAGATCTCCTCCTGTCTTCCGAAAGAAGCTTTGAGCTTATCCTTCTCGGTGGCAAGAGCGCTATTAGCGCTCCCCTTTTTGATCTTAACGGAAAACTGGTCGGTCTCTCCTCGACTACCTCTGGAGAAGAAAATATTGTTATGCCAGCCAATTTCTGGCAGAAAAACTTTCTGGCTCTTATAAAAAACGAAAAAATAAAACAACCATATCTTGGCGTAAACTATTTGGATCTTGCCAATTCTCCGGGTCTTAAAGAAAGTTTTAATCAAAGCAAAACTGCCGGGGCATTAATCACAAATGATAAAGCTTCGGGAATTGTTGGGGTTACAAAAAACAGTCCGGCCGAGACTGCCGGCCTAAAAGACGGCGATATTATTTTAAAAATCAATTCTGACGAGATTACTCAAAAAACCGATCTCGCCGAAATCGTGAGGGATTATGCCCCAGGGGCGAAGATACAGGTGACAATTTTGAGAGAGGGAAAGGAAATAGTTTTGGAGGTGGAGTTAGGGGAAAAATAGACTGCAAATAATCTCAAAACTCAAATACCGGATAGCAAATCACAAATTCAAAATTACAAATCCCAAATAAATTACAATGACCAAAATTCAAATGTTCAAAACAACCGTTGTTTAGAATTTTGAGCATTAGATATTTGAATTTATTTGGACCACGGACAAAGTAAAGGTAATTTATAGCCTGGAGTAAACAACTGACTTCGTAGGCTATTGTTCCACTGGATACTTTGAGCAACCTAAACTTTGCACGTGGTGGAGCTTGTGATTTTGGATTTGGTGCTTAAAACATTGATTTGACATTTGGATTTTGGAATTTGAAATTTCCGAGATGGTTATTTCTTTAAAATTGAATATTGCCCGTCCCCATCTTTTTGAGGCGAGTCTCATTGACAAACTCCCCAATTTCTGCTATATTTACTAGTTAATTTTTAACTATAATATAAAGCTATGCCTATTGACTATTTAAAAATCTTAAAAGACCAAAAACGCCTTGTGCTGGCAATTACCTGTGGCGCTCTTATTTTAAGCTTAATTTTAAGTATTATTCAGCCTTTTCAATATAGCGCCAAAACCCGCCTTTTAGTCATTCCGGCTGGCGCAGGCATGGATGCTTATAGCGCTTTAAAATCAGCGGAAATGATCAGTGAGAATATCGCTAAAATTATTCCCACCACTTCTTTTTTTGACAAAGTAACCAGAGAAAACTCTAATTTGGAGAATATTTGGAGTAAAAAAGAGAAAACAAAGAGAAAACAATGGGAAAAAACCGTAGAAACCGAGGTTATCTATGGTTCCGGCATGGTTGATATTACCGTTTATCATAAAAACAAAGACCAAGCCATACTGCTTGCCAAATCAATTTCCGACGTTTTGTCCCGCGAAGGTAGAAACTACTTTGGTATGGCCGGATTGCAAATCTTGATGGTTTCTTCTCCCCTTGCCTCTTCTTACCCGGTTCGCCCGAATTTGCTTTTAAATGGCTTAATGGGCTTAATCTTGGGCCTTTTGGCTGGTATTACCTACACCTTACTTACTTATCACCCGGCTATGCGGGGATATAACGATAGAATAAGAGACTTTTCTTTCTACAGAAAACCGGCCATTTCCCACCCAATAGAGCCGGAAATGCCTTTTAGGGAGGAGCTTGAAGAAAAACCCGCCCCTGAAGAGCCGATTAAAAGCATGTACGATAGTTTGAATTAAAGTAAATAAAAAAGGCGGCAGAAATGCTGCTTTTTTTACTTAAACTCTATACTATGGTATTATTTAAGAAATAAAGTTAAATTCTATCATTATGGACAAAATAAACTTTAAAAATGTAGTATGGAAAGAGGGAAAATGCTATGTATCCTGGAACCTCAATACTGGCATCTCTAGCTTTGGCGATACTAAAAAAGAGGCTCTTTTGGCCATAGAAGAAGCATTAGAACTTTATTTGACAGAATAATTAGATCTGCTATACTTAAAATACAAATGCTGGCAATCCGTATATTGCGGGTTTCGTCAGGTGTCAAAAACAAAAGGAATCTCTTGTAAAAGAGACTCTTTTTGTTTATAATAACAATGTGTGGACTCGGGCCCGTAGTATATATAGTTATTATGTCAGCATTGACACCTGACGAAACGGGTGCAAGTCCCGTCGGGTCCACCCCGTCCAAAGTTTAGGTTAATCCGTCTGCTCCGCAGAGCAATAATCTCAAAAGATTAATTGTTTACTGAGTCCTGCAATTAACCTGTACTTTGGACGGGGTCCACACACAAAGAAACTTCAATCTATATAACAAGAACTGTCAGGACCCCTTGACAGTTTTTGTATTTTATGGTATTATATTAGGTCAGGATACGAGTCCGCCTACGCCCCCGCAAGTGCGTGGCTACGGCGAGACGAAGTCCGCCTACGCTAAGGCTACGGCGAGACAAGGGAGGCTCTTTGAAAGAAGGCGTGGAGGCGGGTAGAGGTGAAACCTCTATCGCGATAGAGGTTTCACCTCTACTAAACAAGTATTCCGCTCCAAAGAAGTTTGGCTTGATACAAGACCTCCAGTACAATAATCCTTTCTACTGCAACTAGTAATTTTGGCTCCAAATTGTTCAAAGCTCGTCGAGGTATTACCAATATCTCTCCTCGCTTTTCACAATTTTCGCCTAAAATTACTGCGTTTCGTAACGAAAGATTATTATACTGGAGGTCTAGGGATAACTTTGGCTTATTTGAGAAGCCGAAAATAACCCTTTCGTTCTTTAAAACAAAACAAAACTTTCAAGCCAAACGCCTTTGGGGTGGAAATCATTGAACCACATACGAGATATAGGTTCATCGAAAACTCAGTAAACAATAACCTTCAAAGATTATTGCTCCGCCGAGTTAGTCAATTAACCTAAATCTCGTACGTGGTGAACCACACCACAGTTTAAGAAGCTTTATTCCTTACTAAATGATTAAGTATAAGAGGGGTCTTAAAGAAAGATAATATCTTTCCTAACCCATAAAATCAGATACAGCATCAACTATTTAGTAAGAGAATAAAATACTGAACAACAGTAATACCCGTCTTAGACTGCGGTGTGGATCAATAAAATGTCTCTGCCTAAAGGCAGGACTCCGATCCCTCCGACGAACGGAGACCGCCCTTTAGGGCGAGACGGAATAGCAGACTTTAGTCTGCGTCAACGACGCAAACTGAAGTTTGCTACTCCACCACGTACGAGATATAGGTTCATTCAAGTGCTCAGTAAACAATAATCTTCAAAGCTTATCCCATGCTGAGTCAGCCAATTAACCTAAATCTCGTACGTGGCCAAGTGGCAAAAAAAGTTCTTTGATAAAATCAACAATACTTGCTACCCTACCATATACAGTACTTAGTGTTGTATGTGGCAGGGTAGCAACAAACAAAGGCCATAAGGCCTGAACACGGGGCAAAGGAGCCCCACAGGCCGAAGAGGCCATCAACAGTTTGGGAGAAGATTCATGAAGAAGAGTCAGATTCTGGTAACCGGAATGTTCTTGGCCGTGGCGCTTCTGACGACCTCGGTCGTCGAAGCACAACCCTCCGCCCCGCCCCCTCCCGCCGCCCCCGTCGTGGTCGCCAGCGCGCTGGTCTGCCCGGCCGCGCAGGTGCAAGCCTGTGTAGACGGACAGGGTCGGCTGATGCTCGACCGCAACGGTCGGGCACTCTCCGACTGCTCCTCGCCTTCGTCAGAGGGGATCGCACTTCGGTGCGTCCCTGCTCAGCAGGTCGAACAGTCGGAGCGGGACGCCTGCGAGGCCAGGTGGGCGCCGTGGAGGTGGTCGCAGCGCCTCGGTCGCTGCGTCGCCCCCGCCCC
>MFGA01000020.1:0-35408 GCA_001778095.1 Candidatus Falkowbacteria bacterium RIFOXYA2_FULL_38_12
AGATAATTGTGTGACAACCGCCTTAAGTTTTTTGAAGCTTTCTGGCTCCATACGAACGGCAGTTCTTAAAAAGACACCTTGCGGTGTCTTTTTTAGTATATCAAATTTTAGGAGTTTCGTAATTCAAAGCACGGTAGGGGTCCCTGGCCGGTCTGGGGGGGGTGGGACACGCACGACAGGAATTGAACCTGCAACCTCTTTCCCAACTTGGGAGAGCGCTCTTCCGTTGAGCTATGTGCGCTGATGAGATTATCTTATATAATATAAAAAGATTGTCAAGAAGAGGCGACGGAAACAGTCTTTTTGTTGGATAAACTGAAGAAAATTATCGCAAACAAACTTATAACAAAAGAAAGAATAAAAATATTGTTAACATTAAAAGTTATCAAATAGGCGCCCAGAAGGAGGATGGGAATGTCTAAAATGCTTTTCATAAAATTTGCCAGAGATAGGGTTGTCGCGCGGTTATAGGAACAGCTTTGTTTATTGTAATATTCGGAAAAAAGAGTTCCACGCATTGTTTCAAATATTATTCCCAAAGTATAAAGAATAAGAATCAAATATTTATTGGGAAATAAAAATAAACAGATAAGGGTCGCTCCCAGGGAAATTATAAAAAGATAATTCAGCCAGTTTATTCGGTTCTCTATTGTAATTTTTGGTAAAAATTTATCAATATATCGGGAGCTGAAAAATGATGCAAGTTGGAAGAAAGACGCGCTTATGCCAATTAAAATTACGGAAACGCCAATATTAATAAAAAACTCTGAAGAAATTCTCCAAATAATAAAAGAAGCAATAAAGATTAGAGTGCGATTAAAAATAGCTTTAGTAATTCCTGGATTAGAGCGTATTATTTTAAAAGCGTCTTTTATAACGCCAGCCTCTATTTTTTCTACTGATAAAAAACGATTTGGTTCAACAATAAAGAAGCTTAAGACAATGCCAAGAAAATTTGCAAAGAGATCAATCATTAAAATAAAAATAAATTGATGTTCGGTTAAGTCCTTCACGATCAATACCGCCAAGAGAGGGGAGAATATTTTAAAAATTCTTCGACCGGAGAAATAGCGCCCCAGAGCCTTTAAGCTATTTTTTTCTTCTCCAAGTTCGCATGTTGTGTCATAAGTAAAAGCTTCATCAGTTCCGGACATCAAAGAAAAGGATAGAGCGCAAAAAATAAATCCGACTATAAACGCAGGTAGACTTGAAGCAAATAAAATAATTAGCCAATAAATAAAAGAACAAATAAGCGATAAAATTATTACCTTTTTTCTTCCCCATTTGTCAGCTAGATAGCTAGAAGGGATTTCCGTGATTAGGCAAACAATAGAAAAAACAACAGCAGTGTATAAAACTTGAGCCAAAGTTAATCCGCGGTGAACTAAAAAAAGAGTGCTTACAACATTAATCACTCTAATCTCGGTTAACGCTTGAATCCAGAAAGAAAGTTTTAAATTTCTCTGAAGTTTTTGTTTGCGGGTAGTTGTCATGTTTGGTGGGCCACGTACAAGGTACGGGTTTATTCAAGCACTCAGTAAACAATTATGTTTAGAGGATTATTGCTCCGCTGAGTTATAGAATCAACCTAAACCTTGTACGTGGTGGGCAAGGAGGGAATCGAACCCTCATGGGATTACTCCCACACGATTTTGAGTCGTGCGCGTCTGCCTATTCCGCCACTCGCCCATCTATTAATATATTATATTTTAAAACTAATTTGTCAAAAAAACAAGAGGAAGGTATAATATTAAAAATAAGCACCAATATTTAAAAAGATTGTTTATAATTTTGGTAATTTGGATTTTGATATTATTTAGGATTTATAATTTAGTGCTTGAGATTTTATTTTTATGGCTCAAATAATTTCCATAGTTAATCAAAAAGGCGGAGTGGGGAAAACAACCACGGCCGTAAATTTGGGCGCGTATTTGGCCAATTTTGGAAAGTTCGTCTTGTTAGTTGATATGGATCCGCAAGCTAATGCGACTTCCGGGCTCGGCATTGATCATCGAGTTCTGGGAAAAGGAGTTTATGAATCAATTGCCGGATTAAATTCATTTGGAGATATTGTTGTAAATACCCCGGTGCGTGGATATAAAGTTGCTCCGGCGACCGTTTCTTTGGCCGGTGCGAACGTTGAGCTTGTAAATGCGGAAAGAAGAGAACACAGGCTTCATGACGCCCTTTTAGAGGTGCGTAATGACTATGATTACATTATTATCGATTGTCCGCCATCCTTGGGGCTTTTAACGCTAAATAGCCTTGTTGCTGCCGATAGTGTCTTTATTCCCGTCCAGGCCGAATATTACGCCTTAGAAGGCTTGGGACAGTTGCTTGAGACAATTAATTTAGTTAAAGAGAGCCTAAAACCGGAACTGGAGATTTTGGGTGCCTTAATTACTATGTACGACAGCCGAGTCGGTTTATCTGAAGCGGTCTTGAAAGAATTATATCAATATTTTCCCAATAAAATATTTCGTTCGGTAATCCCGAGAAACATAAGGCTTGCCGAAGCGCCTTCGCACGGTTTATCTATTTTACATTATGACGCGCGAAGCAAAGGAGCGAGAGCGTACGAAAGATTGGCTAGAGAATTATTAGAATCAAAAATTTAAAAGAGACCTTTACAAAATCGCTTTCGCAGCGAGATTTCAGAATTTCTGGCGAAAAATTGCAGATGCGACGATGTTTATACGGAGTATAAGCGGAGGAGCATATGCGATTTTGCAGCCGAAATTTTGGAATTGTAGCCGAAATGGATTTTTGCAAAGGTCTCTATAAAAATACTTTTATGTCTTATGGCTTGGGGAGGGGACTGAATTCTCTTATCCCCGCGAAAAAAATAGTTCAAGTTTTTAGTAAAGATGATATTTCCCAAAGAGGGGATAGGTTGCTTGATATTCCGATAGAAAATATTAAACCAAATCCCAAACAACCCCGGCTTGATTTTAGTCAGGATGAACTCGAAGAATTAATGCAATCTATAAGAGAGCATGGAATTTTGCAACCGCTTGTTGTTTCAAAAATTGATGATGAAAATTACGAGCTGATTGCCGGAGAACGCAGGTTTCGTTCGGCTAAATTTTTGAATTTAAAAACTGTTCCGGCGATTGTAAGAACGGTTAATGAGCAAGAAAAACTGGAATTGGCTTTAATTGAAAACATTCAAAGAGAAAATTTAAATTCCATTGAAGAAGCGCGCGCTTTTCGCCAACTGATGGATGAATTTAATCTGACGCAAGAAGACGTAGCCAAAAGAGTGGGGAAAAGTCGTCCGGCTGTCGCCAATACTGTCCGCCTTTTAAATCTTCCGGAAGAAATACAACAAGCGGTAAGAGAGGGTAAAATAAAAGAAAGCCACGCGAGAACTTTGCTTAGTTTTGAAAATCAAGCGGATCAATTAAAATATTTTAGGCAGATTCTGAAAAATGACATGACCGTCCGCGAGACGGAAAATATCGTTAAGAAAGCTCACGGGAAAAAAATAGCAGGTACGGATCCAAACTTGACTGCCAAAGAAGAGACTCTGCGTGGCGTTCTGGGCACAAAAGTTGAAATTAAAAAAACCGGCCGAGGCGGGCAGGTCATTATTCATTTTTACAGTGAAGAAGAATTGGGAGGAATTATAAAAAAGATTTCCAGGAATAATTAATTTAGTAATTAATTTGGTGCAAAATAAATCGGCCATTCGCGGCCGATTTTAGTTTTTATATACTTTCTTTTTTTGTTTTTTGCAATCTGTTTTTTATTTTATTTTTTGCTGTTCCTGTTTTTACAAACCTAAGCCAATCGCTTGAGGGATTTTTTTTATTTCTGTCCGTGATAATTTCCACCACATCGCCATTTTGCAATTTTGTATCAAGGCGGGCTATCTTGTCATTAACTTTTGCTCCGGTGCATTTATCGCCCAGATCGGTATGAAGAGTGTAGGCGAAATCAATCGGAGTGGAATTTTCCGGTAAATCAATAACATCACCTTTGGGAGTAAAAATAAAAATTCTATTTTGAAAAACATCAATCTTCAAAGTCTCTAAAAATTTTTGGTTTTCCTCAAATTCTTTTTTCCATTTTGTCAGCTCTTTAACCCATTTCAGTTCGTTGTTGGCGGGGGCAACTGATCCTTTTTCATCATAATACCAATGAGCGGCGACACCGTATTCAGCCTCGTCGTGCATTTTTTTTGTCCTGATTTGGAATTCAACAATCTCCCCGTCATCGCAAAAAACGGTTGTGTGCAAAGATTGGTAGCCGTTCGGTTTTGGTTGGGCAATATAATCCTTGATTCTTCCTTTTAATGGTTTCCAGATCTGGTGAATAATTCCCAAGACTGTGTAGCATTCGGCAACAGTATTAACAATAACTCTTAAAGCCACAAGATCGTAGATTCTGGAAAGATCTTCGGCGTTTTTTGTTTTCAGCTTATTAAAAATACTCCAAAGGCGTTTTGTTCGTCCATGGATAGAATATATTTTTATTCTTTCGGCATTTTTTGTTTTTGATTCACTCGCATTATTCTGTTCGACCGAAAAACCGGCGACAGCTTTTAAAAGTTTTAATCTTATTTTTTTTAAACATTCACCCTTTAATTTATATTTTTTTGAAACATCTGTTTTTAGTTCTTCGTAGTCTTTGGGATATAAATATTTAAAAGAAAGATCCTCAAGCTTGCCTTTTATTTCGCCCATGCCCAGCCTATTAGCGATTGGGGCGTAGATTTCCATTGTTTCAAGAGCAATTCTTTTTTGTTTAGCGGGTGGTTGGGCGTCCAGGGTTTCCAGGTTATGGATTCTATCGGCGAATTTTATAAAAATTACTCGGACATCTTCGGCCATGGCGATAAACATTTTGCGTAGATTCTCAAGATACCGTTCCATGCCCCGGTATTTTATTTTCCCCAATTTAGTGATCCCATAGACCAAAGTGGACACTTCTTCGCCAAAATTATGTTTTATTTCTTTAAGAGCAACTTCCGGGTTATCCGGCATAGTCTCCTCGGGGACATCATGCAAAAGACCGGCAATAACAATATTTTGGTTTAATTTCATTTCAGCCAAATTCATGGCTGTGGCGAGGCAATGATTGATATATGGTTCGCCACTTAATCTTTTTTGTCCCTCATGAGCCTTTTTCGCGTAATCATAAGCCAGCCGGATGAGGTCAGTATCAGCTCCGGGCGAGTAAAATTTTATTTTTTGGATTAAGTCATCAATGGTTAGCATGGCTGTATTTTAGCCGAAAAAGGGGAAAATGTAAACCAAATTAAATATACGCATATATGGTTGTGAGTCTTCGTTTATCTTGTTATAATCTCAATAAGATTGAATACAGAAAAAGATTTTAACTCATTTTTGCAAGACATCTCTAAAAAATTAAGATAGAAAAGAGGTGTATAAAATTACGATTTTTTCAATGAAAAAACCTATTCGTAGATCAAGGATAAGAATTGTTATTGGCAGATTGTATTTTACACTAAAAAGTTATCTTTATTGGTATTTTTCGGGAGTAAGTTTTGCCAAAAATTTTGAAAGCTATTTGCCAATTGAAATTTTTTCTCATAAAACTATTTTGCGAAGAAAACTGAAAAATGTTGATATGTGGATGCAAGAAAACAAGATCGCAAATTTAAAAATTGCCATAAAAAAGCTTGATAGACTGGTTGTGGATCCGGGACAGACTTTTTCTTATTGGCGACAAATTGGCAAACCAACGAGAAAAAATGGCTATCTTGAAGGCATGGTGTTACATAATGGAACTGTTATTGCTGGTGTTGGTGGAGGATTATGCCAACTGTCAAATCTGCTCTACTGGATTACGCTCCATACACCCCTAACAATCATTGAACGTTGGCGACATGGTTATGATGTTTTTCCTGACGTAAAAAGAGATCAGCCGTTTGGTAGCGGGGCTACTTGCGCTTATCCGAATATTGACCTGCAAATAAAAAATAGTACTTCGCAAAAATTTCAATTATCGCTTGAGGTCACGGACGAATATTTAATTGGCAAATGGCTTTCCGATAAACCAATAAAATTTAAGTACAAAATTTTTGAAAAAGATCACGAAATAAAAAACGAGTGGTTTGGCGGATATTCAAGAAATAACAAAATTTTTCGTAAAGTAATTGATAAAAATAACAATGAAGAAGTTAGCGAAGAGTTTATAACCGAAAATCACGCAATGATGATGTACAATCCGTTGATTGAATGCAAAGAAGAAAAAACACGATATTGAGTAATACTAGTTACCGCTTTTACGTAAAATTTTTCAAATTGAGTTAAGCGTGTATTTATTTATACAAAGTAGTCAATTTATTCAAATAAAAATAATGCCCTATGGATTCGGAAAGACCTAAAAATTTTATTGAAGAAGAAAAGACAGAAAGATCAGAGATTTTGCCTGTTAGCCCTGAGATTACTCCTGAAAAAGGGGAGAGTGGTGAGGGGGAGCATTGCCGAGCGCGGATAGAAGAAATTAAACGACAACTTCAATCCAAAGAAAAAACAGATATAACCAAAGTGGTGGATTCATCCCCACTATCTATAAGCGAGGGAAATATAAAATTATCTGTTAACGCTGACGCGGTAAAAAGTTTTCTTCTCGCTCAAGGTCTTTCCGAAGAACAAGCCTCCGACTTGAAAATTAAATTTAGCAAACTTCATTGGAGCAACAAAGCCACAAGATTTTTCGCTTCTTTCTTGCTCGGAAGATTTAGAGAAATTTTTACAAGGATAGAATCGTTGAAAGGTGATACTTTAGAAATTTTTACTAATAATTTGGATTCCGTTTATGACGCCGGCGACGCCGAACTCATTGCTCGTGACACTATCCATCATTTAGTCCATTTTGCTCAGAGAAAAAGGGGGATGAGCAGATTTGCTCATTTTTTTACTCGTTTACCGATTATTCACGGCTTATCCAAATACGAAAAAGAAGCAAGAAGCTTTGCCAAGGAGGCCGATTTGGAAAACGGACCATGGGCCAATGTGATCCAATTCTCAAGTCGGCGAGGGCAGGGAAGTGGCAGGCTTAAGATAAAGGTGTAAATAAGGCTCATTATTTATTCTTTACTAGTACACGGGGTTGACTTTTTTTAAAAAATATGACAAATAGTAATCAGGAATCAAACAAATCACGTGGGAGGTATAGAGCAATGGACATGGATAAAGTTCGTCGGTCTGCTAATAATCCAATATGGCATGACGGCGAGCGATCGAGGCGGGAGTTTCGTTACCCGCTTCCCGCAACTCCGTGGCAAGCAGGAAGGTGGACTCTGCGAGGGGATGGAAGTCCGTCGCCGAACGGCATGTCGTAGATCCCTTGGTGGCACCGTATACGCTCATCCATGGCGTACCAAAAGACGAGCTTTACGAAAGGGACGTTTTCTGGTGTGCCAAGAGTCCGCAGTCGCATATGGGGCCGTTCCTTAATGCTGTTGACTTCCTGGTGCCCGATGGGACGCCCGTTCTGGCCGCAGCTGAAGGAGAAATTATTGAGGTGGTGGAAGGCAACACGAAGTGGGGTGACGGCGATCAATATCGAGACACCCTCAATTTTATGACGCTGGAGCACCGATTTGGCGAACTGACGCAATACTGTCACCTGGTGAAAAGTTCGGTGACGGCTCTCGGTTTGCGAGTTGGCAGTAAGGTCAAACAAGGTCAGCACATCGCTACTGTCGGCAAGACCGGCTGGACTGATCGTGACCATTTGCACTTCCTTGCGTTTCGAGATGACAGAAGAAACCAAGAGAATCCCTTTGGCTCCAAGAGTCTCATTCCGCGGTTTACGCTCCCGTAGACCGCACTCAAGCAGGCGATGTTGATTACCGGTGATGTTCGCACACTCCGCCGCAAGTAAGGAACCTTGGTCAATCGGTTTTGCCGTGTTTCCGATCCTCGGTTCCTTTGATCCTCAGGCTTTGTGCTTCGGTACGGGTTTGGGGGTCTTTTTTTGTATTTACCATTGTATTTTGGATATTTTTTTGATAGACTTTTTAAATATGATAGAAATTTTAAAAGAGAAAATTAGCAGTGATATTTTAGAAAACGAACTCTTGGCCAACCATTGTACTTTTAGAATTGGCGGACCGGCAAAATATTTTTTCGTGGCGAAAAGCGGAGAAGAAATAAAAAGAGCGGTAGAAGTAGCGAAGGAACTAGATTTGCCATTTTTTATTTTTAGCGGAGGAAGCAATATTTTGTTTGCGGATCAAGGATTTAATGGGCTAGTGATAAAAATACAAAATGCCAATTACGAGATACAAGACACAAAAATTATTACAGAGGCCGGCGTGGCGCTGGGAAGATTAGTGGAAGCGGTGGCGGATAGGGGGCTCACCGGTCTGGAATGGGCAGCTGGAATCCCGGGAACAATCGGCGGAGCGGTGAGAGGAAATGCCGGAGCGTATGGGCACGATATTGGAGAGTCGGTGGAGACAGCACGAATCATGAATCATGAATTACGAATCATGAATATTGGTAAAAATGAATGCAAGTTTAGATATAGGGATAGTATTTTTAAACAAAGTAAAGATATAATTTTAGAAGTAGTACTGATCTTAGAAGAAGGGGACAAGGAAAAAATAAAAGATGAAATGAAAAAAATTTTAAAAGCGCGCAATGAAAAGCTGCCTTTGGATTTTCCAAGCGCCGGGAGTGTGTTTAAAAATGTTAAGGTTACCGATGAAATTTTGGAAAAATTAAAAAATTGTGAAATTCCATCAAAATTTATTGAACTTGGCAAGATTCCCGTAGCCTGGCTTGTTGAGCAATGCAATTTGAAGGGTAAGCAAACTGGCGGGGCGAAAATTTCCGAAAAACACGCTAATTTTATAGTAAATATCGGCAAGGCAACCGCCAAGGAAGTGGCAGAGTTGATTGAACTTGTAAAAGCGGAGATTAGCCAAAAATTCGGCGTAAAACTGGAGGAAGAGATAGAATTGGTGTTAGGTCAATAAATGCCCTTGTATTATTGATTTTTTTTGTTATTATAATATGAGACATCTACAAAAGTTCATTTCTACTGCGATTTCATAATTTCGGCTGCAAAATCGCATATGCTTCTTCGTTTATACTTTATATGAACATCGTCGCATCTGCGGTTTTTCGCCAAAAATTCTGAAATCTCGCTACGAAAGCGACTTTTGCAGAGGTCTTAAAAAGGTTTAATTTTTAATAACAAGACACGTAGGCATCTAACATATGTTGATATGTTTTAATGTTTATATGTTTTAAAGAAAAGATGGTTCCACAAAAAGTTTTTTTCACAAAGGGTGTTGGAAGACACAAAGAAATGCTTCAATCCTTTGAGGCCGCTTTGCGCGACGCGGGTATTGAAAAATTTAATCTTGTTTCAGTTTCCAGTATTCATCCTCCGGGGTGCAAAAATGTAAGCAGGACGCAAGGGTTAAAGGAACTAAGTCCCGGTGAAGTAGTTTTTTGCGTAATGGCTAGAAACGCGACCAATGAATCAAATAGGTTGTTAGCTTCTTCTGTCGGTCTTGCTCTTCCGGCTGATACATCCCACTATGGTTATTTGTCAGAACACCATTCTTTTGGCGAAACAGACCAAAAGGCAGGTGAGTACGCAGAAGACCTGGCCGCTTCCATGCTTGCTTCCACGCTGGGCGTTGAATTTGATGTTAACCAAGCTTGGGATGAGAGAGAACAAATATATAAAGTCAGCGGAAAAATCGTTAAAACAACAAATATTACTCAATCAGCCATTGTTGATAAAAATGGTTTATGGACAACAGTGATTGCTGTCGCTGTTTTTATTCCTTAAGTCATAATTAATCTAAAACATATGCCAGAAAAAAAAGATTTGCTTAAAGAGGAAATAAAACACATTGACATTAAGTCTTTTGACGCGACAAAAATTATTGAGTCAATGAAAGACATGTCTTTCACGGCAAGAGACACTGCTCGTGCTGCGGAAATTTATGACACCATGTTAAAAGACAAGGATTGCACCGTGATTTTGACTTTGGCCGGAAGCACCAGCGCGGCCGGGTGTATGCAACTTTATGTTGACTTGGTAAAAAATAAAATGGTTGATTGTATTGTCGCGACCGGGGCGAGCATTGTTGATATGGATTTTTTTGAAGCGCTAGGATTTAAACATTATAAAGGAGAAGTGAGTGTTGATGACACCTTGCTTCGCAGTCTTTATGTTGATCGTATTTATGATACTTATATTGATGAAGAAGAATTGCAATTTTGTGATCAGACCATTAAAAAAATTGCCGATTCCCTGGAACCAAGACCATATTCATCCCGCGAATTTATCGCCGAAATGGGAAAATATTTAGTGGAAAATTCAAAGAAAAAAGATTCATTGGTCCAGGTGGCCTATGAAAACAACGTGCCAATATTTTGTCCGGCTTTTTCCGATTCCAGCGCCGGGTTTGGATTGGTGGCTCATCAATGGGAAAAACCGGAAAAACATCTTTCCATAGATTCGGTTAAAGATTTCCTTGAACTGACAAAAATAAAAATTGAAGGAAAAACAACAGGACTTTTGATGATTGGTGGAGGCACGCCGAAGAATTTTACACAAGATACGGTTGTTTGCGCTGAAATTTTGGGTTTTGAGGCGTCTCTTCATAAATACGCTATTCAAATTACAGTCGCCGATTCACGCGACGGAGCCTGTTCTAGTTCTACTCTAAAAGAGGCAAATTCTTGGGGAAAAGTGGAAACAACAAAAGGTTCTGATCAAATGGTTTTTGCTGAAGCTACTTCGGTTTTACCTTTAATTGCTAGCTACGCTTATCACAAAGGAAGTTGGAAAAACAGAGAATTTAAAAATTGGAGCAAGCTTTTCCAAAAATAAAATAATGAAACAGGCGACGAAAAATTTTCTTGGTTTAAAGAAAGAATTTTCTCGAATAGAGGATTCTGATGTTATTGTAATTCCTTTTGGTCTGGAACAAGCGGTAAGTTATGGACATGGAACAAAAAATGGACCGAAGGCGATAATTGATGCCAGCCAAGAGGTGGAACTATTTGACGACGAAATGAAAAAAGAAATCTACCGTGAAGTTAAAATTACCACGATCAAAGAAATTATCCCCAAAAAGAAGATCGAAGATGCCCTTAACCAGTTATATCAAGTTGTAAAAGATGTTTATGAAGCTGAAAAATTGCCAATAGTTTTCGGCGGGGAGCATACTTTGACAATTGGCTCATTTAGGGCGGCCAAAGAAAAATTTTCCGACTTAACCCTTTTGCAGTTTGACGCGCATGCCGATTTGAGAGATTCGTTCGAAGGCGATAAATATACGCACGGCGGAGCAATGCGCCGAAGTCTTGAATTGGGAGAAAATTTTAATCTTGTCCAAGTGGGAATAAGAAATATAAGCAATGAACCGAGCGAGGGAAGTGAATTTTCTTTTTTGGAGAAAAACAAAAAGAGAATAAAAACATTTTGGGCAAGAGAAATGAAAGAGTGGAAAATAGAGGAGATCGTTTCTTCTTGCGATAAAAATGTTTATTTGACTTTTGATGTCGACGCCTTTGATTCGGGAATAATGCCTTCAACCGGAACGCCCGAACCGGGAGGATTAAGCTGGTATGACGCTCTCGATATCATAAAAGAAGTGGCTAAAAAGAAAAAAATAATCGGGATTGATTTTGTGGAGCTTTCCCCGATAAAAAATTTATCCGCGCCCGATTTTATGGTGGCAAAATTAATTTATAAAATAATCGGGTATATTTTTGAAACGAGGAGAAAATAACTCAGACCTCTTTCAAAATAATCCTTTCTACTGCAATTTAATAATTTTGGCTGCAAATTGTTCAGAGTTCGTCGCCGTATACGCTACGCATACGGCCTCCTCACCCTTCACAATTTTCGCTCAAAATTCTTAAATTTCGTCGCGAAAAATTATTTCGCAAGAGGTCCTATGTCTTTTCTTACTACAATATTTGGCGATCCCAATAAAAAAATTATAGATAAGTTGCAGGCTAAGGTTTCCCGGATTAACGAACTCGAATCAACATTCGAGTCGTTTTCTTTTGAAGAATTGAAAGGGATGACGAAAAAATTTCAGGAAAGATTGGAAAAAGAAGAGACTTTGGATGATATTTTACCGGAAGCTTTTGCAGTCGTGCGGGAAACGGCCAAGCGAGTTTTGGGACAAAGACATTTTGACGTTCAGCTTTTGGGCGGAATGATTTTGCATAACGGGCAAATAGCGGAAATGAAAACCGGAGAAGGAAAAACCTTAACATCCACTTTACCGATTTATCTTAATGCGTTAACCAAGAAGGGTGTTCACGTCGTTACTGTTAATGATTATTTGGCAAAAAGAGACGCGGTTTGGATGGGGCAGGTTTATCACGCCCTGGGATTATCCGTCGGGTGCATTCAACATGAAGCAGCGTTTCTTTACGACCAAGAATATAAATCAATAGCCGAAAATAAAGAAAATAGTGAAGTTAGCAGTTTTAAAGTCGCTAATGAATTTTTGCGTCCGGTGGCGCGCCAAGAAGCTTACACTGCCGATATTTTATACGGTACCAATAATGAGTTCGGGTTTGATTATTTGCGCGACAATATGGTTCCGGAGCTGAAACAGATGGTTCAGCGTGAATTGAATTTTGCCATCATTGACGAAGTTGACAGTATTTTGATTGATGAAGCGAGGACACCGCTTATTATTTCCGCGCCAGCCGAAGAGTCAGCTGATTTGTATGCTAAATTCGCCGAGCTTGTCAGAAGATTAAAAGAAAATGAAGACTATAATATTGATGAAAAAATGCGGGCGGCGACGCTTACCGAAGCGGGAATTTCCAAGATGGAAAAATTTTTAGGAGTTGAAAATATTTATACCTCGGGTGGCATCACTATGGTGCATCACATTGAGCAGGCATTGCGCGCGGAAACTCTATTCCGCCGCGATAAAGATTATGTCGTTCGCGAGGGCGAAGTAATTATTGTTGATGAGTTTACCGGCAGATTAATGGCCGGCAGGCGATATAGCGAAGGATTGCATCAAGCGATAGAAGCAAAAGAGGGAGTAAATGTTCGCCAAGAATCTAGAACAATGGCGACGATCACTTTTCAAAATTTGTTCAGGCTTTACAAAAAATTAGCCGGTATGACAGGAACCGCTTTGACTGAGTCAGAAGAATTTTCCAAAATTTATAATTTGGAAGTTGTGTCTGTCCCGACAAACAAGGAAATGGCGCGCGAAGATATGCGCGATAAAATTTTTAGGACAGAAATGGGAAAATTTAAAGCGGTTGTTTCTGAAATAAAAAAACGGCACGAAAACGGTCAGCCGGTTTTAGTCGGCACGATTTCCATTGAGAAAAATGAATTACTGGGAGAACTGTTGGAGCGAGAAGGAATCCCGCATCAGATTTTAAACGCCAAGCATCACGAAAAAGAAGCTGAAATTATTGCGCAAGCCGGACGTTTGGGGGCGGTGACTGTCGCTACTAATATGGCCGGACGCGGTGTAGATATTATTTTGGGTGGAAATCCGAAAAACGAAGAAGATGCGGAAAAAGTGCGAGTCGCGGGCGGTTTGCATATTATCGGCACGGAACGGCACGATTCAAGGCGTATTGATAATCAGTTGCGCGGTCGCGCGGGACGCCAAGGCGATCCGGGGTCATCGCAGTTTTATCTTTCGGCGGAAGACGACTTGATGAGAATTTTCGGCGGAGAACGTTTGAAAAATATTATGGCATCTTTTAATTTTCCCGAAGATGTATCAATAGAAAACAGAGTTGTTTCTAAAACCATTGAATCAGCCCAGAGAAGAGTGGAAGGACACAATTTTGATATCAGAAAACATTTATTGGAATATGACGATGTCCTTAATAAACACAGAGACGTTGTTTATAAAAAAAGAAAAGAAATTTTAAAGGCGGAAAATTTAAAAAATAAAGTTTTGGAAATAGTTGAGGGCGAGATTGAACAAGTTGTTTTGTTTCATACCACTTCCGAAGAAGAGGGAGATTGGAACGTAGAAGAAATTTACGAAGTTGTCGGGACTATCTTTTCCATCTTGCCGGAAGCAAGAGTGCATTTGGACGGAATAAAACGTTGGGCGGGGGACAGGGCGCACGACGCGGCCGTTAGAACCCGTATCATAGAATATTTGATGGAATTAGCTCGGGTGACTTATGATGAATTGGAAAAGAAAATTGACGAACAGGCCGGTGAGGGAATGATGCGAAAAATTGAGAGAGGAATGATGTTGCGAGCGATTGATACTTTGTGGGTGGAGCACTTAAGTGCGATTGATTATTTGCGCACCGGCATTGGCCTGCGCGGTTATGGCCAACATGATCCACTTGTTGAATACAAAAAAGAATCATATAGAATGTTTCAGGAGTTTTTGCACCTTATTGATAGGCAAGTGGTTTATAGTATTTATAAAGTCGGGTTGGCGACAGACATTGCTCCTTCTTTAATGAAACAAAGAGGCTTGAAATTATCCGCTCCGGCAAAAAGCGTCAGCGACGGCGGACAAAATTCCAGTCTTCAGCTAACGCCACGCACGGCAGAGGGGAATAAAGTCGGGAGAAATGATCCGTGTCCGTGCGGAGCGAAAAAGTCAGATGGTACGCCGATTAAGTATAAACATTGTCATGGAAAATAATATGCTTAAATTAGGAAAACACAGACATTATAAGGGAAAGGAATACGAAGTCATTGGAGTAGCAAAACACAGCGAAACGTTAGAGGAATTAGTTGTTTATCGAGCACTATATGACGAAAGACAGATTTGGGTCAGACCATTGAAGATGTTTCTAGAAGAGGTAGAAGCAGATGGCAAAAAAATTTCACGGTTTAGCCATGTGGAGTAGAAAAGAAGATCAAGAAGTGTCGTGGAAAGTGAGAATGATTATAAATAAGAAAGAGGCTATGGAATACAATAAACTTGTTAGAGACAAAATTCCAGAATATATAAAGAATAAAGGAGGAACTCCGATAACCCATATCGCTGATAATAAAGAGTATTGGGAAAAACTGAAAGAAAAATTGCTAGAAGAGATAAAAGAATTTTTTGAAAACGAGGTCATTGAAGAAATGGCGGACATCCAAGAAGTGATTGATGCGATATGTGACTACAAGAATTTTGAAAAGGAAAGTATTGAAATGGTAAGAAAGAAGAAAGTTGAGCAACGCGGGGCATTCAAGGAAAAAATTATTCTGGAAGAATCATAAATTCCCGCGGACACAGGAATAAGTTCAATGTTAGACATTGTCATGGGAAATAAAATATGCGCATAGGAATCATAGGTAGCATGCAATATACAGAAAAGATGTTAGAGGCTCGTGACGAGTTGATAAAGCTTGGTCATAATGCTTTTGTCACTAATTTAGCGTCTCCCTTTGTCGGAAAAACCGATGGGGAAAAAGAACATATTAAAATTGATCAAAAGAATAATCAAGACGCAATCAGGGAATTTTGGAAATTGATGCAAGGTTCTGATGCGGTATTAGTTATGAATTTTGATAAACATAGCGTTAAAAACTACATCGGTGGCAATACGCTGATGGAAATCGGATTTGCTCATGTTTTGGATCAAAAAATATTTTTGTATAATCCAATCCCAGATATTCCTTACTATAAATCCGAAATAGAGGCTGTTAAGCCGATTATTATTAATGGCGATTTGTCGAAGATAGTATAATAGAAAATATAATATGAAATCAGTAGTTATTTGTGGCAGTTCTCGCTTTGCTGATGAAATGCGAGAATTTGCTAAAAAATTACAAGATTTAGGTATTGTTGTTTATGAGCCTCATCTCTATCGCGCCTCTGGCGGTGTTTGGGATGAGATAAAAGACTTTGATAAGAAATTTGTCGCTTTAGGGCTGGCACACGATCATTTTTATAAAATCAGAATGGCCGATATAGTTTATATTCTAAACAAAGACGGCTACATCGGCATAAGCACTAATATCGAAATTGGTTATGCCGTAGCCTTAAATAAGCCGGTTTATGTTTATGAAGAATTGGACGATGAGCCTTGCCGAAAAATTTTATTTAGCAAAGTTGTAAAAAATCCGGAAGAGTTGGTCCGGTTTTTAAAGTAGCGTATTATTTGACTGCGACCGCGAGGGAAGTAAAAAAGATATTAAAAAGTTATGCAAGAAATTGAAGCTAAATTTTTAGACATTGATTCTGAAAAAATCCAAAAGAAACTAGAGGAGATCGGAGCGAAAAAAGTCGGTGAATATTTTTATCGCCGACGAGTTTTTGATTATCCCGATTGGCGGCTGGATAAGGATCATTCTTGGCTACGTTTGCGCGATGAAGGGGAAAAAATAACTTTGAGTTTTAAAAAGAGATTAGGGGTTGATTCATCTGGCGTCGGCGTTAACGATAGCGGAATGGAAGAAGTTGAGATTGTGGTAAATGATTTTGACAATACTGCCGAGTTAATTCTGAAATTGGGTTTTATAGAAAAACATTACGCGGAAAATAAAAGAATCAGATGGGAAAAAGATGGGATTGAATTTGATATAGACACATATCCGGGCATTAACCCATATTTGGAAATTGAATCTTCTTCTTGGGGGAAAGTTGACGAGGCAATACGGTTTTTGGAATTAAATCCAAACGATAAGAAGATTTTTTCCGGAAATCAAGTTTACGCGTTAAATGGTATTAAGGTAGGGGAGTTGAGGCGGATTTCTTTTGATGAGGGGTTGGTAAAAAGGTAACTTTATGCGGATGCAGGAAAAAAAATAATCAAGATTCTTCTCCGCGAAGAAGGTGGCCATTGACTGTTAAATCCTTTCAGTCTATGTTCTGGAGATTAATATAAAAAAAGGGGTGCAACCTACATTGCAACCCCGTTATTTTTTTGTTATCTATGTTTAGTGTTTCCTCCAGATAAAGAAGGAATGGTTTATAGGTTTAATGCAATTTTTAAGGAATCCAACGCAAATCTGGAATCGATCATTAAATTTTTTTCAACGCAATCGATGAAATAAAGCAGCTCCTCTGCTAGGGGTTCCTTTTTATCGGAAGCCACTCTCGTTACACGCGTCCCCTCAGCGCCGCGATCTTGATAAAGTTCAATCTCTTGGCTAATATAATCTGCCTCAAGATATCCCCTTTCTCCAGTTATGATTAATTTTCTTATTTTCACTGGAGTTATCCAGTTTGCCTGGATGTATGACGAAACTCCGCAGTTGTATCTTAAAAAAAACTCTACCGAATCTTCTCTGTTTTTGGTTAGATTTCTTTGCCCGTTTTTTTGTATTTCAATGGGCAATTTTTCTAACAGATAATTAGAGATATCAATATCATGAATGGCCAAATCCATTGCAACATCCGCATCTTGAATTTGGGGTGGAAACTTGCCAACCCTTCTTGCGATTATGGCAATGATTCTTCCTATCTGTCCTTGCTCTATAATTTCCTTAATTCTTCCGATCATCGGATTAAACCTTTCCACATGGCCAACCAAGAATTTTACACTCATTTTTTTTGACAAATCTAGAAGATCCAGGGCTTGCCGTAGATCATCGGCGATTGGTTTTTCAAGTAAAACATTAATACCTCGTTCGATACACTCCCTTGCGGTTGTATAATGCTTGGAAGTAGGAACGCAAATTGACACGATATCGATTTTTTCCCTATCCAACATTTCACGAAAATCGATATAGGCATTGAGCTGATATTGTGTAGCAAGAGCCCTAATCAAAACCGGGTTCAAATCAGAGATGGAGACTATTCGAACGGTTGGAATTTCGGAATAGATCCTCAAGTGATTCTTTCCCATATTTCCAACCCCTATAACTGCCACTTGCTTTTTTTTGGTTGCAGTCACGAAAGCTCTCCTTTTGTCGGTTGCAAAGACGACAATTCGCACATTGTTGAGTAACCAAGTTTTTCAGCCGTCTCTCCGCACAACCTTTCAATCAATCTAAACTCTATTTCAGCGGAATCAGCAGAAATACCTTTATTGCGGAGGTAATCTTCTAGAGAAAATTGTTTAATATTCGGCAGATTTTCTTTAAACCTTACCTCCACCCCAAGAAGATCTGCGACGGTTTCGACCGCAGGAGTTGGATTTTGGACCAAATCCTCATACCGGATAATTCGTACGCCCAAATCCTGAGAGGACAAAATTGTATTGGCAATAAGATTCCATGCAAGGCATTGATTTTCCGTGCTCTCTTTTAACGCCTCGAACGTCGTCTTCCATGACAAAATCGTTAACCTCGGATTTCTTAAGATCGCAACCACACAGCCATTCATCGTTTTGTTCATCCATTCCACAAAAACTGGCCATTCACGGATAAATGGTTTAAAAAAGTCTTCGTTGGAAAAAGCTGGAAAAGATTTTTTGATACCGACAACTTCCACCCCGTCGAAAGGATGGTTTATTCTTCCCCACCTCATTTTAGAAGGGGGGAATGTATCAGTTGCTTCCCGTCCATTCACATCAACTCTCTGCATTATAAAACCATCTTCTAAATCGTTTTTGATCGTATTAAAGATGGCCTTAATATTGGTTTTATCTACGATATTCACCGAATTTATTGGCTCATTGACGATCACCATATTGGAAGTGCAGTTCAGCATTCTGACTAGCAAGCTACTGCCACTCCTTGAGGGGGCGGAAATGTAGAGCGGTTTTTGTCTCATCACTCACCTCCGTTAGCCAGGCACACAAGCAGATTTTCAAAGCCGAAAATGTTTTCGGCGAACTAGTTTCAATTTACGGTTTAAAAATAAAAAAGTCAAGACACGCCAGAAAAAATTTAACATTTTTAGTAAAAATCTTGCTTATTTTTTTGTTCTCCGCGACTTGTCATTTTAACTGTTTTTTCTGTTTGTTTTTTTATAATTATTTTTTTTGAATTTCGAAGAGCATCTTTTATTCTTTCAATTTGTTTTGGCACAGTATTAAGAGGTAATTTATTAATTTCGAAATACTCGATTTTGTCTGCTTCGTTATTCAAAGTAATTTTTCCCTTAATTATGTTGCATGCAAAAGAAAAAACAATATCTTTTTCTTCAGGTTTATCATATATGCCAATTAGTTTGGAAATGTTTACATCTAGACCAGTTTCCTCCTTGATCTCCCTCTTTACCCCATCCAAAATGGATTCGCCCGGTTTCAAACCGCCACCTGGCAAATTCCATAAATCATAATCTCGTCTATGGCAGAGCAAGATTTTATTTTGTTTATCAAAAATTATACCGAAAACTCCAATTGAAAATGATTTGACCATGGGTAGGTTTAGTTAGTTGGTTGTACAAGGCGACGGAATTTTTTAACCCGTTTAGGTAGACATGAGTTACTATTTATTACCTCAGAAAACCACTGACGAAGTCAGTCGGTTTCCTTAGCCCACAAAGTGGGGGTTGTTTCTAAAATAAATGTTGTAATGGTAGAATATTGGAGTATGGAAGATAAGTATAGAAAACTAGCCCACGCGACCTATGATTGCAGATATCACATTGTTTTTGTTCCAAAATATAGATACAGGGTGCTTGACGATGAGAAAATAATCAAAGCAACGCAGATGATATATCCACTAGGGTCTGTGATAATAACGAAATTGTAATATTGGATGGAAAGATTCGTTCAAATCACGTGCATCTATATCTATCAGTACCTCCCAAATATTCCATCTCGCAAGTTTTAAAATGGCTTAAAGGAGAAAGTGCCACCCACTTATTCAAAAGATATCCCGAATTAATGAAAGTGTACTGGGGCAGGAGATTTTGGGCTAAGGGATATTTTGTTAGTACAGTAGGAATTACAGATGAAATTATCAAAAAATACATAGAAAACCAAGAGGAACAAGAAAGGATTGAGGAGGAACTCACAAAACAACAAACGCTTTGGAAGTGAACCGACGAAGTCGGCACCCAAAGCCACCGACTGTGTCGGTGGTAATTTACTTTTTTTGGCAATGGGAAAAGTCCTTTTAGTAAAAATAATTTTGAACAAAAAATTAATGAATAAAATTATGTATAACCCCCCTTCATTTATTTTTTATATTTTAACACAAAAAATAGTAAAAGTAATGGTAGGGGAGGGTAAAGGTAAAAAATTTTAGTATTACAGCCCAAAAAAGAGGATATGTACAAAATTATGTTATATGATATATTTATCTTGAAGACATTTTTGTCTTGAGAAGAACCTTAACAAAAGTAAAGAAGGAGAGGGAGAGAGAAACATGGACAAATTTGTGATAGAAGGGTCTAGAAGGATATCCGGCGAAATCGAAATTTTGGGAGTTAAGAACGGAATTTTGCCTTTAATTGCAGCTTCTCTTTTGGCTTCAAGGGGTAAAACTACAATAACTAATGTTCCATATTTTCGAGATGTCGCTACGCTTTCTCAGATTTTGTGCCAGATGGGGGCCAGCGTCAATTATGATCGTGCTAGTAGGGTGATAGTAATTGATTGTGAACAGATCAGCAATTTCACTGCGCCGTACGATCTGGTAAAGCAGATGAGAGCTTCTTTTCTAGTTCTTGGTCCACTACTCGCTCGTTTCGGACAGGCGAACATCTCACTTCCGGGCGGATGCGCTATTGGCGCTCGTCCTGTAAACATGCATATTAACGCACTGGAGAGGCTTGGCGTGATCATTAACCAAGATGAGGGTTTAATTAAAGCCAAAACAGCTGGCTTAAGAGGGGCGGTTTTTTATTTTGACTTCCCATCTCATACTGGTACGGAAAATGTTATAACAGCAGCCTGTCTGGCTAAGGGGACGACAACTTTAGTCAACGCTTCTTGCGAACCAGAAGTGGTCGATCTCGCATTTTTTCTAAACAAAATGGGAGCAAATATTGTAGGGGCGGGAACTCCTGTTATTATGATTGAAGGTTGCTCTCAATTGTCGGCAGTCGAGCACGAAGCTATACCGTCTCGCATCGAAACGGCTTTTTTCTTCGTTGCCGCCGCTATCACAGGAGGAGAGTTGGTCGTCAAAAATGCCATTCTTTCCAATCTAGGAATCGTCGTTGACAAGATGCGCCAAATGGGCGTGGAAATCATTGACTTGGGGAATAATGCGGTTATGGTTCGTGCGAGCAAACGGCTTCGGTCAGTTAACTTCACCACGTGGCCGTTCCCGGGTTTTCCTACAGACCTCCAGCCTCAGATGATGGCCTTGTTGAGCGTGGCCGAGGGCACGGGAATCGTAAAAGAAACGGTTTTTGAGAATCGTTTTATGCACGTTCAGGAATTCAATCGGTTTGGGGCTAATATTAGAGCCCATCTAGATGAGGCTGTAGTTACGGGGGTAGCTTCCTTGCGAGGTGCACCGGTTATGGCCAGTGATTTGCAAGCAGGAGCTGGTTTGATTTTGATCGCTCTAGTTGCGGAGGGACAATCCATTATCGATAGAGTTTATCATATTGATCGTGGCTACGAGAGAATCGAAGAGAGACTCAGTAGTATAGGGGCATCCATCACCAGGCAGAAAGGAGATGGAAAATAAAGGCAATGCTTATTTTACCGCTGATGCCGTAAAAGGTCAATCGGGTGGGAGTGTCTCGAGGGGATGGCAATCATTGTCATCCCTATTTTATAGTAAGGATTTACGAATTACTTGAATTAATCAGTTTTTGTTGATAGGTAAGAGAAAAATGAGACTACGATTTTGTTGGCTCAAATAAAGGGTTTTTAGTCAGAGATCTGGAAATCCGGAATGCTTTATGGGAAGAGAAGTAGTTGTTCTCATCAAAATCAGAGCAAGTTTTTATCAAAAAATAAGCTATTTTCAGTGTTTTATTCAAGTAATCCATAGTAAGTTTATATATTTGATTACTTAGCTACGGCTTGAGTTTCATCATGAAAATAAACGATAAAATAATCAACGAAGTTAAAGAAAAGAGCAAGGAATTCTTTATTGGCGCGTCGGGCTGCCACGACTGGAGTCACGTGGAAAGAGTTTGTAGCTTAGCTATCAATATTGCTAAAAAAGAAAAAGCAGATTTGAGTGTCATAAGGCTGGCGGCATATCTCCACGACGTTGGTCGCAAGGAAGAAATGGAGACAAGGGGGAAAATTTGCCATGCCGAAAAAGGGGTTGAGTTGGCTCAAAATATTTTGGCGCCCTACAATTTGGATGAGAGAATTATAGAAAATATAAAACATTGCATTCTAACGCATCGTTTCAGAAATAATCATCAACCAAAGACGATTGAGGCTAAAATTTTATTTGATGCCGACAAGCTTGATTCTATTGGCGCGATCGGAGTGGCAAGGGATTTTTTGTTTGCCGGACATTCTGGCTCAAATTGTCTTTATACCGGTAATGAAAAGAAATTAGTCAAAAATGCCAGAAATTACAGTTATACAAAAGAGGACTCGGCTCTGTTGGAATATTATTTTAAATTAAAAAAAGTTAAATCAAAAATGTTGACTAAAACTGGAAAAATGATTGCCAAGGACAGGCATAACTATATGGTTAAATTTTTCGAAAGATTTGAAAAAGAAATTTTGGGGTTAAAATAACCCACCTTTACATAATTTTTTCTATACGCTAAACTGCTAAAATATGTCAAAAACAATAAATAAAGTAAAGAATTTTTTATCTAAAACAGGCAAGGAGGTTTTTACCAACAAGCGGGCCAAAATTTGGTGGTCTGTAATTTTAGTGTTGGTAATTGTTCTTCTGGCCGGGATTGTGGATTATCCCGGTTATTACGACAAAGGAGTCGATTGGATAAGAGCTAAAACTGGTATTTCCTTGCCCCACGCCATTAATGTTCCTTTTAAGCTAGGGCTTGATTTACAGGGCGGAACGCATTTAGTTTACGAGGCAGATACTTCTGCTATTCCCAGTAAAGAAAGGGGCGATGCGCTTGAGGGCGTAAGAGATGTTATTGAGCGTAGAATCAACGCTTTTGGCGTGGCTGAGCCGGTAGTGCAAACAACCGAGGCGGGCGATAGCCAAAGAGTTATTGTAGAATTGGCCGGAGTTAAAGACGTTACCCAAGCGATTAAAATGATTGGAGAAACACCGCTTTTGGAATTTAAAGAAGAAAATAATGAACCGCCGAGAGAGTTGACTGCGGAAGAGCAAAAAGGAATTGACGAATATAATAAAAAAGCAAAGCAAAGAGCGGATGAAGTGATTAAAAAATTAAAGGATCCCAATGCAGATTTTGGCACTTTAGTTAAGGAATATTCAGATGATACCTCCACAAAAGCTGTTGGTGGCGATTTGGGTTTTATTACTAAAGACGGGCTATATTCATCACTATGGAGCGAAGTGGCGAAACTGGGAGTCGGAAAAACAAGTGGCCTTATTGAAACCGATGGAGAAATAAATATTCTTAAATTATCCGAAGAAAGAGAAACTGCTAAGGAAGTTAAAGCGAATCATATTTTGATTTGTTACAAGGGAGCCGAGAGATGCGAAACGGAAACCTCAAAAGAAGATGCTAGAAAAAAAATAGAAGAATTAAAAACTAAAGCCACGAAAGATAATTTTGTCCAACTAGCTAAAGAAAATTCCACCGAGCCGAACGCCGCCCAAAGTGGTGGGGATCTCGGATGGTTTATTAAAGGAGCAATGGTGCAGGCCTTTGAAGATCCCGCTTTTGCCATGAAAGTCGGAGAGATTTCCGATATTGTGGAAACTCAATTTGGTTTTCATCTTATCTATAAGGCTGATGAAAGAGGGGTAAAAGAATATCGCGTAGCCAGAATTTTAATTGATAAACAAACAAAAGCGGAAATTTTACCAAAACAAGATCCTTGGAAATATACGGGATTAACCGGGAAACAATTAAAAAAAGCGCAAGTTGAATTTGATCCAAACTCAAACGCTCCGCAAGTTGGTTTAGAGTTTAATGACGAGGGAAAACAATTATTTGCAGATATAACCGCGAGAAACGTGGGAAAACCGATAGCGATATTTTTGGATGGAGGAGCAATTATCGATACTGATGGCGATGGAATAATTTCTCCGACCGAAGTGTATGCTCCGACGGTTCAAGATTCCATAAAAGATGGGAAGGCGGTTATTACAAGTCAGAATATGAACATTAATGAAGCGAAGTTGATGGTTCAGCGTTTGAATGCCGGCGCGCTTCCGGTGCCAATTAATTTGATAAGCCAAGAAACAGTCGGAGCCTCTTTAGGGTCAGAATCTGTGACTAAGAGTTTAGTCGCCGGGTTAATCGGATTTTTAGCTGTAATTGTGTTTATGATTTTATATTATCGTTTGCCGGGATTACTCGCTTCTTTGGCTCTCATTTTTTATACAGCAATTGTTTTAATTTTGTTCAAGCTGTTCCATATCACTTTAACCTTAGCCGGAATTGCCGGATTTGTTTTATCGGTTGGTATGGCCGTTGACGCCAACGTTCTTATTTTTGAAAGAATGAAAGAGGAGTTGAAGTTGGGTAAGCCAATCGGTTCTTCGGTTAATGAAGGCGTAAGAAGAGCTTGGCCGTCAATTCGCGATGGTAACGTGACTACCTTGATTTCTTGCTTAATACTATTCTGGTTTTCAACAAGCACAATCAAGGGATTTGCTTTGACTTTAAGTGTTGGTATTATTGTCAGTATGGTTTCCGCGCTTTTAGTTACAAAGTCATTCTTAAATCTGGTTGCGCCGTGGATAAAAAATACTTGGTGGTTTGGAGTCACTGGTAAAAAGAATTAATAATTAGCAATATTTATGATAAACATAATCGGTTATAAAAAGTTCTGGCTTGCGATAGCGGCGACATTGGTTCTTGCCAGTATTGTTTTTGTCGCTATTTGGGGATTGAAATTTGGAATTGATTTTACCGGCGGATCTTTATTGGAATTGCGTTTTACCGGAGAAAGACCTCCAGTCTCGGAAATGGCTTCAAATTTGGCTTCGACCGGCATTGAAAGCGCGAATATCCAACCGGTAGGGGAAGACGGAATGATTCTTAGATTTAAGACAGTTGATGAAGTGAAACATCAAGAAGTATTAAAGTTTATTAAAGAAAAATTCAGCGGACTTGAGGAGCAAAGGTTTGAGTCCATTGGTCCGACCATTGGCAAGGAATTAAGAACCAAGGCTATTTATTCGGTTGTCATCGTTTTAGTTGCTATTATTATATATATTGCTTGGGCTTTCAGAAAAGTTTCCAAACCGGTCGCTTCTTGGAAATATGGAGTGATTGCCATTATTGCTCTTCTGCATGATGTTTTAATTCCGATTGGTCTTTTTGCCATCTTGGGAAAATTTATGGGAATTGAGATAAATAGCGCTTTTGTCGCGGCGATTCTTACTATTTTGGGATATTCCGTTAATGACACGATCGTTGTTTTTGACAGAGTCAGGGAAAATTTAATCAAATCCGGTGGTGATTATAGGGATTTTGAAGGTATTGTCAATAAAAGTATCAATGAAACATTTGCTCGTTCAATAAATACAACTCTGACCACTCTTCTTGCCCTTGTCGCTGTGTTTTTTTGGGGAGGAGAAACGGTAAAATATTTTGCCTTGGCTTTAATTGTTGGCATCGGTCTCGGCGCATACTCTTCAATTTTTATTGCCAGTCCATTGTTGGTTGTTTTTCAGAAATTAGGAAAGAGATAAAATGGTGGGGCTGGATGTCGGGCATCCTCCCCTTAAGGGTTGCGAATAATTTTATTTGACCACGTCCAAAGCACAGGTTTATCAATTACTCAGTAAACAAATAATTTTTTAAGATTTTTGCTCCGCCGAATGTATTGATTAACTTAAGCTTTGGATGTGGTTGACACTTCTTCAGAAGTGTTTTATATTTAATTTGTCTACACCCATACCCAGTGGGAGGGGGTACAGACTAGTTAAACTAGCAGGAGTGGGTATAGATAAAAAATAAGTAGGCAAATATCTACTATTCCGCTACCCATAAACAACTAACAACTAAAATCCAATATGAAACCGGAAACTAAAAAAGAATGTCTAAAAAGAATGAGTTATTTGAGGGGGCACCTGGAAGGAGTAAAAAAAATGTTAGAGGATGATGTTTACTGCATTGATGTTATTAAACAAAACCGAGCGGTAATCAACGCCCTTCATAAAGTCAACGAGCTTATTTTGGACAGTCATTTTAATACCTGCGTCCTCGGAGCGTCCTTGGGCAAGGACAAAAAGAAACAGAAAGAAATGATAAACGAATTGATGGGAATTTATAAAACGAGCAATCGCATATAATCATATGTCCGAATTTTATTTACAAATAGACGGCATGCATTGCGCGAGTTGCAAGGCCTTAATAGAAGCAGGGCTGGGGGATCTCCCGGGGGTTATATTAATTAGAATTGATTATCCTTCCGGCAAAGCAGTGATTCAAATAGACGAGAGTAAAATTGATCAAAAAAGAGTAATAGCAGAAATAAAAAAACTTGGTTACGCGGTTGAGATTTTGGGTAATAGCAATAAGAGGAGATTGAATCATGGAGACAGGCATGATTTTGAAATAAAAGTTATCAAATATATAGCGATTTTTGTAGGTTTGGCAATTTTGGCAGGGGGTTATTTTTTATTGCAGAAAAATGGAGCTTTTCAAATTTTTTCTCAATTGGGAGAAAATAATGTTGGATATGGCCTGCTTTTTGTCTTAGGTCTTTTGGCTAGTTTCCACTGTGTGGGAATGTGTGGCGGGTTGGTTGTTACTTATTCGGCCAGGCAGTGCGCCGATGAACCAAAGAATATTTTAACTAGAGGACAGAAATTTTGGCCTCATGCCTCTTATAATCTAGGGCGACTTATTTCTTATACTATTGTTGGGGCGATTTTGGGTGGAGTCGGATCATTTTTTGGCATCAATCCGATTTTTTCGGGAATTTTAACTATTTTTGTGGCAGTTTTTATGTTAGTAATGGGAATATCTTTAATAAAAAAGATTAATTTTTTAGAAAAAATAAAATCTATAATGCCTTTGTCTATTGCCAGATATTTATTTGCGCAAAAATCTACTGATAAACCGAAGGGTTCTTTTATTATCGGTCTTCTGAATGGCCTGATGCCTTGCGGGCCATTGCAGGCAGTCCAGTTTTACGCTTTAGGGACGGGGAGCGCGACAAAAGGGGCTCTTTCTATGTTTTTTTATGCCTTGGGGACGATTTTTTTAATGTTTGGTTTTGGTTATTTTGTTTCTTCCATTTCCAATAAAAAAATTAAAAAGATGATGGTTATTTCCGGAATAGTTGTTTTGGTCTTGGGTTTATTTATGCTAAATAGGGGATTGGCTAATTTTGGTCTGGGGTTTAGATCTTTGGCTGGGGTAAATAATATTTCAACTGAAATTACGGACAGTAATAACGAATCCAGGGAAACTCAAACGGTCAAAATGGATTTGACTTATCGCGGTTATGTTCCGAATGTGTTATATATTAAAAGAGGGGTGCCGGTACACTGGGTTATAAATGTTAAACAAATGAGCGGGTGCACCAACGCGATACTTCTTGAAAAATTTAATATTAAAAAAGATCTTAAAATCGGAGAAAATATTATTGAATTTACTCCGACCGAGACGGGGGAAATTCCTTTTTCTTGTTGGATGAAAATGGTTTGGGGAAAGTTTGTTGTGACGGAATAGCGTGTGTTTGTCATTCCCGCGCAGGCGGGAATCCACTCGTCACAAAAAAAGTAGATTCCCGCCTGCGCGGGAATGACAGCAGGGAGAGCGTATTTTAAAAATAAAAATAATAGTATATATGAGAAAAGAAATATATCCAATCGTAGGCTTGCACTGCGCCAGCTGTAAGGCGCTATTGGAAAGAATAGTGGGTAAGCTCACCGGAGTTGAGAGTGTTAATGTTAATTTCGCCGCCGAGAAGATGACAGTTTTATATGATGAGAAAAAAATATCTCTTCGCGATATAAAAAATGCCGTAAAAGGCGCGGGAAGCTATGAGTTAATTGATAATTCGGAACATAAAACAGTTCTAGCCTCGCCTCCGGAAGCCGAAAAGATAAAGCATTCTGAAAGTCAGCATGACCATTTTGCCGATAAAAAAGGACTAGAATACCAAAAGATAAAAAGAGATGTGATTTTTTCCGGCATTGGCGCGGTTTTTTTTCTCGTGGCAATGATATGGATGTTTTTGCCAAATGTTATTTCGCCCATGGAAATTTTTGGAGAAATGGATATTAAAATTGGTGGCTACGTGGAGAATATTTCAATCTGGTTTTTATTGCAATTTATTGTAGCAAGCTTAATTTTATTTGGTCCGGGAAAAAGATTTTTTTCTTCGGCTTTTAGGGCTTTAAAAGTCAGAGCGGCCAATATGGACACTCTGATTGCGATTGGCACTTTTACTGCGTGGGGTTTTTCTTCTGTTGTTACCTTTTTACCGAATTTGTTCATGAATGTTGTTGGCGAAACAGAGGTTTTTTTTGAAGCGGCGGTTTTTATAGCTTTTTTTATTCTTTTGGGACGACTTCTTGAGGCCAGAGCCAAGGATAAAACCAATGACGCAATTAAAAAATTATTAGAGTTGGGGGCGAAAGAGGCGACAGTCATAAGAGATGGAAAAGAAATGAAAATATCAGTGGAAGAGGTGTTGGTTGGCGATATTATCATTGTTAAGCCCGGAGAAAAGATTCCGCTTGATGGAGAGATAATTGAAGGAGATTCGGTCATTGATGAATCAATGGTGACCGGAGAATCAATTCCGGTTGAAAAAAATGTTGGGGATATTGTAATCGGCGCAACCATCAATAAGACGGGCGCATTTAGATTTAGAGCGACAAAAGTCGGAAAAGATACCATGCTCGCCCAAATAATTAAAATGGTGGAGGAAGCGCAAGGCTCGGAAGCGCCGATTCAAAAATTAGCGGATAAAATTTCCGCTGTTTTTGTACCCATAGTTATTATTGTTGCCATTGTCGCTTTTTCTTTTTGGTTTTTTATCGCTCCCAGTCTGGGGATGGGGGAAATTAATAGGATTCAGTTCGCTATCTATATTGCTACCACAGTGCTTATAATCGCTTGTCCGTGCGCTTTGGGACTCGCCACGCCTACTGCGGTTATGGTGGGAACGGGCAGGGCGGCGAGAAAGGGGATCTTGATAAAAAACGCGGAGAGCTTAGAAATAGCCCACAAAATTAAAGCGATTGTTTTTGATAAAACCGGCACTTTGACTAAAGGAACGCCGGAAGTAGTTGAGATTGTTTCTCCGGAGATGAAGGAAAGCGAACTTCTCCTTTTGGCCACCTCGGCAGAAAAATATTCAGAACATCCGTTGGGGGAGGCGATAGTAAAAAAAGCAAAAGAGTTGAATTTAGAATTTCAAAAATACACAAAATTTAAAACGATTACGGGCAGGGGATTATTTGCAGTCGTAGAAGAAAAAGAAATTTATATTGGCAATCAAAAATTAATGGAAGAACAGAATTTTAATTTAGAAAATTTTAAAAAAGATTTAGACAGACTTGCCGACCAAGGAAAAACGCCAATGCTTATCGCTATAGATAAAAAAATAAAAGGAATAATCGCCGTGGCTGATGTGATCAAAGAGACGAGCCGAGAGGCAATCGAGCAGTTGCATGATTTGGGAATAAAGGTGGTGATGATGACAGGTGATAATAAAAGAACAGCCGAGGCGATTGCCAAAGAATTAAACATTGATAAAGTTTTTGCGGAAGTTTTGCCGGGTGAAAAGGCGTTAAAAATAAAAGAACTGCAAGATTCCGGAGAATATGATGTTGTGGCTATGGTCGGGGATGGAATAAACGACGCGCCGGCCTTGGCTCAAGCAAATATCGGCATAGCGATGGGGACAGGGACAGATATTGCCATTGAGTCCGGAGACATTGTGATTGTTAAGGGGACTTTGGATAAAGTTGTGGAGACAATAAAGCTTTCCAAGGAAACAATGAAGATTATTAAGCAAAATCTCGGTTGGGCGTTTGGCTATAATATTTTAGGTATTCCTCTAGCCGCCGGGATTTTATATCCATTTTTCGGCGTTCTGCTTTCGCCGATTATTGCCAGTATGGCGATGGCTTTTAGTAGTGTTAGTGTGGTTAGTAATTCTTTGAGATTGAAGAAATAAAAGTGATCTTTGACCTTAGTCTCTATTTATTGTAAAATAATACAATATGATTAAACTCAAAAAAGTTTTGTTTTTGTCTATTTTTGCCTTGGCTTTTTTCGGTTTTGGCGCTTTAGCAGAAGAGTCGCCGACCGCGAATCCGGTAGATTTGTATTTTTTTGAAGGACAGGGGTGCCCTCATTGCGCTAAGATGAAAAGTTATCTGGAGGGACTGAAGGTGGATTATCCAAATCTTAAGGTCTACGAATTTGAGGTGTATTTTAATGAAGAGAATCAAATTTTATATAGCAAAATGGCCGGAGCCTATGGCGCTTCTTCAACCGCAGTACCCATGATTTTTATTGGCGATGAATATATTGACGGAGCGGATTTTGAAAAAGTGAAAAATGCCGTGGAAAAATGTTCTTCCGGAGTGGCTTGTCCTTCACCAATGAATAAAATTGATAAGGGCAGCGGGGGAAGTAATGGTCAAGCACCCAGTTATAAAAATTATGAAACAGTCGGGTGGATTGTTTTGGGCGGAGTTATTATTATCGGAGTTATTTTTACGGTTTTAGCCATTAAAAAGAAGAAAGAAAATGTTTAGTGATCTTACAATACCGGCGATAATCGGGGGGGCGCTGATTGATTCAGTCAATCCGTGCGCTTTTGCCGTTTTAATATTTTTGTTAAGTTATCTCCTGGCAATCGGTTCGCCAAAACTTATTTTAAAAGTCGGCCTTGTCTATATCAGCACAGTTTTTTTGGTTTATTTTTTAGCGGGCTTGGGAATACTGAAAGTTTTAACTTTTTTTGGCATTGCGCCAATAATTTATACAATCGCAGCTATTATCTTAATTTTTGTCGGATTAGTTAATATAAAAGATTTTTTTTGGTATGGGAAAGGTTTTACTTTAGCGATTCCGGAATCAAAAAAACCGCTAATTCAAAAATATATTCATAAGGCGTCAATTCCTGCGGCGATTATCCTTGGATTCTTAGTTTCCGCTTTTGAGTTGCCCTGCACCGGAGGAATATATTTAGCTGTTTTGAGTCTCTTGGCTAATAGCGAGACACAAGTTTGGGGTATTCCTTATTTATTATTGTACAATTTTATTTTTGTTTTACCGCTTTTTATCATTTTAGGATTTGTTTATTTTGGTTTTTCCGCTAATAAAATGGAGGAATTGCGAGAGGAAAAGAGAAAATGGTTGAGGCTACTGCTGGGTTTAGGCGCTTTGGTTTTGGGCATTTTGATGCTTTGGGGAAAGATTTAAACGTTTAATTAAAATTTTGTAATTTTTGAACTTGGATTATGCGGAGTGACAGCCTTTAGGCTGTTATCTGGCATAACACGCTAAAGCGTGTCAGTCCGTCCAAGTTTAAAACATTAGAAAATTATTTATAAAATTAAAAATTATAAAATTAAAAATTACAAAAAATGATTCCCTGGTTTTCATACGACGTAGTTAATTTAGGTTTTATTAAGCTCCAAGTCTGGGGCATTTTAGTCTCGCTCGGATTTATTGCCGGAATGGTTGTTTCCTATTGGCAATTTAAGAAAAGAAAGCTTTCCCCGGACAATATCTTTGATTTAATTTTTTGGATAATCATTGGGTCAATTATAGGCGCGAGATTTTTGTATGTTTTGGAATATTGGCGATTTTTTTCCGGAGATTATTTTGAGATAATAAGAATGTGGCACGGAGGAATGTCGGTTTATGGGGGTTTTATCGGAGCAACAATTGCCGGAACAATTTATTTGTTGAAAAAAGAATTTGATTTTTGGGCGCATATTGACGCTTTGATTTTTTCCTTGCCCTTGGGATTATTTATCGGAAGACTGGGATGTTTTTTTATTCATGATCATCCGGGGATAGAAACGGATTTTTTTCTCGGAGTGCAATACGCCGGAGGAGTGAGACACGATTTAGGGCTTTATCTCTCGCTTAACGGTTTAATTTTATTTTTAGTATTTTTATTGTTAAGCCGGAAAAAAAGATTTGACGGTTTTTACGCGGCGTTTTTTGCCATCTGGTATGGGACGGCGCGGTTCTTGTTGGATTTTTTACGCGCCAAAGATATTTTTGGAGCGGACGCCAGATATTTTAATCTTACACTGGCGCAATATCTTTCTCTGGCATTATTGATTTTCGGGATAATTTTATTATTTTATCTTAGAAATAGACCAGCTAAACAATAATCCTTTCTACTGCAACTAGTAATTTTGGCTCCAAATTATTCAAAGCTTGTCGAGGTATTACCAATATCTCTCCTCGCTTTTCACAATTTTCGCCTAAAATTACTGCATTTCGTAACGAAAGATTATTGTTTAGCTGGTCTAAAAATTGACACAAATTCTTGATTTATCTATTATTAATAAACATAATTTTAACTAATAACCAAAAAAACTATGCCAGAAAAATTTAACGATGATATGGTAAACGGAACTCGCAAAACCTCCTTTTTCCTCGGTCTAACGAGCGGAATTGCCGGGGCGAGCGTTTTAGCCTTAGTCGGTCTTTTTGCTCTATTACTTACGGGGCAGGGGACAGATAAAAATAATGGGGCAGTGGTCAATCAGCCAACCGATAATCAAGTAGTTGATCAACCAGTAGTTGATGAGCCAGCAGTGCCTCTAGCGGATTTGCCGGCAATTTCCGGAAATGATTACGTAAAAGGTGGAGCTAATGCCAAAGTAACCCTAATTGAGTATTCTGATTTTGAATGTCCGTATTGTTCTAAACATTATGAGACGATGAAGCAATTGGATACTGAATATGGAGATAAGATAAAAGTGGTATTTAGACATTTTCCATTATCCTTTCATCCGGAAGCTCAAAAAGCCGCTGAAGCATCGGAATGCGCAGGGGAGCAGGGAAAATTTTGGGAAATGCACGATAAGATTTTTGACGCAAATATAGCCGGAACAATGAGTTTGGCAAAATGGAAAGAAGAAGCAAAAGGTTTGAAGCTTGATACAAAAAAGTTTGATGACTGTCTTGATTCAGGGAAATATGCCCAAAAAGTTGCTGATGTTATGGATGCGGGAGCCGCGGCAGGCGTTGAAGGCACCCCGGCGACTTTCATAAACGGAGAGTTAGTTTCCGGCGCATTGCCGTATGATCAGTTAAAAGCAATGATTGATGCGGAGTTATAAAATCGATATTTTGAGATATCTAAAATACCCCCGAAGATTTTTTTCGGGGGTATTGATTTTAAAGGTAAAAAAGGATAGAATTTAGATATTGAAATAAAAGGATATGAGTGAGTTTCCAACCTTAGAAAATAGATATTTGCCAGAAGATCGGGAGCGAAGAGCGAATGTTCTTTTGCGGTTTTTAAGTGTAGCGGAAAATATTGAACCGCTACACGGCAAGAAGTTTGAAGCTGTATTTTCCGACGAGGAACATAAAAGAGAATTTATAGAGAATTTAAGCACGGAAGAATTTTTACAATTACTCAATGGTTTGAACGGCATTTTGCGAGACAAAAAGAAGGAAGATTGGAAAATGGACGGAGAAAATGTTGTACTTGAAAGTATGTTTTGGGGGATTGGTTATGTTGCGCCTAGACAAGAAGAAAAATTAGAATTATTGACTGAAATTTTAGAAACAGCAAAAACAATGAGCCAAGAAGGCAGAAAAATGGAAGATATTGCTTTACTTTTCTCGTCGTCGCTAAATGCGGTTCACCCATATTTGGACGCGAATGGCAGAACAAGCAGAATGATTTATCTGTTGTTAACTAAAAACTTAGATGATGAAGGAAAAAAAGAATTACGATCCGCTTTGTCTAAAAATGGCAGAGACAAAGTTAATATTGACCCAGGATTGATACAAGAAGAATTAACTAATTTGATCAAAAAAGAATTGGGAATAAATTCGACGCAAATTTTGTCCGAAACAGTTATTGGATTTTGGCGTAGAAATCGAGGAGAAGAATTGGAGTTCAATGGTGATATTGATGAAAATCAAAAGAAGTTATTTTTAAAACTTCTTAAAAATGATGATGAGTATTTATTTTTAGCAGTAAAGCAATATTTAGATAGTAATATTGCAACAGGAAAATATATTAAAAAATTTCGGGACTGGTCAAGAGTTTTGGTCGACGATCTTGTCAAAGATTTAAGTTCTAAGGACATAGATCAAATATTAACGAATTATAGAAATTTTAAAAAAGAATACATAGAAAAATTAATTGGTTGTATTGCCAACCCAAATAATGAAGAATATCAATTAGAAATTGATAGGCAAAAAATTCCGCTAAAAACCTATTTTGAAAACAGAATTAAAAATGAACAGGAAAAAAGAGCGGAAGAAGAAAAATTGGAAAAAGAAAGAAAAGAAGCCGAACAACGTGAAAAAGAACGCATAGAGCAAAAAGAGAAAGCAATAAAAAGCAGATTCAATAATGGCGAAGGCAATTATAAATTTTTTGAAACTTCTGGAATTAAGTCTATCCAAGAAATAGAGCATAGATTAACAGAAATGATGCAAATTAAGCAACTAGAAATTCCAGAAGAACAAAAAATTGATATTTTTAAAAAATCACTTTTTGCATTGGTTGGCAAAATAAACAGCAGTGTTTCAATTTCGCAAGAACAAATAAACACATATGTTGAAAATAAAAAAACAGAATTATTAGAATTTTTTGCCCAATTTCAAGCGGTTTTGAAAGCCATGGATTTTATAGAGAATTCGGGAAATTTTTCATATAAAATCAATACCTCGAGACAAGATATTCGGGAGCATGAAGGGAATGTTTTGCGTATTCTCGATGATTTATTTTCCCAATCTATTTATTATGTTAGTCCGAGTGGTTTGGCTTTGCGCATAAAGCTTTTTGAAATAAAATCAAAGAAAAATATCCAAATCATTCAACCAACAATGGAACAAATTTTCTTTAATAATAAAATAGTAGATTACACTAACAAACAAGTTATTAGGGTTTCAGATTTATCACCGCAACAAGGAAAATTTGTTTTTGAAATCACCACGCCAGAATTTAGACAAAAAGTTTTAACGCAAGAAGATTCGCAACAACCCTTGAGGTCGGGAGTTGGTACAATTTCGGACGAGGAGGGAATTTATGTTAATATTCCAGAAGGAGCAATCCTTCATTCCGGTTGGTGTGTAGTAGGTGTTAAAGAATTGTAATCATGGCGGAGAGATCGCATAGTGGCCTAGTGCACACGCTTGGAAAGCGTGCATACCGCAAGGTATCGCGAGTTCGAATCTCGCTCTCTCCGCCATAACTATAATATCGCACAGTGGCCTGGGTGGGGGGTATTTTTCCGCAATTTTGAAGGCATTTTTTCCAGCTCTTGAGCTGGAATTTTTTGTGAATTTTTGGTATAATAAAATTATACGAATATGTCAAACTAAGAATCCACGATTAGGGACAACATAAGAAAATACCGCAAACTTGCGGGTA
>MFGA01000020.1:35425-70045 GCA_001778095.1 Candidatus Falkowbacteria bacterium RIFOXYA2_FULL_38_12
TTAAAGAAAGCGGATTTGGTTTTTCATACAATCGTCAAGATTGAAGCTGGCTTTACTCCCAACCCTACAATTGACACAGTCAAAAAAATGCGGACGCTCTCGGCGTTTCGTTTGCCTGTCCGTCCGTAGCTTTAGCGAAGGTGGGACGATTTAATGAAATAAAATTATGTCTAATTCCAAAGAAGCAAAAGCGCGAATAAAAATAAACAAATTGCTTGAACAAGCGGGCTGGCGATTTTTTGATAATGAAAAAGGGCAAGCAACTATTTCGCTTGAGCCGAATGTAAAACTTACGCAAAAAGACATTGACGCTTTTGGTGAGGATTTTGAATCTACAAAAAACGGATTTATTGATTTTTTATTGCTTGATGAAAAAGGTTTCCCTCTCGTTATTTTGGAAGCCAAAAAAGAAGATAAAAATCCACTTGACGGAAAAGAACAAGCGAGAAAATATGCTCATACCGAAAATGCCCGTTTTGTAATTCTTTCAAACGGCAATCTTCATTATTTTTGGGATTTGGAACGGGGCGATCCTGAAATTATCACGGAATTTCCAACGCAAGAATCTTTGAAACACAGGCAAGATTTCAAACCCGACAATCAGCGTTTAGCAGATGAAGAAGTCGAAGAAGACTATATTGCATTTACGCAAAATCCAAACTTCAAAGATGATCCTCGCTATCAAAAAGAAGAAACACGAGAACAATATCTTTGGGACGAAAATTTGCGAATTTTGCGCCCCTATCAACTCAAGGCTGTGCATAGTTTGCAGAAATCCGCCGAAGCTGGAAATGATCGTTTTCTTTTTGAAATGGCAACGGGAACAGGAAAAACGCTTATTTCCGCCGCAATCATTAAACTATTTTTAAGAACAGGAAACGCAAAAAGGATTTTGTTTTTGGTCGATCGTTTGGAATTGGAAGATCAAGCGCACAAAAACTTTGTCCGCTATTTGAGCAACGATTTTTCCTCTGTTATTTACAAACAAAATCGTGATGACTGGAAAAAAGCGGAAGTAGTCATTACAACCGTTCAAAGTCTTTCATCGCAAGACAAATACAAAAAACTATTTTCACCGACTGATTTTGATTTAGTTATTGCCGATGAATCACACCGAGCAATCGGCGGAAATTCCCGTGCAGTTTTTGAATATTTTATCGGCTATAAATTGGGCTTAACTGCAACACCGAAGGACTATTTGAAAAATGTTGATCCGCAAAAACTATCACAAAAAGATCCGCGAGCTTGGGAAAGACGGCAATTGCTTGATACATACACAACTTTTGGTTGTAAAAATGGCGAGCCGACTTTTCGTTTCAGTTTGCTGGACGGCGTAAAAGAAGGATTTTTAATCAATCCTATTGTTTCGGACGCGCGAACAGACATTACTACTGAATTACTTTCAGAAAAAGGGTATGCGGTTATGGTTGAGGACGAAGAAGGCGGAGAAAGCGAAGAAACATTTTTCCAAAAAGATTTTGAAAAGAAATTCTTTTCCGAAAAAACAAATCGTGTCTTTTGCCAAACATTTATTGAGAATGCTTTCAAAGACCCGATAAGTGGTGAAATCGGCAAAAGCATTATATTTTGCGTAAGCCAAAAACATTGTTCAAAAATTACCCAAACCCTCAACCAAATGGCGAGCCAACTTTGGCCCGACAAATACAATTCTGATTTTGCCGTGCAAATAACTTCAAACATTGCCGATAGCCAGCAATTCACGATCAATTTTGCAAATAACAATTTAAGCGGACATACAAAATTTCTAGAGAACTACAAATCAAGTAAAACGAGAATTTGCGTAACTGTCGGAATGATGACAACGGGCTATGACTGCCAAGATATTTTGAATCTTGCGCTTATGCGCCCCGTCTTTTCACCGACTGACTTTATCCAAATCAAAGGACGCGGAACAAGAAAATTCACTTTTGAATATTCCGATGAATACGATGAAAAGCACAAAGCGACGAAAGATCACTTCAAATTTTTCGATTTTTTCGCTAACTGCGAATACTTTGAAGAAAAATTTGATTATGATGAAGTTTTGCAATTGCCAATAAAACAAAAAGGAACAGGCGGAGAAGGACCGGTCGGCGTTGACATTGACGAATTCGAAACTTTCAATCCTGACAAAGTAAAAACTCTCACCGAAACACCTGTTGGAATTGAGGGAATGAAAGTTGATCGCAAACTTTTTGAAAAAGCCCGCGAGGAATTACAAAATGATCCCGAAGTTAAAACTGCCGTTCTAAACGAGCAATGGGACAAGGCGGTGCAAATAATGCGGGATAAATACGAAGATAAACCGCAATTATTCCTAAACCTTGAAAAAATCCGCAAGAGCGAAAATCTTGACCGCCGTATTTCTTGGCGTGAATTTTTGGAACGAGCTTTCGGCTTGATTGATGTTTTCAAAACCAAGGATGAGAAACTGGAAGAAGAATGCGAAAAGTTTATTTCAATCTACAAGCCCGAAAGCAAATATGTTCCGCATATCAAAAATTATCTAAAAGCGTATGTTTCCAGTGAGTATTTTAGAAATGAGATAAACAGCAAACGATTTCCGCGCACGTATGCCGGTTTTACTATGGCGGACTATAAAGAATTAAACGGTTTTCGCGAAACTATTCCGGAATATGTGAAAGATTATGTTTCGGTTAATGTTTATATGAGGTAACCAAAAGAATATGAAAAAAGACAATAAAAAACTAACTATCCGCAATTCCACCGCAGAATTTCTTATTTTCACCTCTCAAGCAGGCGAAGAAGGCATTGAAGTTCGTGTAGAAGATGAAAATATATGGCTAACCCAAAAACTGATTGCTAAGCTTTTTGATGTAAATATTCCGAATATAAATGAGCACTTGAAGCATATTTTTGAAAATGGAGAATTGGATGAAAATTCAGTTATTCGGAATTTCCGAATAACTGCTGTTGATGGAAAACAGTATCAAGCGAAACATTATAACTTAGAGACAATTATCGCCATCGGTTTTCGTGTTAATTCAGAGAAAGCAACAAATTTTCGCGTATGGGCAAATAAAGTTTTGAAAGATTTTGCTATTCACGGATATGTGTTGGATGATGTCAGGCTTAAAAATGGGGCATATTTGAGCAAGCAATATTTTAAAGATTTGATTCTTGAAATTCGCGATATTAGAGAGAGTGAGCGAAATTTTTATCAGCAAATTACCGATATTTACGCGACTGCGCTTGATTATAATCTTAATTCGCCTACTACGAAAGGTTTTTTTGCCAATGTTCAAAATAAGCTACATTTTGCTACGCACGGGCGCACAGCAGCGGAATTGATAACAGATCGCGCGAGTCATAAAAAATATTACATGGGGCTGACCTCTTGGAAAAAATCTCCGAATGGAAAAATTTTAAAATCCGATGTTGTGATTGCCAAAAATTATTTGAATGAAAAAGAAATAAAATTTTTAAACCGCATCGTAACTATGTATCTTGACTATGCGGAAAATCAGGCAGAAAAATGTATCCCGATGACAATGGCGGATTGGTCGGGAAAACTAAATGCTTTTTTGAAATTCAATAATGAGAAAATTCTTGACAATGTCGGCAAAATAACGACAGAGATGGCGAAAGCTTTTGCCGAAAGTGAGTTTGAAAAATATCGCCCGATTCAAGACAAGCTTTTTAAATCTGACTTTGATCGTGAAATAAAGAAGTTTTTAAAATATCATAAAGAATAATTGTGCTTGATCAAACTACAAAACGAAAACTTGACTCTGCTCGCAATATTCTTGTTGGAAATGTTACTAATCCAATTTCACAGGTAGATCAAATAACCAACGCCTTGATTTATAAGTTTATGGATGATATGGATCAGGAAAATTTAGAAGTTGATTTAAAGCCTCAATTTTTTGTTGATGAATATAAACAATATTCATGGCGTAAATTAATGGATAAAAAATTATCCGGGCAAGAGAGATTCAATCTTTATGAAGAAGCTACAAAAAAATTAACTTATGCCAAACATATCCCATCACTTTTTAGAACAATTTTTGAAAATGCTCGCTTGCCGTATAATGATCCACGCGTCTTAACTCTCTTTTTAAAAGAGATAGACGAATTTTCTTATAGTCATAGCGAGGAGCTTGGCAATGCTTTTGAATACTTACTCTCCATTCTCGGTTCGCAAGGAGATGCGGGAATGTTTAGAACGCCACGGCACATTATTGATTTTATAGTTGATATCGTTGATCCGAAGAAAAACGAAACAATTCTTGACCCTGCTTGCGGAACGGCTGGATTTTTGATTTCTGCTTATAAACATATTGTTAAAAATAATGATGGCAAGGATAATGAAACTGGCAAACCTACTAAAAAAGAAACACTGCTTACGCCCGATGAAAAATTACACCTGATGAATAATCTTGCGGGCTATGACATTTCGCCAGATATGGTGAAGTTGTCTTTGGTAAATATGTATTTACACGGTTTTCAAAATCCGCAAATTCATAAATACGATACGCTTTCAAGCGAGAAGCGTTGGGATGAAACCTTTGATGTGATTCTCGCTAATCCGCCGTTTATGTCGCCGAAAGGCGGGATTGTTCCTCACAAAAGATTTTCTATCCAAGCTAATCGCGCGGAAGTTTTATTCGTTGATTATATTGTTGAGCACTTAACGATCAAAGGGCGGGCTGGAATCATCGTGCCAGAGGGTGTAATTTTTAAATCTGATGGAGCATGCAAAGCGCTTCGTAAAAAATTAGTAGAAGACGGACTTTTTACAGTAGTAAGTTTGCCAGCCGGAATTTTTCAGCCATACAGCGGAGTAAAAACCAGTATTTTGTTTTTTGATAATCAACTGGCAAAGAGATCTCAAGATATTTTATTTATAAAAATTGAAAATGACGGCTTTGATCTCGGTGCGCAAAGGCGGCCGATTGAGAAAAATGATTTGCCGAAAGCTATAGACCGCATAAGAATATGGAAAAATGTTTTGAATGATATTGATAAAAAGGAAAAATTAAAAATTGTTGGCAAACAGGAATCAGTTAATGCTATTTGGGTTGATAAAGAAAAAATATCTGAAAGTGGAGATTATAATTTAACTGGCGAGCGATATCAGGAAGTTGAGGTTTATAAAAAACAGAAGTGGGAAATGGTGGAGTTGGGGGAAGTTTTAGAATATGAACAGCCAACAAAATATATTGTTAAATCAGTTAATTATGATGATAGTTATAAAACCCCTGTTTTAACCGCAGGTAAGACTTTTATATTAGGATATACAAACGAAGAGGACGGTATATTTTCCGCAAAGAATTTACCAGTAATTATTTTTGATGATTTTACAACGGCCATCAAATTTGTTGATTTTCCATTTAAAGTAAAATCATCGGCGATGAAAATTTTACGTGCAGATAAAACAAAAGCAGATGCGCGATTTTTGTTTCAAATAATGAAGACAATAAAATTTAGACACGATGACCATAAACGGTATTGGATATCAGAATTTTCAAAAATCAAAATCCCACTTCCACCCCTTGAAGTTCAAAAAGAAATTGTTGAGCAAATTGAGGTCAAACAAAGTGCCATAGATCACGCCAAGGCGATCATCCAAAATCTAGAGAGAGAGAGACGCTATTTTGGTCAATCACTTAGAAAATTAGAAGGCGTTAAAATAGTGGAGTTGGGAGAAGTTGCTGAAGTCATTGCTGGACAGTCGCCAGAAGGAAAATATTACAACGAAACAGGCGAAGGAATGCCATTTTATCAAGGTAAAACAGAATTTTCAGAATTGTATATTGGGAAACCAAAAGTATGGACAACAAAAATAACAAAAATTGCAGAGAGAGACGATATTTTAATGTCTGTCCGTGCGCCTGTTGGTCCAGTTAATATTGCAACAGAAAAAGTTTGTATTGGTCGAGGTCTTGCTTCAATACGGGCAAATAAAGTAGATCCGATGTTCTTATTTAACTTTCTAAAATCAATTGATAATAAAATTAAAGGCAATGGCGGTGCGGTGTTTGATTCAATAAATAAAAAGCAGATTGAAGAATTAAAAATCCCGCTTCCGTCTTTGGAAATTCAGAAAAAACTTGTCGCCGAGGCAGAAAAAGAACAGCAAATAATCAACGCAAACAAGCAATTGATTGAAATCTACGAGCAAAAAATTTCTGATGTTTTAAGTGAGATATAGCCCAAAAAAGTCTAAAATACGCTATTTTTGTCATTTATCCACAAAATTTAGTATAAACACTTGCAATATTATTAAATATCTGTTAAAATAGCAGTAGTCGAATAATTATTTTAAAGGTTTATAAAAATATGATTCACTCATTTACCTGCAAAAATTTTTACTCCTTTGGCGAAGAAACCACGCTCAATTTTGGGGTAAACAATAATGCGCCTGAAAATAACGGTTATTTTACTGCCGTCTCGGGTAATCGTCTTTCAAAAGTGGAAACAGTCATCGGTCAGAATGCTTCGGGTAAAACAAATCTGCTCAAAATTTTGCCTTTTTTGAAATGGCTAATTATTGATTCATTTAATGCAAAGCCAGAAGATCCGATTGTTGTCCAGTCGTTTGCCTTTGGCGAAGCAAAAAGTGAACCGACAAATTTATCGGTGGTTTTTGAAATTGACGGAAAAGTTTATGCCTATGATTTTATTATTACTAAAGAAAAGATTCTCAATGAAGAATTGAAATTGACCAGTTTTGCGAAAGAAAAAAAATCAACCAAAAAAATTTTTTCTCGCGTATGGAATGAAAAAGAAAATCGTTATGACTTTGATGGAGAAAATTTTGAATTGTCTAAAGGATTTGAAAATCTTTTACGCACTAATGCAAGCGTAATTGGTACCGCCGCCCGCCTTAATCATGCTGAAAGTCGGGTTATTGCAAAATACTGGGGGCAAATTGAAACCAATGTTGTTGAAGCTGGCTGGGTTGGAGATCATTTGTTGCCAAACTCAATCGCTCAATTAGGCGAAGCATTTGATTTTTTTAGTGAAAACAGTGCTCTTAAGGCGGAAGCTGAAAAATTATTGTGTCGTTTCGATCTGGGTTTAAGTGGATTTGAGATAAAAAAAGAAAAAAAAGAAAATGGTTTTTTTCTGAATGTGCGAGCAGCGCACTTGTTTAATGGACAGAAACAATATTTGCCTGTGCAATATGAGTCTTCTGGCACAAAGCAATTGTTTGTGCTTCTAAAAAGCATTCTTGTTGCGCTTGAAAAAGGAGGTATTGCGGTCGTTGATGAATTTGATGTCAATCTTCACCCTGAAATGGTGATTGCTTTGTATAATTTATTTGTTCAGCCCGAGACAAATCCCAAAAATGCTCAATTGTTTATGAGTACTCATAGTCATATTTTGCTCAGCAAGCTTGATAAATATCAAATTGTTTTGGTTGAAAAAAATGAAAATGGCGTAAGTGAGGCATGGCGATTGGATGAAATGTCTGATGTGCGCTCTGATGAAAATTATTATTCAAAATATCTCGCCGGTGCGTATGGAGCCGTTCCTAAAATTTAATTGTCAAAAATATGTCAAGAACGAATCCATATAAGAAAAAACGTCGAAGTGCCAAGCGAACGCTATTGATGTATGGCGAAGGATTGGGCGAAGAAATGTTTCTAAGACACTTGCGATCGCTTTATGCTCATAATAGTGGCGTATCTGTAACAATCAGAAATGGAAAAGGGGGGAATCCTAAAAGTGTTGTTATAAACGCCGCAAACGAACCAGGTGATTTCGAAAAGCGGATTGTAATTTTAGATAATGATAAAGATAAAAAAGAAATGGATCAGGCTCGAGTTGAGGCTAAAAAGAAAAGCGTGGCGATACTTGAAAATTCGCCTTGTTTGGAATCAACATTGCTTTCCATTCTTCGTACTGAACAAAATTTTTCTACTAAAAAATCAGCATGGTGCAAAAATGAATTCGAATTAAATTATATGGACAAAAAGAAACGAATAGAATTAGAAGAATACAAGAAAGTTTTTTCAAAACAAATTTTAGATGGTCAGAAAGATAAAATTTTAGAATTGAAAGCACTTATAAATTTAATGGAAGGAAAATTATAGTCCCGCCGTCCCGCCGAAAAGTTTTGGGGGCGAAGCCAAAGCAGGCGGGCAAAAAGGAAGGGGATTGGGGGGATTGTTTAAATAAATATGAATAAAATACGAATTTTTAAAATAAGCTTTATTTTTTTGGTTGTTTTAATTTTAGGGGTCGGTTTTTTTGTATTAAAAAATAAAAGTGTAGTGCCATCTGACAATAGTTTATCCGACAGATGTAATCAAAAAGATTTACCGTACCTTAATCCCGGTTTATCGGTTGAAGAAAGGGTGGACGATTTAATAAGCAGGATGAGTGATTGGGAAAAGATAGGTCAAATGGTTTTGATTGAAAAAAATAGCATTCACGACCTTAATGATATTAAGCGATATAATTTGGGAGCATTATTGAGTGGTGGTGGGGCAGGACCAAAAGAAGATAATCCATCAGCATGGCTTGCTATGGTAAATAATTTTCAAGATGTAGCCGAAAAAACTTGTTTTAAAATTCCCATTTTATACGGAATTGATGCCATTCATGGTAATGCCAATATTTTGGGAGCTACAGTTTTTCCCCATTTTATCGGACTGGGCGCGAGTCGTGATCCCGATTTGGTTAAACGTGTCGCTGTTGCAACTGCCGACGAGATGTCCGCTGTAGGGATTTACTGGAGTTTTTCTCCCAACCTTGATGTGGTTCAAGATATTCGTTGGGGAAAAACCTACGAAACATTCGGATCAGACACTGAAAATGTAGCGCAACTGGGACTGGCATATCTAGAGGGGACTCAATATTCTTCAAATGGTTATTTAAATGTAGTCGCAACTTTAAAGCACTTTATTGGCGGTGGTTCTATGGAATATGGAACTTCGCGCAATAAAAATTTTAAAATAGAAGAAGGAAATATTACAATGGATGAAAAAAGTTTTCGACAAGTTCACTTGACGCCTTTTAAGCAAGCTGTGGCAGACGGAGCGCAAGTCGTAATGGTTAGCACTGCTACCTGGAATGGAAAAATGAATACCTCAAATCAATATCTTCTAACGGATGTATTAAAAAAAGAGCTTGGTTTCTCTGGTTTTGTGGTTTCGGACTGGTATGGTGTATATCAGGTTTCTAATACGAGATATGATTCTCTGGTAAACTCCATTAACGCCGGCGTAGATATGGTAATGACCCCATTTGAATATAAAGATTTTATGGGTAATATGCAAAAAGCGTTGGCAAATAATGATATAACCAAAGAACGTCTAAATGATGCAGTAAGGCGAATTTTAACTGTAAAATTTAAAGCTGGATTATTTGATCGTCCCCGAGCCACGCCAGAAGGACTATCTATTATAGGTAACAATCAACATCGTCAGCTGGCCAGGGAGGCAGTTCGTAAATCTCAAGTAATTTTAAAAAATGAAAAATCTTTGTTGCCACTGTCTACCTCGTTGGATAAAATCATAGTCGCCGGATCATCGGCAGATAATCTGGGTCGCCAAGCGGGAGGATGGACAACGGAGTGGCAAGGTATGGATGGCAATAACGGCATCGTGGGCACTACAATACTTGAAGCGATAAAAAATACCGTCTCTAAGAATACAGAGGTTGAATATAATAAACAAGGAGATTTTTCTTTGGGAAACGATCTTGCAGATGTTGGGATTGTTGTTGTTGGAGAAAAACCTTATGCTGAAGGTTGGGGAGATAACGCTAATCCAAGTCTAAGTTCTGAAGATTTGGCGGTAATAGCAAAGACGAAAACAAAAAGTAAAAAAATCGTGGCTCTAATAATTTCCGGTAGGCCACTTGATATTTCCCCGTATTCTAAAGATTGGGATAGTATAGTCGCTTCGTGGTTGCCAGGATCTGAAGGCGAGGGCGTTACAGATGTGCTGTTCGGCCTTTATCCGTTTTCCGGTGTTTTGCCGGTGGAGTGGAACTATTGATAACCATAAGATGTTATCTCGGCATGGTATTTTTTAGCAACATTGAAGGCATTTCTAAATGCTTTTTATTTTTGCTAAAAATGATTATTTTTGATACTATTAATCAATGGATAAAGCGAATTATCGCTAATATTAAAGCTGGATATACCTTAAACCTTGAGTGGGCGGGTTGTGTATAACAAGGGGTTGCCTATGATACCAAAGAGATTGAGGTAAAAACGCTAAAATTTATTGATGATGATGGAGTTTGGAGTTTTGAAAAATAATTTACAATTAACATTATGAAATTTACAAAATTATTAAAGTATCCGGTTTTTCCACTTTTTATTGTGGGGGGTATTGCTCTGGTTATTGTCGGAATTTTTACCGACCCGAAAGCTTTAACCGATGATGGTTATTCTCTTCGATGGTTTTGGATTTGTTTAGGATCTTTTTATGAGGTATTGGTGTTGATAGTATTATTTGGGATTTATTTCTTATTAAGTAAAAATGAAAAGAGAGTGGATTGGTTTAAAAAGAATGGCATTTTAAGAGAAGCAAAAATAATTGAAGCTAGCTCAACAGGAACATTCATAAACAATAATCCAGTTGTTGATTTTATACTTGAAATAAAGGATAATGATGGCAATTATTACACAGTTAGTCACAAAGAATGTGTTGATTTGTTGAATCTAAATAGTATAAACAAAAATTCGATTATCAAGGTTTTAGTGTCGCCAGTTAAGAAGGAAGACATAATGGTTTTATTTTAATTAATAATATCGTGCGTCCCGAATATTCAAATCATTTTAAAAAAAGACAGCCGTCGGCGATTAGATTAGCGCAGATAGAATTTTCTAAAAGAGAAGATAAGGTTTTAGCTATCAATACTGCTATTGGAAATGTTACCTTACCGCTTCATCCGGCTTTGCAAAAGAGAATGTTTAATCTTGGCACGCCGGAGAGTCCTTTTAGAGACGGAGCGGTAAAATATACTAAAACTGTTGGCGAAGAAGAGACTAGAAAGGCTTTTCTAAATATTATTGAAGCCAGTAATTTTGATACGAAAGGGCTAATGGTCCAAATAACTGACGGCGGGTCGCAGGCAATGGAATTGGTGATTCTGGGGTGTTGTGGCAGGGTAGGTGAGGCGATAAGGTCGTTAATGGTGATAGACGCGGCCTATACTAATTATAAGGCTATGGCCGACCGGCTGGGATGCCAAATTGTTTCTATAATAAGAACGCTAGATAAAAATGGAAAATTCAGTTTGCCGGATTTTGAGAAAATAAAAGAAGCGATTAAAAAAAATAATCCCAACGCCCTTTTGGTTATTCCCTATGATAACCCGACCGGGCATTTTTGCGATCAAGAAACAATGATAAAGCTCGGAGAAATTTGCGTGGAAAATAATATTTGGTTAATCAGCGATGAGGCTTATAGGGAATTATATTATTTAGACAAGCCTCCCTCGAGCGTTTGGGGAATTACGGAAAAAGATGTTCCCGGAATAACTGGTCGGAGGATTAGCATTGAATCGGCGTCAAAAGTTTGGAACGGGTGCGGTCTTAGGATTGGAGCTATTGTGACTGATAATGGTGAATTTCACGAAAAGTCGGTTGCGGAAAATACGGCGAATTTATGTTCAAGCGCTATCGGTCAATATATTTTTGGCGCGCTGGCTCTTGAATCAAAAGAAGATTTGCAAAAATGGTTTTTGGAATTGAGAAATTATTATAAAAAAATGTTGACTGACTTCACCGGCGCGATGAGAGAGATCTTGCCGGGAATAATAGTCTCCCAGCCGGAAGCTTCCATTTATTCGGTAATTGACGTGAGAAATATTGTTGATGAAAATTTTGACGCGCGAGATTTTGTTTTATATTGCGCGCAAAAAGGCAAAGTGGAAATTAATGGCCAAGAAATGACCTTGCTTGTCGCACCAATGGACGGATTTTATAATATTAAAGAAGGAGAAGAAAATCCGGGAAAAAAGCAGATGCGCCTTGCTTATGTTTTAAAAGAAGAAGAAATGAAACTGGTTCCGGAACTTTTTGTAAAACTTTTTCAAAGCTATAGAGAATTATGCAAAAAGGAAACAAATTAAAAACAACGCATACTATAATTATTTCCGACCTTCATTTGGGTTCGGCAGTCAGTCAGCCGGCTCAAGTTTTAAAAATGCTTCAGGGGTATTCTTTCAGGAAATTAATCTTGCTGGGAGATATTTTTGATAGCCTGGATTTTAGAAATTTATCCCAAGAGGCCACAGCTTTGATAAATTTTATCGGGAAAATTTCTAAAGAAAAAAAAGTCAGATGGATCGAGGGTAATCATGATTTGGGATTATCCAGAATTTTTGGACCATTGATGGGTGCTAAAGTTTATAAAGAAAAATATGATTGGGAATACGCAGGAAAGAAATATTTAGCCATTCATGGGTACCAGTTTGATCGGTTTTTGGTTGATAACGCGACTATAAGTCATCTAGCCACCAGTTTATATAATTTTATTCAAAGAATTGATTTTGAAGATAAAAAAATTAGTCATTTTTTAAAAAAGACCAGTAAGGGATGGTTGAGATTATCAGAAAAAGTTTCCGACTCAGCTATTTTGTACGGCAAAGAGCGAAGGGCTGATTTCGTTTTTTGCGGTCATACTCATAAAGCTATACATAAGGAAATGAATGATGTAAATTATTACAACAGCGGTTGTTGGACAGATACACCTTGCGCTTATATCACGGTTGACGGGGAAAATATTAAAATAAATAATTTTTAAAACAAGAAGGAGAAATCTATGAAAAAATGCGCTCAAAGCGGGGCTCTTTACGGCTTAGGACTAATCGGCGCGGCGGTTTATTTTATAAGTCATGCCGCAACTTTTTGGATAGGAGTCGTCGGATTTTTAAAAGCTTTAGTCTGGCCGGCTTTTTTGGTTTACCAAATGCTGGAATTTTTAAATAAATAATATGAATGGAGAAAATAGGGATGATATAAAAAGGGGATTGCGTGTAGCTATTGTCCAAAAGCAAGATCAACCGACGGGAAAATTAACCGAAGGAGTGGTGGAAGATATTTTAACCAGTTCGGCAACGCATCCGCATGGTATTAAGGTGCGTTTAAAATCAGGCGAAGTGGGGAGAGTGCAGAAGATTTTATAAGTTTTTATGGAAATAATTATTGTAGAAAATTATAAAGAACTATCCCAAAAAGCCGCGGAAATTTTCTTGAATCAATTGAACATTAAATTAAATTCGGTTTTTGGGTTATCAACCGGGTCAACTCCGGTTGGTTTATACAATAAAGTAGTTGAGCTATATAAAAAGGGTGGCTATGACTTTTCTTTCGTAAAAACTTTTAATTTGGATGAATATTATTTAATTTCTTCCGAAAATAAAAACAGCTATCATTTTTTTATGAATGATGTTCTTTTTAATCATATCAATGTAGATAAGAAAAATATTTTCATTCCGGATGGAGAGGTAAAAGATTGTGATGCTTTTTGTGATTGGTATGAAAAAGAAATCAGCAATAATCCCATTGATTTACAAATTCTAGGTATAGGCGAGAATGGACATATAGGTTTTAATGAGCCCGGTAGTTCTTTAGATTCAAAAACCAGATTAGTGGATTTAAGCCCGGAGACTATCAAAATAAATTCTCGATTTTTTGACGATAAAAATAATATACCAAGACAAGCAATTACAATGGGAATAGACACGATATTAAAAGCAAAAAATATTTTATTTTTGGCAAGTGGCGCAAAAAAGGCAAAAGCAGTTTATGATATGATTTATGGCAACATTTCTCTTGATTGTCCGGCGTCTGCCCTGCAAAGACACAAAAAAGTTTTAGTCATCTTAGATAAAGATGCGGCGGAATTATTAAAATAATTTTTATGCAAAAAGGGATTGATTATATTGGCGTGGCGGTTGTATTTTTATGTCATGACGGTAAAGGTAATTATTTATTTGCGAAAAGATCGGAGAATTGTCGAGATGAACACGGTCTATGGGATTGTGGTGGCGGAGCGATCGATTTTGGAGAGAATGCGGTTGAAGCTCTAAAAAGAGAGGTAAAAGAGGAATATTGTGTTGATGTGTTGAGCTATGAATTTCTTGGATATCGTGACGTGCACAGAAATGAAAACGGCAATCCCGCGCATTGGCTTTCTTTAGATTTTAAAGTTTTAGTAAATCCAGAACAAGTTAAAAATGGCGAGCCACAAAAGTTTAAGGATTTGGGTTGGTTTAATTTAGACAATCTCCCCAAACCGCTACACTCGCAACTGCCAAGATTTTTTGATTTATATAAAGATAAAATTTAAATGCAAGAACGTGTGAGTTATTTTTTTCCAAAAAATTTTTATTGGGGTTGTGCTAGTTCTTCCCACCAGATTGAAGGCAATACTTATAATGATTGGAGCGAGTGGGAAAAATCAGAAGAGCGTGTTGGCGAACTGAAACGACAGAATAAAGATCCTAGAGAATATATTTCCGGCTCGGCCGCTAATTCTTTTATTTTGAATAATCAAGACATTGCTTGTCTCAAGGAACTAAATGTCAATGCTTATCGTTTTTCTATTGAGTGGTCGAGAATTGAGCCGGAACAGGGTAGTTTTGATTATGAAGCACTGAAAAATTACCAAAATTTTATTTTGAAACTTAAGGCAAATAATATTGAGCCATTTGTAACTTTATGGCATTGGCCGATTCCCATTTGGGTAAGAGACTTGGGTGGCTGGCAATCAAAAAAGATTTTGCCGTTTTTTGATCGCTACGTAAAAATAGTTGCTGAATTTTTAGATAAAAATGTAGATTATTGGGTGACTTTGAATGAACCGACTGTTTATGCAAGCAATAGTTATTTGACAGGGCAATGGCCACCGCAAAAAAAGAGCTTATTTTTATCTTTGAAAGTTATAAAAAATTTAATTAGAGCTCATAAGTCCGCTTACGCAGTTTTAAAAAATATAGATACAAATAATCAAATAGGCATCGCTAGCCACAATATTAATTTTGATCCCGCAGGCAAAAAAGTTTTCAATAAAGTTGTAGCCGGATTGGCGAATTATTTTTGGAATGAATATTTTTTGAATAAAATTTCCGGGGAGCAAGATTTTGTTGGGTTAAATTATTATTTTCATAATTTAATAAACTACGGATTTGGTAAAAATGAAAATAAGTTAATCTCGGATATGGGATGGGAGCTATATCCCGAAGGCGTCAAGCATGTTATAAAAGGATTAGATAAATATAAAAAACCTATTTATATTTTGGAGCACGGCTTAGCCGACAAAGACGATAAGCATCGTGCGTGGTATTTGAAAGAAAGCTTAAAAAATATCCACGAGGCGATCGCTTCCGGGAGCGATGTGCGCGATTATTTTCACTGGTCGCTTTTGGATAATTTTGAATGGGCTGACGGATTCTTCCCGCGTTTTGGTTTATATGAGGTAAATTATAAAACATTCGAACGAACTCCTCGGTCGGCCGTAAAAACTTATAGTGAAATTTGTCGAGAAAATGGTTTTAAAAACGATAATTAATTTTAAATAAAAGAAAGGAAAAAATATGAATGAAACAATTCAAAATTTAGCCAAGGCTTTTATCGGCGAAAGCCAGGCCAGGAATAGGTACACTTTTTATTCTAAAGTTGCCAAGAAAGAAGGCTATGAACAAATGGCAGAAATATTTTTAATGACCGCCGACAATGAAAAAGAACACGCCAAGTGGCTTTTTACCTTAATTAACGAACTCAAAAGTAAAAGCGGAGAAAAAATAGATGAGATTAAAGTCGAAGGAGTTGTGCCGACAATTTTGGGGACAACAATAGAAAATTTAAAATCGGCCGTTGCCGGAGAAAACCATGAGTATACAATTATGTATCCGGAATTCGCCGATATTGCCCAAAAAGAAGGTTTTCCGGAAATTGCCGGAAGATTGAGATCAATCGCCAAAGCGGAAGAGCATCACGAAGAAAGATTTAAGAAACTTTTGGAGCAATTGGAGAATGGAACAGTCTTTAAGAAGAATGAAAAAGTTTGGTGGTATTGCCGAGAATGCGGGTATCATTTTTTTGGAGAAGGAGCGCCAAGCAGATGTCCATCCTGTGATCACGAACAAAGTTTTTACCAGATTAAAGCAGAACAATACTAAAGGGCGAATTCCCCTCCCTCGATGGGAGGGGCTAGGGGAGGGTGGCTAAAGCAAAAACTCTAAATTCAAAATCCTAAACTCTAAATAAATTTAAAATACTAATTTTCAAAATTTCAAACAATTGTTTTGAACATTGGAATTTTGGTCATTAGATATTGTTTAGAATTTAGTGCTTAGGATTTATGATTTTATTGCACACCCCCACCTAACCTCCCCCCTCAAGGGGGAGGATTTTTTTGGAGTGGCGGTATTTTTTAGTCTACACTTTTATAATTTTTTTCGCCGCTTTGCGCATGCGATTCATTATCGCCGCGCCGAAATTTTTTTCCGGGATACCTTCGACTAAAATGATGTCAATATTTTTTTTATCAAAATCGCGAAAAGATTTAAAAAGATTTTTGGCAATCGCTTCGTTATTTTCCCCCAAGTAAATAATAGTATCAACATTTTTATAGTTATAACGATTGCCGAGGTTTAGCACGCCCACCTTCCTTGCTCCATATTTGCCGATAAGTTCATCGATTTTTCTTCTTACGTCTGAAACATTTCCTTCAACTAAAATTAATTTTGCCTTTGGAGAATAATGAGCATATTTTAATCCCGGAGAAGGAGGATTTTTTATTTTTTGGGAAGCTTTATGTATTTTAATTGTTCCCACGATTTTTTCCAATTCTTCGGCAGTGATTTTTCCCGGTCGCAAAAGAACAAAAGGTGATTTGGTGCAATCTAAAATTGTGGACTCAACGCCGATTTTTGTCTCGCCTCCGTCTAAAATCATCTCAATCCTTCCGGCAAGGTCGTTATAAACATGAGAAGCTTCGGTCGGGCTGGGGCTTCCGGAAAGATTGGCCGAGGGGGCGGCGATTGGCGACCCCAGTTTTTTAATCAAAGCTCTTGCGACAATATTATCCGGCAATCTTATTGACGTGTTTTTCAATCCGGCCGTTATTTCCTCGGGGACTATTTTTTTCTTTTTGATGATTAAAGTCAGCGGTCCCGGCCAAAATTTATTGATTAGTTTTTTAATGAGTTCCAGATTTTTTTTATCAGGTTCGGTATATATAAAAATATCTTCCTTCTCGGCGATATGTAAAATCAGAGGATTATCCTGCGGTCTTTTTTTCGCTTTAAAAATTTTTTTAATTGCCATGGGGTTTAGGGCATCAGCTCCCAGACCGTAAACAGTTTCCGTTGGAAAAGCAACCAAGCCGCCATTTCTTAAAATTTGGGCGGCTTTTTTTATCTTTTCATCTTCCGGTTTTTTTGGGTTTATTCTTATAATTTCGGTCATAATAGAGTAGTTTTAACACAATTTTGCGAATCGAACAAGCCGTTGACTTTGAACCTATTTCAGACTACTATAAGTGTAGCAGAATAAAGGAAAAATAAGGAAATTACTTATGCCTGATTCCCAGGTTGATGAAATAAAAAACCGCCTTGATGTCGTGGAAGTTATTCAGGAATATCTTCCGAGTTTGAAGCAGGTCGGCGGAAACTGGAAGGGGCTTTGTCCATTTCACAATGAGAAGACCCCTTCTTTTATGGTTTCCAAAGAAAAACAAATTTGGCATTGTTTTGGATGTGGAGAAGGCGGCGATATCTTTACCTTTGCGATGAAGTTTGAAAATTTAGAATTTCCGGAGGCATTAAAAATTTTAGCAAAAAAAGCGGGAGTAACTTTAAAATACGAAGAGCCCCGACTCATGGACCAGAAAACAAAAATACTGAATATTTTAGAAACAGCGTCAAAGTTTTACCACGATCTTTTGCTCAATTCCGCCGAGGCAGGCACAGCGAGAAAATATTTATTTGAAAAAAGGCGACTTAAAAAAGAAACGGTGGAAGATTTTTCTCTGGGATTTTCTTTGGATTCTTGGGACAGTCTCTTAAAATTTTTGCGTGAAAAAAAATATAATGAAAATGATATTTTTCTCGCCGGGCTCGCTATAAAAAAAGAGCGCGGTTCCGGTTTTTACGATCGTTTTCGCGGGAGAATAATGTTTCCCATCCGAGATGTCCATGGTCATGTGGTCGGATTCACCGCGAGGCTCTTGCCCGAGGCGGAAAAAAAAGAAAACGCGGGTGGAAAATATATCAATACTCCACAAACATTGGTTTATAATAAAAGTCAGGTAATCTATGGTCTCAATGATGCCAAACAAAATATCAAAAAGGAAAATTTAACGGTGATGGTTGAGGGAAATATGGATGTTATCGCTTCGCACGAGGCGGGAATAAAAAATGTGGTTGCTTCTTCCGGTACGGCGATGACCGTGGAACAAGTTAATCTTTTGAAACGTTTTTCGCCGAATCTGGCCATATCGTTTGACGCTGATCTCGCTGGCGGAGTGGCGGCCATGCGTGGCATTGATGTCGCTCTGCGCGAAGGAGTAGCGGTTAAAGTAATAATGCTCGATCCGAATATCGGAAAAGATCCGGATGATTATATCAGAAAAGATGTAAATCTTTGGCGAGAGGCGATAGCGAACGCGATGCCCTTTATGGATTATTATATTAAAAAAGTTTTAAGTACTCTTGATTTAAGAAAAATTGAACATAAAAAAGAAGCGGCCAGACTTTTGTTAACAGAGCTGAATAAAATTCCCGATAAGGTTGAGCAAGCATATTATTTGGAAAAGCTAGGAAATATTTTAGGCGTTTCTGAACAGGTTTTGAGAGAATCAATGCCGAGAGAAAAGCTCTACAAAAATGAGGATTATTTCGAGGAAAAATCGCGCGTTTTGGTTACTGATAAAAGCCGACCGGCTCTTTTGGCTGAAACTTTTTTAGCCTTACTTTTGAAATATCCAAGTTGTTTAAATTACGCCATTGACTACATTGAACCGTTTATGTTGCCAGAGCCAATGTTTGGAGAAATTTACAAAAATTTGATTTTGTCCTACAATAAGGCTGTGGATAACGGGAGTCTTGAGTCAGTCGTTAATGACATCTCCAAGGACGAAAAAACCAAGAATTACATTAATAGTTTATATTTTTTAGCCGAAAGAGATTTTGACGGTTTTGAGGAAGAGGCGATAAAGGAAGAGGTGGTAAAAAGCGCTAAAGCTCTTAAAACAAACTATATTTTTAGCCAAAGGAAGAGACTTGAAGAGGAGATGAGGAAAGCGGAAGAAAAGGGCGACCAAGAAACAATGAAGAGATTGATGAGTGAGTTTGACCAATCGGTCGCTTTGGAATAGGCTAATGTTTTAGGTCTATAGTATAAAAACAAGGAGGGGCGGTTTTGCGGTCTCTCTATTAAGTTTGTCTATTGTCTTTAGTAAAAATAATTTTCATATTTTTTTAAAATTAAAATGGCAAAAAAGAAAAAAAATATTCCGGTTAAAAGCAAGAAGCCGGAGAAAAAAGGAAAAAAGGAAACCAAGGGGGGTAAAGCAAAAAAGAAGGTTCCTCTAAAGTCCAGTGGAATAAAAAAAGACGCAATTAAAAAGACGGCAAAGAAAAAAATAGTGGCCGTCAAAAAAGCTCCGATAAAAAAAGGAGTTGTTTTACCGTTGCCAAAAATTTTTCCTCCAAGCGATGAAGAAATGAAAAAGTTGATTGAAAAAGGAAGAACAAGAGGATTTTTAACTGATGGGGAAATTCTTTTTACTTTTTGCAATTTGGAAAATTATCTTAAAAAATACGACGAGTTTCTTGATATGCTGGAAGACGCGGGCGTGTGCGTGGCTGAAGTTAAACAGGGGATACTGGGCAGAGAAGACGATAGAAGAAAAATTTTGTCGGATATTGGCGTTAGCAAAGAGAAAAAGAGGCTTGATCTGGGCGATATTTCCACAGACTCTATTCAGATGTATCTTCGCGAAATCGGAAAAGTGCCGTTATTGACGACCGAAGAAGAAATGTCCTTAGCTAGAAGAAAAGATATTGGAGACGCGGCCGCCTCGCAAAGATTGATGGTCGCCAATTTACGTTTGGTGGTTTCCATTGCTAAAAAATTTGTCGGAAAAAATCTTTCTTTGGCTGACTTGATTCAAGAGGGGAATATCGGTTTGATGCGCGCAGTGGAAAAATTTGATGCTAGAAAAGGTTATAAATTTTCCACATACGCGACTTGGTGGATTAGGCAAGCGGTGACGAGAGCTTTGGCCGATCAATCTAGAACTATCAGAATTCCGGTGCATATGGTTGAGGCGATTAATCGTTATCAACAGGTTGCTAGACAATTAATTCAAGACTTGGGTCGTGAACCATTACCGGAAGAGATTGCCGCGGAAATGGGCGAAGACGTGGAAAAAGTAAAAGATTTTATTCAATATTCACAAGATACCGTTTCCTTGGATACTTCCGTTGGTGATGACGATGAAGACAGCGTCTTAGAAGATTTTATAGAAGATTTCAAAAATATTTCTCCGGATCGCGCGGCCGCGCTTCAGCTTTTGCGCGAATACGTGAAAGACGCTATAAAAGATTTATTGCCTCGCGAACAGAAAATTTTAGAGATGCGTTTTGGTCTTGAAGACGGAGTCTCTCATACTCTTGAAGAAGTGGGGGAGGAGTTTGGCGTTACAAGAGAAAGAATCAGGCAGATTGAACAAAAAGCGTTGGAAAAGATACAAGGATTCAAGGGTATTGAAAAATTACGGGATTATTGATAAAATTAGAAAGCTAAATATTTTCCAGGTCGAGTTCCGAGGTAGCTCAGTGGCAGAGCAGTTGGCTGTTAACCAATTGGTCGTGGGTTCGAATCCCACCCTCGGAGCTTGGTTTGGAAACTATTGAATTGAAACACCCTATCAAAGGGTGTTTTTAGTTTACTTTTAAGCTTGAATATGGGAAAATTAAAAAATGCAATATAGGATAATTTATTATTAAATTTATTTGAGTATGTCAAAACATAAAATGACATTAAAATACTTGGCAACAAATATTTCTATCGTTGTTGGTTTGGTATTGATTTGGCGCGGAGTTTGGTACGTATTGGACGGATTGGATAAATTGATTTTCGGTGGTAGCCATATCTGGACTGCTCTTGGCGGTATTATAGTTGGTCTTCTTATTTTATATTTGCCGGACAAGGATTTAAAGGAAATTGAAAAATTATAATTATATGAATCAAAATCAACACTCAGATTATTTTTTATTTTTTTGTCTTGTAGCTTCAATTATTATTGTATATTTTATTATTCAACCGTTTTTAACCCCGCTCATTTTAGCGGCCGTGTTTGCTTTTCTCTTTCAACCCATCTATGGAAAATTTTTATTTGTAACACGAGAACGTCCAAGTCTTTCAGCTTTTATTACCACCATTATTGCCATTATTCTAGTTATTTTGCCAATTGCGTTTGTTGGAACTCTTATATTAAAAGAATCAACAGGACTTTATCAAACATTTATGGGGGGAGACAGGAACGATCTTGTAACAGCCATTGAGGAAATCCTAAATCAAGCGCGCGTTATTCTACCAATTCCGGAGACATTTGAATTGGATATCGGTCAATATGTAAAACAGTGGTTAGAGATATTGGTTCAACATCTTGGTGGTATCTTTTCAAGTTTTGCTAAAATATTTTTGAGTGCGTTTGTTTTTCTTACCGCTTTTTATTTTTTATTGAAAGATGGGCGGAAACTGAAAGATTATCTTGTTGATTTGAGCCCTCTTAATGATAAAGATGATGATTTAATCGTTAGGAGTCTTCAATCCGCGGTGTCTGCGACCGTAAAGGGCAACCTTACTATCGGGCTTATTCAGGGAATACTCACCGGCATCGGATTTACGATTTTTGGTGTTCCGGATCCTGTTTTGTGGGGAAGTGTGGCCGCGATAACAGCCTTAATACCCGGAATAGGCACGGCGCTGGTCATTACCCCCGCAATCATCTTTTTATTTCTTACTGGTAATACTTTTGATGGGATGGGGCTTCTTGTGTGGGGGTTCACTGCCGTCGGTCTCGTTGATAATTTTTTAGGTCCGAAACTTGTAGGGCGCGGCATGAAATTGCATCCGTTGGCCGTATTTTTAGCAGTACTTGGTGGCTTAGCATTTTTTGGTCCCTTGGGATTCTTGCTCGGGCCCCTCTTTATGAGCGTGTGCTTAGCCTTAGTTGATATTTATTTTTCCCTAAAAATAAGAAATAATAAAATTATATAAGCGCGCATTGCCTATAAATTTTATGAATAAAAAGATAAAAATGGCATTGTCTGTACTTGCAATATCATTTGGGATATTTATTTTTGTCTATGGCGAATATGACGACAGTCCCGGGGGACAATTGCTGGGAGTCCTCGCAGTCGTTGGCGGTATTGTTGGTATAATAAACAAGAGAAAAATCTAGACCAAATCGTCTCTTCAGAATAAAGCCCGCAAGATGGAAAAAAATAGAAATCGCCATTTCGGCGATTTTTTGATAGAATATTCTTGTGGCATTTTTTAAAAAAATATTTCAAAACAATCCCAAAATTAAAAAGATAATCGGAGCGATATTTTTGTTGATAGGATTGATTGCACTTATTACTCCCTTTACGCCCGGCTCTTGGCTTATTTTTGTGGGATTAGAATTGCTAGGGATTCGTTTTTTACTTTGGGATAAAATAAAAAATAAGTTTAAAAAACAATAGTTATTTACTTTAATATATGAACCTAATTTTTTTAGACACCGAAACAACCGGCAATGAAATTGGCAAGGATCGACTTTGCCAGGTTTGCTATAAAGTTGGCTCGGTAATGAAAAACGAATATTTTAAACCGCCGGTTCCCATCTCCGTGAAAGCGATGAGTATTACCCATATTACCAACAAAATGGTCCAAGATAAAAAACCGTTTATTGGTAGCGAGATGCATGATGATTTAAAAAATTTACTGGAAGACGGTATTTTGGTTGCCCATAATGCCAAATTTGATATTTCCATGCTGGAAGCGGAGGGTTTGGCCACAAATAAATTTATTTGCACTTTGAGAATGGCTCGATATTTAGATCCCCAAAACGCCATTCCGGAATATAATTTGCAATATCTTAGATACCTTTTGGATATTGATGTTGCGGGTGATCCACACAATGCGGAGACAGACGTAAAAGTTTTAGTCGCTATTTTTGACAGGTTATTTTTAAAAATGAAAGAGTCTTTGAATAGCGATGACGAAATTATTAAAAAAATGATAGAAGTTTCAAGCGTCCCGTCTATTTTTTCATATTTTAATTTTGGGAAATATAAAGATCAAAAAGTTGAAGACGTAGCAAAATCGGACAGGGGATACTTGGAATGGCTTTTGAATACAAAAATGCAAAATGAGAAAAATGACGAAGATTGGATATATACCTTGAGACATTTTTTAAGCAGGTGAGAGGCTACTTGATTATCTGGCTATGTAAAATAATAATATTTTTTGATATACTAGTAAAAGAGAAAGCATCATAACCGTAATAATGGAAAAAATTAATTTTTTTCTTCAGAGCAATTGGAAAATTTTAGGCCTATGTATTTTATCGGCCAGCTGTTTTAGTTTAGCTTTTTTACCGGAGGATCCGGCGCTAAAGAGTATTGCCGGGACTGAACTAACTTGTTCGCTTCCGTCCGGCGAGGCGGGCGCGATGGCTCTCGCCAATACTACTTTTTTAAAATCATATCGCCTTTTGGTTTTCACAAAAATCAACAGTGTTTGGCCAACGAAGGATGGCGGTTATATCGTTTCCGGCACAACCGATCCGAACATAATGTTTATTCCGCCGGATGGTTTTGTGGCTAAGCTTGATAAAAAGGGTGATATTCAGTGGTTAAAGTTATTAAAAACCACGAACGCCGGTGGCGCGGGGAATCCTTTGGGCGATGAAGATGTCCAATCAATCATTGAACTGAAAAATGGCGGATATCTGATGGCCTCAAAGGTTTGGGGTTTTATTACGGCCAAAGAATGGAGTTCGGATAGTGCGGAGCTGAACAAGATAATGTTTACCAAACTGGACAAAAACGGCAATACGATTTGGAGCAAGTCCATCACTGCGTTTGTGGAAGACGCGAAAAATTCTTTGTTGGAAACCGCTGATAGCGGTTTTTTATTTTATACCAACATTGTTGATCTTGCTCCCGACAAAAGAGGGGAGGACAGCGATGTTTATCAGGATCAACCCTATGCCTCGCTTAAAGTTTTTAAATTTGATAAGAACGGCGTTATCCAATGGTCAAAAAATATAAAAAATTTCATATCTCGCAAAAATGATTCTTATTTGGTTTCAACGCCAGATGGAGGCTATGCTTTGGCGGGTAATATAACCCAGACGAATTCGGAGAAAATTCCTCCTTACAATTACGATACTTATCCGGGGTTTGCCAAATTTAACAAAAATTTTGATTTTGAATGGGCAAGAAGCCTTGAGGGAATCCCACTTGAAATGGCAACGGTTATCTTTAAGCCAAATGGAGTTCCGGAGATGGGCTGGAAAGAAGTGCGCCAAGGAGCCAGTATTATTCATGGTCTTATTCAAACGCAAGATAAAGGCTATCTTGTGTTGGGAATTGGGCCTGCGGCATTGTCTTTAGTGACAGACAGTCAGGGTTTAAATTCAAACTCAAAACCCAAAGGTTCTTTTGTCGGGTTTAAATTTGATTCTTTGGGGAATATGGAATGGGTTAAAAAAATGACCTTGAGTTTTAATGATTTTACCTCACCGGTAACGGATTTTTCTTTGTCCCCAACGGCTGACAACAAAATGATAATTACCGGCCCGATCTTGTGGGCGGATAATGACTATCAGGAAAAAATTAAAAAGGCTAACGCCGACCGTGATTTATATTGTGAAAAATATCAAATCAGTGAAGAGTGGTGCAAGGCTAATATAATAACCAATATTGAGGATAGCGAACAAACCAAACAAGACTGGGAAAAAGTTCATGAGGCCTACGTAATCGTTCAGGACTCTTTTCGTCCGGGTATTTTTGTAATGAAAACAGATCAGGAATTAAATGCCAGTTGGGCAAAGATAATCAATCCGCATCGTGGCGCCATTAACTATTCCTTGAAGCCAACCTCGGATAGCGGGGTCATTATTGCCGGTGAATATGAAACTACAGTGGTTCAATCAGTTATTCTCGATAGTGTTACTTATTATAAAGATGGTTTTTTAATAAAAATGGATGCCAGTGGCAATGTTAAAAATGATGCCGATTGGATTCAAAATTATGATGGTGAGATTGTCACGGAGATGATGACCCCCTATGCCACTTCAATGACCTTGAGCGGCGTTAAAGAACTGTATTCGGTTAAATTAACAAATCGCGCGCCAACATTTTCTCTTTACAAAAAGGCAAAAACCACCGCTTATTCCACCTTTAATAGCTCTCTTGAGACTCTCTGTCCTTTTGCTCCGGCAGTTTCCGCGCACGATGCTCCGCTTCAAAATTCAACCCTCGCTTCAACTGCCAGAAGGACTTGGCCGCAAATTTATTATGAAAGAGCCGTCCCGGTTGAGCCAATTACCGACAAGAGCTTGATTATTCACAATGATCTTCTGCCGATTTTAAATCAAATCTTTGATAATAGAATCAAGCTGACGGACAATATGAGCGGAACAATGCTCAGCTATATGTTTAGCAGTATTATTACCAAAGATGACGTTATAGAGGTGAAAAATTATCTTGAGGGTCTTGGCTATAAAACTTATGACGAAGGGACGAGCCAGCTAACGATGTATAAACCGGGTTATTTTTTAGTCCTGACTTTTTCTACGAACAATAAAGATAAGGCATTTTTAGATGTGACGTATTAATTTATTTTATTTTTTAATTAAAATCCGAGATAAGTTTTTTCGGAATAACAAAAAATTATGTCTAAAAAATTTTTCAGCGCCATATTTGTTTTAGTTGGCGTTTTGATGTTTGCGGGCGCCGGTTGTGGTAGTAAAAGCCTTGTTGATGGGGAGCAAACGAATAATGATCCGTCGGTTGTAAACCAAGATCAAGGTATACCAGACACTATTGCGACAGAGTCCCCGGACAAATTTTATAATTCAGTCGAAGAAATAGCGACGCCGGCCGGCTTGCCAAGCGAATTAAAATCTATTTTAAACGAAGCTTGCGGTGAAGTTAAATTAACGGATATAGCTGGGGGTTTTTCAGATTCGGGAAATAATTTGTTGTTTTATACTTGGAAAAATAAACCAACAGCAGGGAAATTGATAAGTCTTTTTGAGGAGAATGGGTACAAGGTAGAAACAGTATTGGGCGAGACACTCCTTGCCAAGAAGGGGAATCTTTCAGTTGGCGTTCAGTGGATCGCATCAAATCTGGAGGCAGAACAGCAAATTCTTGTTGAATTAACAAGGGAATAAAAACGAAAAATATAAATTAGATTTTTATGAAAATCAAACTTTTAATTTTGGCGGCACTAATAGTATTTCTAGCCACGGGTACGGTTTTTGCCCAACTTGACACCGACGGAACGGGATTTGACCCAACGCAATTTGACATCACGAAGGACAAAACTAAAAATTTTATGACCGCTCCTACCGGGAAAATGACAGATGAGATTGATATGGAAATGGTGGCGCGTATTTCAGTCTGTCATAAAGGGACATCTATATCAGAAAAAGAATTCAATGTTTTAAAAGTGCCTTACGACATAACCTCCCTTGAATTTGTGGCATATTATATACAGCGTTTGCAAGGTGGCGAAGGAGCAAGCCAATTTTTGGAAAAGTGGGCGTCAAGGATGCCCGGGTTAGTGGCAGCCGTAAAAGCTAAGGGTTGTAAATTTGGAGTCGAGCCGGAGCCGTCTGCTCTAGAAAAATGTAACGGTTATTGCTCAATGAGCAATGTTTGCTCGGCTGGAGCAATAAATAAAGGTTTAACTGATTGTCAGTCTCAGAAGAAATGCCATTCGTGCGGTTTTTTAGGCTTAAAAAAATGTTGCGAATATCTGCCCACTACTTGTTGCGAATATCCAAAGCCAGTGACTGATTGTAGCACGGGGATGTGCACTTACAATGATTGTCCAGAGGGGACGCAAGAAGTTGGTCCTGCCAATTGCGGAGAAGCAGAGGATTGCGAGACCTGTTGGGGACTGTTTAAATGTTGCAAGCAAAAACAGACAAAGTGTTGTATGGCAATAGATAATACCGAATGCGCGCGGGGAACTTGTCAGAACGGCAATACTTGTCCCAAGGGATTTAAAAATGCTGGAATGGCCGATTGCGGTTCTTATGAGGAGGTTCATAGCTGTGGTTTTTGGGGAATTGCCGAATGTAAAGATCCAGCCCCCAGAACTTGTTGTCAGCCGGAATAGAATAGATCTCTTCGCAACTCTACCGTGGGGTCCAAAATTCTTTATTTATAACAGAGTAATTGAAGCTCAAAGGTCAAAAATAACAAATTTAATTTATTTTAACAGATAAAACGCATATGGATAAAAAAACAAAAACAATTATTGTCGTAGTGTTGGTGGTTGGTGTCATCGGCGGTTTATATTATGGCGTCAATCGTTGGCGCGAACAACGGCTCGCCAATCAAATTTTAAAAGAAGCTTATGGTCTTAATACGGGTGTGCTGGGAGGGTTGCTTGGTGGCAGTGTCCAAGAGAAAATAGCCAAAGAAATGGCCAAGGAAGCCGCCAAAAACGAATTGCAACAAGCGGAGGACGAAGCTAAGGAAGCTGCTAAGACGCCAGAAGACAGATACGATGAAACCGAGGAAATGGCGACTTACGATGATAATTCTAAATTCGCGGCGGACGAAGCGAGAAAAATTATAGAAAAGGTATTCGGTAAAACCAAACTGGTTTCTGTCTATAGTAACGCGTATGGTTCTGAGAATTCAGTTTCCAGTATGATGGAATTCAAGATCTCTCGCCTGGCAACAGGAGCGGATTTAAGTGCGCTCAATAAAGCGCTTACCGATAAAGGTTTGCCGATTATACAAAGTGGCATAGCAGACAAAACTGCCACGGTAATGTCCGGCAATGATAATAATGTTTACTCTTTTGGTTTTGAGATTGGCGAACAAACAGTAAATGCCAATATTATGGTAATCAGTGAATAATTTAATTAATAAAATTTATTTTTTATGGCGCAAAATACAGTAGGCGGAGGAGGCAAAAATACCACAATGGCAATTATTGCCTATCTTCTTTTCTTTGTTCCCCTTTTAACCGGCGACGCGAAGAAAGATTCATTCGTAAAATATCATACTAAGCAGGGTTTAGTTTTGTTTTTGTTAGCGGTATTGATAACTGTGGTAGGGTGGTTTATCCCATTTTATTTTTGGTGGACGATTCGCTGGATTTTAAATTTGGGAATACTGGTATTGTTAATTATTGGCATTAGTAATGCGGTCGGCGGAAAAGAAGCGCCATTACCTCTTATCGGCAAGTTTTCGGATGTTTTCAAGTTCTAATTAGAATTTTAAACTAAAAAGATTTTATCGGAGAAGGGGACGCGGCAGTATCGCAGTTTTTGTTATGGACGGTCGCGTCTCCCCGATAATCTGAAGTTTAATGGTTATAAATATAATAGACACACTGCATAATAATCCTTTCTACTGCAACTAGTAATTTTGGCTGCAAATTTACAAAAGCTCCTCCTCTTATATTGCATATAAACATCGTCGCTTTTCTAAATTTTCGCCTAAAATTACTTCGTTTCGTAACGAAAGATTATTATGCAGTGGGTCTAAAGAAGATGTCTAGCCAACTAAATATTCCAAACATTTTAAGTATTTTTAGAATCATTTTGACTTTTGTCTTTGGTATTTTATTAATTTATAATTATAGGTTTTTAGCGCTGGGGATTTTTTTATTAGCCGGGATCACTGATATTTTGGACGGATATTTGGCAAGAAAAAACGGACAAGTGACAGTCTTGGGAAGAATTTTGGATCCGGCCGCGGACAGGCTTTTGATGATTTTGGCTTTTCTAATTTTATTTTTAAAATACAGCTTACCTTTTTGGCTCCTTGCTCTTGCTTTTGCCTATCACATCATAATCGCTCTTGGTTGGCTTTATATTTTTAAGTATAAAAAAATTACGCTGCCTCATATTTTTTGGGGAAAACTAAACGCGGTTATTGAAAGTATCATGATTTGCGTCGTTATTTTGAATTTTTATCCATCAATATTTTTTATTATAACCGCCGGATCGCTTACTTTTTCTTTTTCATTTTATTTTTATAAATTTATTAAAGTTATTCTGAAAAGAGAAGCGGGGGCGCCAATATGATTTTAATAAAATGCCTTTATTTTATGTTGCCGGCGTATCTCGCCAATATGGCCCCTATTTTTGCCCAGAAATCGGGTATTTTAAAATTTTTAGACAAGCCTATTGACGGAGGAAGAAAAGTAAAAGGGGAACCTGTTTTTGGAGAAAATAAGACTTGGCGGGGATTTGTAGTAGGAATTATTGCCGCTATTTTTATGATTTGGGTCCAATATTTTTTGTACAAAATTCCTTTTTTTCAAAACTGGAGCTTAATGAATTACTCGGAAATAAATTTATGGCTTGGCGGATTTTTATTCGGTTTTGGCGCTCTTTTCGGCGATCTCGTAAAAAGTTTTTTTAAAAGAAGATTTAGGATTCATTCCGGAACGCCGTGGATTCCCTTTGATCAAATGGATTTTATTTTAGGATCCCTAATATTTATTTTACCAGTTTATTTCCCATCCCTCCTTGAAACGGTTATTATTCTTGCCGCCAGCCCGTTTCTTCATATTTTAGCCAATAATTTGGGTTTTTATCTACAATTAAAAAAGACAAAATGGTAATCTTCCGGGGGTTGCCGAGGAGCTCGAAAAGGGCTATAATTGAAAAACGTTTAAATAATCTTTAATATTAATTTTAAAACTATGGACGAAGCAATTAACCAAAACGAACCGCAGAAAAAAGATCAGAAGTCTCAAAATACCTTAATGGCTCTTTTAGCCTATATTGTATTTTTTATCCCGCTTCTTACTGACGCGAAAAACGACGAATTCGTAAAATATCATGTTAAGCAAGGACTGGGCCTCTTTATTTTATCTATTGTCGTAGGGATAATAAATTCAACGATTCCTTTTTATTTTTGGTTTATCGGCACAATTCTATGGCTAGGCGTCTTGGTGTTTTTCGTTATTGGGATCATGAACGCTCTTGGCGAAAAAAAGGAACCATTGCCTTTAATTGGTAAAATGGCCGAAAAAATAAATATATAGCCAATGGGAAAACTCTACATTCTAGGAACGCCGATCGGCAATCTGGAAGATATCACTTTTAGAGCCATTAAAACCTTGAAAGAGGTTGATTTGATTTTGTGCGAGGATACGAGGCAAACAAAAAAAATTCTTTCTCATTATGAGATTCCGACAAGAACAGAAAGCTATCATCACCACAGCAGCCCGGAAAAAGTGGAGAAAATAATAAAATTATTGGAAGATGGTTTGAATATCGCTTTGGTCTCCGATGCCGGCACGCCGGGAATTTCCGATCCGGGAGGAAAACTGGTGGAGGCGGTTTTGGAAAAATTTGAAAAAGAAATTAAGATAATTCCCATCCCCGGACCTTCCGCTCTTGCCACCATCGTCAGTGTTTCCGGTCTTCCTACCGATAAATTTATTTTTTTGGGATTTCCTCCCCACAAAAAAGGAAAAAATAAATTTTTTGAGCAAATAAAAAGTTTTGATTTCCCGGCAATATATTACGAATCACCACACAGGCTTTTGAAAAATCTAGAACTGGTAAAAGAAATTTTACCGGAGAAAAAAATAGTTTTAGGGCGCGAGCTGACTAAGATTTTTGAAGAAGTAGTACGGGGGAGTGTGGATGAAGTTTTAGAATATTTTAAAAACAATAAAGATAAGGTAAGGGGGGAAATAGTTATAATTTTGTATTAATATGAAAAATAAATTTTATATCACCACAACTCTTCCCTACGTGAACGCCGATCCGCATATAGGTTTTGCTCGGGAAATTTTGGAGGCGGATGTTTTGGCGAGATTTTATCGTTTACTGGGCGACGAAGTGTTTTTTAATACCGGCACTGACGAGCATGGTCTTAAAATACACAGAAAGGCGGAAGAATTGGGGCAAGACACACAGGCTTATTGCGACCTTAAAGCAAAAATTTTTTTGGAGCTGAAGGAGAAATTAAATTTAAGTTTTGATAATTTCATAAGAACAACCGACGAAAATCATAAAAAAGCGGTGAAAGAGTTTTGGAAGAGGTCGCTTGCCAATGGCGATATTTATAAAAAAATGTATAAGATAAAATACTGCGTTGGTTGTGAACTGGAAAAAACAGAGTCGGAATTAGTTGAAGGAAAGTGTCCCTTGCATCCAAATATGGATTTGGAAGCGATTGAGGAAGAAAATTATTTTTTTCGTTTTTCAAAATATCAAGATCAATTACTGGAGCTTTATAAAAATAATCCGGAATTTGTTGTGCCTCAAAAAAGAATGAATGAAATCAGAAGTTTTGTTGAAGGCGGGCTTGATGATTTTAGCATTTCCCGCTTGAAGAAAAAAATGCCTTGGGGGGTTCCTGTTCCCGATGATCAAGATCATGTGATGTATGTTTGGTTTGACGCTTTGGTTAATTATATTTCAGCTATTGGTTGGCCGGAAGATATGAAAAAATTCAATAAATGGTGGCCGGTAGTTCAGCTTTGCGGAAAGGATAATTTGCGCCAGCAATCGGCAATGTGGCAAGCGATGCTTATGTCCGTGGGAATCTCCGCCTCCAAACAAATTTTTGTTAACGGGTTTATTAATGTCGGCGGTCAAAAGATGAGCAAAAGCTTGGGAAATGTCATCAGTCCGTTGGAGATGGTAGAAAAGTTTGGAATTGACGGAGCACGATATCTTTTGCTAAATTCCGGAGTTTTTGGAGAGGACACGGATCTAAATTGGGAAATATTAAAAGAGAAATATAACGCGGATTTGGCCAACGGTGTTGGTAATCTTGTCGCAAGAACTTTAGCAATGTGCGAAAAATATTTTGACGGTAAAGTTCCGCAAGCGGTCCCGGATATTAATAATCTGGAAAAAAAGTGGAAAAATTGTGAAGAGGCGATAAAAGTTTTATCAATACACGAAGCGATTGGCGAAGTGAATGGTTTAATTTCCGCCTGCGATAAATTTATTAACGAAGAAGCGCCGTGGAAATTGGCAAAAAATGACGTAAAGAAGCTTGAAGAAGTGATTTATATATTACTTGAGACAATCCGCCATATATCTTGGATGGTCGCGCCGTTTATGCCGGAAACTGCCGATAAAATTTTTGAACAGTTGGGGTTGGATCTTAAAGAAGAAAAAGAAAAGAGTTTTAAAGAAGCAAAAAAATGGGGAGGATTAAAGGCTGGAACAGTTATAAAAAGGGGAGAGGGACTCTTTCCAAGGATTGAGTAGCTTTTAAAATATTAAAATAAGTCTATGACAATTTTTGACTTTGTTCTTTTACTTATTGTCGGCGGATTCGTAATGTCGGGATTATGGTTTGGATTGATTCATTCTTTCGGAGCGTTTCTGGGGACAATCGCCGGCGCGTTTTTTGCGGCAAGATGGTACGAGCCGGTTGCTTCTCGATTCAGTTCTTTGTTTGGCGATCATCAAAATTTGGCCCGCATTGTTTGTTTTCTGGTTTTATTTATAATAATTGATCGCTTGGTTGGCTTGGTTTTTTGGATTATCAATAAACTTTTTTCAGTTTTGCCGACAATTCCATTTTTTAAAGTCACCAATCGCCTGATCGGAGCAATTTTTGGATTTTTAGAAGGTGTTTTGGTTCTTGGTCTTACTCTATTTTTTGTAGGGAAGTATCCATTGGGAGAATGGTTTTCCGGATTAATTTCAGATTCCAAAGTCGCTGATTATTTAATCAGAGCGGGTAAGATATTTTTGCCTATTTTACCGGAAATATTTAAATAGGCACATCACATAATAACTTTCGTTGCGAAATTTTCAGATTTTGAGGAAATTTTGTCATAAATTTTTGAGGAAATATGGTTATATTGGCGAAAAAAAATATGGCAAAATTTACCAAAAGATGGGAATTGTAGCAGAAAGATTATTATGCGATGTGCCTAGTGATCTATGTTGTTTGATACTCATGCCCATCTGAATTTTGCCACATATAAAGATGATGTAGGTGAAGTGATAAAGCGCACTCTAAAAGAGGGCGTTTTTGTGGTGAATGTTGGTTCACAATATACAACCAGCAAAAGAGCGGTAGAGATAGCTCAAAATTATGAAAATGGTGTTTGGGCAGCGGTGGGTTTGCATCCGATTCATTTAGTAAAGAGAAAAATTAATTTAGACGATTCGGAACTTCTAGAAAGCGAATTTCAAACGGCTGGTGAAGTTTTTGATTATCAAAAATATCTAGAACTGGCTAAGGATCCAAAGGTAGTAGTGATAGGTGAAATGGGCTTAGACTATCATCACTTTGAGGAGGGGGACAATATTCCAGAATTAAAAAAACAACAGAAAGATACTTTTTTAGAAGGCATAAAATTGGCGAATGATGTTGGAAAGCCACTTATGATTCATTGTTGGGATGCATATGATGATCTTTTGGAAATACTCAAAAGTAATTTAGTGGAAAAAAGAGGAGTCGTTCATAGTTTTATTGGTGGCTACAAAACCGCGCGTAAGTTTATTGAGTTGGGTTACAAAATAGGTATGAATGGCGTAATGACATATACAACAGATTTTAATCGTTTAATAAAAGAAGTTGCGCTTGAAGATATTGTTTTTGAAACGGACTGCCCATATTTGACTCCAGTTCCACACAAAGGCGAACGCAACGAGCCTATTTATGTAAAATATGTTGCTGAAAAAGTTGCGGAAGTTAAAGGTATCAGTTGCGAAGAAGTGGAAAAACAGACAACGGAAAATGCTTTGAAATTTTTTAATATAAAATAATTTCAGATAAAAAATAATCCCTCTTGCGTCAGCGCTTTATGATGCGTCGGCAAGGGGGATTTTCTGTCTCCTTTTTTTAGAAGATTAAAGGGGGAGTTGTCTCGGTGGCGGGCGACGCCGAGTCGTCAGTGGGTAGCTCGGGGGTAGGTGGCGGTGGATCGGTGGCGAGCGGAGCCGGCTCTGGCGCTGGTGGTGGGTCGGGGGCTGGTTCCGGTTCCGGAGCTGGCGCTACGGGTGGCTCCGGCGGTGGCGGTCTCGGGACGGAGAAATTGATGATTAGGCGGCCAAAGAACTCCGCCCAAACTTCTCCTCCTGCCTCGCGGAAGTGGACGGCGAGGGCAATGTGCCCCCATGGAGGGAATCCGAACAAGATGTTCGGTCCTCCGCCGTTACTTCCTCGTTCGCCGATGGGTCCCCAGCCCTCGGCCTCGCCTCCGATAGCAAGCCACCGAAGTGGCTGCCATTCGGCCTGGAAGAAATAGTACCAGCCTCCCGAAGGGAAACGGAACTCAACATCCCCCCATGCCCAGAAAGTCCGGGTGTGGATGTCGAGACGGAGGGAACCGATTCCCTCCTGTTTTCCCCAGTTAAAGCCGACGACTAGTTCCCCTCCAAACCAGGTCGCCGGTGCCCAATGAAGCCCCACGTAGGCGAGCGGGGCAAGCTCGCC
>MFGA01000020.1:70125-182384 GCA_001778095.1 Candidatus Falkowbacteria bacterium RIFOXYA2_FULL_38_12
CAGAACAGAATATCGTCGCCGTGATGGCGACGATCGCCAGAAACCTTAACATCTAAGTCCTCCTTTTCTGGTGTAACCTTCGCAAAAAAAAAACGATTTTGTCAATATGTTTTAACAAGATGTTTTAACAAGAATAGCGTTTTCATTTTTCCGTAATGTATTTATAATATACTAATAATAAAGGCACAGACTATCGCTATTTAGCTATTTATTATTAATTTAAATAATATGACTATCCTAGTCGTAGAAGACGAGCATAAAATTACTCGTTTTATTCAAAGAGGCCTGGAAATGGAGCATTATACGGTTGACGCCGCTTATGACGGGGAAGAAGCCCTTCAAAAAATTGGCGTTAACGATTATGATTTAATAATCCTGGATTTGATGTTGCCCAAGAAAGATGGGGTAGAAGTTTGCCGGGAAATCAGGAAAAGGAAGATAGGCGCGCCGATTATTATGCTTACCGCGAGAGATACGGTGGAAGACAGAGTGAGGGGGTTGGACGAAGGGGCTGATGATTATGTTGTAAAGCCGTTTGCCTTTGGTGAGCTTTTAGCGAGAATCAGGGCGCTTTTGCGAAGAGAAAAAACAGTTAAGAGATCGGTTCTTCAGGTGGCAGATTTGATCTTGGACCCGGCAACACACGAGGTAACTCGGGGCAATAGAGTTCTTGACCTTACAAGCAAGGAATACCGCCTTTTGGATTATTTTATGCGTCGGCCCGGGCAAGTTTGCACAAGAACAATGATCGGCGAGCATATTTGGGGCTATAATTTTATTGACAGTAGTAATGTGATAGACGTTTCCGTGAGTAATCTTCGGAGGAAGGTTGATGGAGATAATTCGGTTCAATTGGTTAAGACAGTGCGAAATGTCGGATATAAGATAGTAAAAGATACTCCATAATCATTATTATGTTCAGCAATATCAGAAAAATTTTACGGGAGGTTTTTATAAAAATAAAAGCCAATATTACCGACTATTGGCTATGTTACTTTTGGGGAGTAATCGGAACCGCGATGGCGGTTTTTTTTATTTTAGATCAAATAGTAAATAATGATTTTGTTCTGCACGAACACTTTGATTATAAATCAGTTCTATTTGATTATTTTTGGGCTATTTTGCCGGTATTAATTCTTGTTGGCAGTTCTTTTTTTTATTGCGATGGAAAAAAGTCACTACAAAGAAAATTAAAATTGGAAGAAGAGTTAAGGGAAAAAAAGAACGAATTTGAAGAAATGAGTCAATTCTATAAAAAAATTGTTGATAATGTCCCAGTGAGCATTTTGACTTTAGATAAAAAAGGAATCGTTACGCTCGTCAATCCATACTTTGACGAATTAGCGGGAGAAGTTGGCGCGAAGCATCTGGGGAGAAGTATTTTTGATTTTTCTTTTGTAAAAAGATCAGAAGAATTGAACCGAAGATATAGAAATTTATTTTATAAAGGAGAATCATTTTGTTATTTAGACTATCCCCACATCTCTTCCGAAGGGCCGGAGAAAACCAAGTACTTTAATATTTACGCAGTTCCTCTCAAAAGGGATGGAAAAATTGAGGGCGCGATTTCCGTCGCTCAAGATAACACAGAAGCCTTTGTCGCTTTTTTAGAATCAAAAACAAGGGCGAGGCAGTTTCATTTTGTAAATCAGATTTCAAGAGCCATTAATTCCGTTTTAGATTTAAAAGAAGTTTTATGGCTTATCCTAAGAAATGCCGTTAAATTATCAAATACGACGGGAGGAGCTATTCTTTTGGCTGAAAATGACGGAGTTCTGGTTGTTAAGGAAGCCTATAATATGCCATCCGGTTGGCAGGGCTTAAGATTAAAAATAGGAGAAGGTCTTTGCGGGCATGCTGCGGAAATAATGGAGCCTTATTTTAGCAATAACGTTGACCAAGATCCTTATTTTATAAAAGATCCGGAAAATAAAGATGTAAAATCGGAACTAGCAATCCCCATTATTTCTGAAAGAAAAGCCATAGGGGTAATTAAAATAGACAGCGATCGATTGGGCAGATTTTCCAAAGATGATGTTGATTTAATGACGATTTTGGCTAACAATGCTGCTATTGCTATTAAAAATAGCCAGCTTTACGGAGAGATTAAAAATTTTAATAAAACTTTGGGAGAGGAAGTGTCTTTTAGAACAAAAGAATTGGCTGTCATAAATGAAAAATTGGCAAAATCAATTGAATTAAAATCACAATTTATTGCCGACGCCTCGCATGAATTGAGAACACCTCTTACGATTATTAAGGGTAATATTGATGTTACTTTGGGCGACGAGAATAGTGATAAAAGTGATTTTTGTGAAACCTTAAAGCTCATAGACGAGGAAATAAAACATATGTCGGGAATTTTAGCTGATTTAATGATTTTGACTCATGCCGGAGTGGGGAAATTGCATTTAAAAAGAGAAAATATAGAAATGGATAATTTATTGAAAGGGGCAATTCAGGCAATGGATGTTTTAGCTAATGAAAAAAAGATATTTATTAAATTGAAAGCGGAAAATAAGATGATGGTTTTTGTTGATGAGGATAAAATTTTAAAATTATTATTAAATTTAATTTCTAACGCTATAAAATACGGCAATGAAGGCGGTTGGATTAAGATTTTGGCTTTTTCAAGGGGTAGCGAGCGTATTGTAAGTATTTCCGACAATGGTATTGGAATACCAGAAAAAGACATTCCTTTTATTTTTGAAAGATTCTACAGAGTGGATAAGGTAAGAACCAGGGAACAAATCGGAGGAAGCGGTTTGGGACTGGCCATTTGCAAATCAATAATTGATGCGCATGGGGGTGAAATAGAAGTAAAAAGCAAGCTTGGCATAGGAAGTGAATTTATTATCAAGTTGCCGGGCGACTATATTGATTTTCAAGAGGGATAATATTCAGGGATAAGTTAGAAATAAGCCCAAATTTGTGCTATTATTAAATATAATAGTGCGTTATTTTTTTATTATGACAATTATTGAGCTTAGAAAGTTTATTGATTTTTTAATAGAGAGAGATTATTTGGTCTGGACGCCGGTTAAAAAAGATAATTTCGTAAATTACGAGAGATTAAACGGTAGTGATAATTTTCAATTTATCGGGGAGGCTCCTTTTTATTCTTTTAAAAATTTTTTAGTTCCCTGCGAAGAAACATTGTTTAACTATAAAAAAGATGAATTAACAGAAATTGATAATTCTAAAGATCAGGTTATTTTCGGCATCAATCCGGTTGATTTGAAAGCCTTGGTCCTTCTAAATCATATTTTTGAAAAAGATCCATGGTATCAGGGAAGGATGAAAAAAACCTTAATTATCGGGCAAAGCCTGATTCCCAAAGAGCCGGAGCATAATATTTTTCATTATAAATACGAAGAAGATGTTTTAGAACATTTGCAGTTTGATATTTTTATTGAAGTTCAAAAAGGAGTATTTAACACAAAATATTTTTTTTATACGGGATCGGAAAAGGGGCAGAAAATTTTAGATGAATACGGTTACAGCGAATATGAAAATATTCAGTTTGCCGGACCGATTAAAGAAGAAGGCCAGGACAAGAACATGATAAAATATAGGGATTCTTTGAAGAATAATTATAAAAAGGAGCTGTGGGAGAAAGATTTGGGGACAAAGTGTATTGAGTGCGGAAAGTGTTCGGCGATTTGTCCAACTTGTTTTTGTTTTGATATAAAAGATCAGCCAGATTTAAAAAATGGAGCAGGAGAAAGAAAAAGAACATTATCTTCATGTTTTTATAGTGATTTTTCTGAAATTTCCGGAAAGTATAAATTTTTAAATAATACGGCAGAAAGAATTTATTTTTGGTATTATCACAAATTTGTTAAAATCCCTGACGAATTTTCAATACCGGGATGTGTTGGTTGTGGAAGATGCGCGAAAGTTTGCCCAGTTGGGATTAATATTTTCAAAGTTCTAAGCGAATTAGATAACAATGAAGAATCAATACAAGACACAATTAGTTAAGATTTTAAAGATTGAAGAAGAGGGGTCGGAGTCTAAATTGTTTACCATTAAGGCTCCAAAAGATTTTAAATTCAAAGGAGGTCAATTCATTCAAGTTTCCTTGCCCGGATTTGGCGAGGCGCCTTTTTCAATTTGTTCCGATCCAAACCAGAAAAAAAGTTTTGAAATTTGTGCCAGAAAAACGGGAGTTTTGACAAGTGAGCTTCATAAAATTAAAAAAGGGGAGAGTGTCGGTATCCGCGGTCCGTACGGTGCGCCATTTCCAATTAAATTAGTTGAAAAAAGAGATTTGCTTTTAGTCGCCGGAGGGTTGGGGATTGAGCCACTTCGGCCGATTATTTTAGAAATTTTAAATAACAGAAAAAAATATCAGAAAGTTCAGCTATTGTATGGCGCTTGCGAAGAAAAAGACCTCTTGTTTTCCGGCGAATATGAAAAGTGGAGAAGCGGATTGGAGTTTTTCTTAACCCTAGATAAGCCAAAAGATATCTCCGGAAATCTTCCCAAAAAATGGAAATGCCAAACCGGGGTTGTCACAGATTTATTTGATAGGGCAAAAATTTACAGAAACGCTGTGGCTTTTTTATGCGGACCGCCGGTGATGTACAAATTTGTTATTAAAAAATTGAAAGAATTGGAGTTTAAGGATGAAGACATTTATTTATCTCTTGAAAGAAGAATGCATTGCGGAGTAGGTGTTTGTAATCATTGCGCGGTCGGGAGTTTTTCTGTTTGCAAAGACGGGCCGGTTTTCAGTTGGGAGCGGATTAAAGACATAAGGGGAGCGATTTAATTTTTATGTGTTTAACTATTCCTGGTCAAGTAGTGGAAATTGATGATCAAAAAGCTTTAATTAAAACTTTTAATGGAAAAAGGCAAGTTAATATTGAACTGCTGTCTTCTGTAAAAGTTGGTGATTGGTTGCTTGCCTCCACGGATTTGGCAGTAAAAAAAATTAAAGTAAAAGACGCGAAAGAAATATTAGAATTGCTTAGAGGAAAAAAACTGACGGACACAAAAAACGTAAGTTCAAAATTTAAAGAGATCTTAAAAAACGCCCAGATTAAGAATCTAACAAAAGAAGAGATTATCTATCTGCTTAAAACGGAAGGACAGGAAAAGGAAGCGCTATTTTCCGAGGCCGATGCAATATGCAAAGAAAATCTTAAAGATTTTATTTGTCTTCACGCGATTATTGAATTTTCCAATCATTGCGTAAACAATTGCCTTTATTGCGGGTTAAGAAGCGAGAATAAAACTATCAAACGTTACAGAATGAGCGTTTCGGAAATTGTGAAAGTTGCCAGCGACGCGGTTGATAAAATTGGCTACAAGATGGTTGTATTGCAATCGGGCGTGGATAAAGAATATACAGATGAGATGTTAGTCGAGGTGATTAGAAAGATTAAATTGAAAAGTAGATGTTTTATTTTTGTGAGCGTGGGGGAACGCAGCGTAGATTGTTATAAAAAAATGAAGAAGGCTGGAGCAAGCGGGGTTTTGTTTAGATTTGAAACTTCAAATAAAAAACTTTATAACAGTTTACATCCCGAAAATACCTTAAAGGGTGGGCTTAAAAATCGATTGACGCTTTTGCGGGAGATAAAAAAAATGGGTTATTATATTTCTTCTGGGTCAATGATAGGCTTGCCCGGTCAAACCATTGGAGATTTGGCCGAAGATATTTTAATGACGAAGAAACTAGGTGTTGGCATGGTCTCAATGGGTCCGTTTATCCCTTGCGATAACACGCCCCTTAAAGATATGGAACACGGTGATGTAGAGCTTTCATTAAAAATGATCGCCGTTTCTCGCCTGGTTATGCCCAAAGCGCGTATTCCAATAACAACAGCACTGGAGACTTTGGATCCACTGAATACCCGTAAAAGAGGGCTACAGGGCGGGGCGAATTCTCTGATGTTTAATCTGACACCGGCAGAATATCGCAGAAAATATAAAATTTATCCAAATAAATTTTACGGTCGAGACAAAGATTTGGAAGATTTTGCCTTATATAAAGGAAAGGAAAGTTGGGAAATGTTAGAGAGGGAGTTTAAAAAATATCTTTAATTACATTTTAGTTATGAAAATAATTGATGAGAAAAAGATTATTGGAATTTTAGAAAAGACAAAAAACGCGAGCTGGGACAATTTTGAAAAAATAATTGAAAAGGCGAAAAAAATAAAAAGTTTAGACTTGGAGGAAGTGGGCGTTTTGGTAAATATTAGCGACGAGAAGCTGATAAAAAAAATGCAAGAAGCGGCGCATGAAATAAAGATGGCGATTTACGGCCCGCGATTAGTTTTGTTTGCTCCGCTTTATATTTCCAGTTTTTGCGTCAATGATTGCGCGTATTGCGGTTTTCATCAACGCAACAAAGCGCCACGCAAAAAGTTGTCTTTGAATGAAGTGAAGAAACAGGTGGAGATTTTGGAGGATATGGGGCACAAACGATTACTTTTGGAGTTTGGAGAGGATCCCGAAAAAAATTCAATTGATTATGTTATTGATGTTATTAAAACTATTTACTCAGTCAAAAAAGAGCGTGGAGCAATTAGGAGAGTTAATATAAATATCGCCGCGACGAGTGTAGAAAATTACAAAAAATTAAAAGAAGCGGGTATAGGTACCTACCAGCTTTTTCAAGAAACTTATCACCGGCCGACTTATGAAAAGCTACATAGCGGTCCGAAGGCCGACTATGATAGGCAGATCACGGCCATGGATCGCGCTTTTGCGGGCGGAATTGACGATTTGGGGATAGGTGTGTTATTTGGCCTTTATGATTGGCGGTTTGAAGTTTTGAGTTTGGTAGCGCACGCGGATTATATGGAGAAAAATTTTGGCGTTGGACCACATACTATCTCCGTCCCGCGTTTTCGACCAGCGCCGACGGTTGATTTCAAAGCAGAACATGAAGTCAGCGACAAAGATTTTTTAAAACTTATCACAATTTTACGTTTAGCAGTCCCGTATACTGGTATGATAATGTCTACTCGAGAATCTCCAAAAATAAGACGCCGAGCTTTTGAAATAGGAATTTCACAGACAAGTGCTGGTTCACGTACAACTCCCGGAGGGTACAATCAAAAAAAAGAAGAAGAATTGGCTCAATTTAATTTAAGTGATCATCGTACCTTAGACGAGACAGTCTACGATATTTGTAATTTGGGTTACTTGCCGAGTTTTTGCACGGCATGCTATAGAAGTGGCCGAACCGGCGACGAATTTATGAAATATGCCAAAGCAGGAACCATACAAAATTTTTGTCAGCCAAATGCCATTTCCACCTTTATGGAATATTTAATGGATTACGCTTCACCGGAAACGCGCGAAGTTGGAGAAAAGGTAATTCGACAACAAATGAAGAATATCAATAGTGCGGAGGTAAGGACGAATCTAGAAAATAGACTGGAAAAAATTAGAAAAGGAGAGAGAGATTTGTATTTTTAGACTCTATATTTTGAAATATTAATTCAATTAATTACAGAATAAGTGGTATTATAAAAACACATGAAAGCATTAATAATAATCGCTCAAAAAGATTTCAGAGACGAGGAATTTTTTGAGCCAAAAGAAATTTTAGAGAAAAATGGCATTGAAGTAAAGGTGGCGAGCGAAGAATTGGCAATGGCGTACGGAAAAATGGGCGGAGAATTTATGCCGGATTTAAAACTGGAAGACGCGAAGGCGGAAGATTTTGACGCGATTATTTTTGTCGGAGGAATCGGGGCGGAAATGTATTTAGACGATCCGGTTGCTCATAGATTAGCCAATGATTTTCATGGCACGGGAAAAATTGTGGCGGCAATTTGTTTTGCTCCGTTGATTTTAGCGCATGCGGGAATACTTAACGGGAAAAAAGTGACAGCTTGGATCGGCGGAAAAGAAGATTTGGAGGCGGCGCATAGCGCTGTTTACACCGGCAAGGCAGTGGAAGTTGACGGCAATATTATTACTGGGTCTGGTCCTGCGGCGGCGAAAGAGTTTGGAGAAAAAATAGTTCAGGCTTTATTGAAGGGATAAACTATGAAACGCGATTATTGCCTGAGCTTGTCGAAGGCATAATCGCGTACCAAGACGCCCTTCGACAAGCTCAGGGAATAAAATTTAGAGCTCAACAATTAATAGTGGCTTATGAAGAAAAAATTAAAACTTGTTATTGCCAGCATGACTTGTTGCGAAGGATGCCAGGTGGAAATTTTGAATTTGGGAGAAAGATTGTTAAATATTTTTGAAATTTTTGATCTTGGAAATTTTTCTTGGGTTAAAGAAAAAGAAGAAATTGATTATTACGATGTTGCCTTGATTGAGGGAACACCATTAACCGACGAGGATATTCAAAGTTTGAAAGAATTAAGAAAAAAATCAAAAATAATCGTGGCTATGGGAACTTGCGCCCATCTCGGTGGAGTGCAAGAAATAAAAAATTATACGGAGAATAGAAAAAATGAAAAAGCAAAATACGTCTATTCAAAATATCAGAGAATAGAAAATAAGGTTGTTGTACCCCTTAGCAAGATTGTCAAAATTGATTATGTCGCACCCGGATGCCCAATCAATAAAGATGAGCTTTATAATATTCTTTGCGACATTGCCATAGGAAAATCACCGAAAATTGCCCCGCGGCCGGTTTGTTTTGAATGCCAGAATAATGGCTATCCATGTTTATTGCAAAAAGGGGAGCCCTGCCTCGGGCCGATCACTCTTGGTGGATGCGACGCGGTATGTTTAAAAAGTAATAGATTTTGTTATGGTTGCCGTGGTCCGATAAACGCGAAAAGCCCGATAATAAAAAGGCATTTGGAAAATATAAAAAAATTGGTTGGAGAAAAATATTTGGCGGAAATTCTTGAAACTTTTGGAGCCGAGGATGATTTTATAAAATAAATTTATGAAAATAACCATAAATCATTTAGCAAAAATTGAAGGTCATGCCGGATTTTTTGCTGATATTTTGAATGGCGACATAAAAAACGCTAAAATCAAAGTTAAAGTCGGAGCGAGATTGATTGAGGGAATTGTTTTAAATAGGAATTATGTTGAGACTCCAATTGTTACTTCAAGAATTTGCGGGATCTGTTCGGTCGCTCACAATCTAACGAGCATTAAAGCCCTGGAAAACGCTTTTAATATAAAGATTACGCCAAAAGCGGAAATACTGCGCAAAATTTTATTTTTGGCCGAACCGATTCAAAGCCACGCCACCCATCTTTTCTTTTTGTCATTGTCGGATTTCTTCAAGTACGACAATGACCTAGATCTAATAAAAAAATATCCGGATTTAACAAAAAAAATAGTTTCAATCAGGGATTTTGGGAATAGAATAAAAGAAGTTATCGGCGGAAGGGATATGCATCTTTTATCCACCGAAATTGGAGGATTTAGGAAAGAGCCGGAAGAAAAGGAGTTGAAAAAAATATATTTTGCGGTAGATAAAGTTTTAGAGGAGGCGATAGTAGTGGCGGAATTTTTTAAAAAATTAAATTATCCAGATTATGAGAGAAAAATTGAACTTGTCGGATTGGTGGGAAAAAATGAATATTCTTTTTATAAAGGAGAAATGAAAACCTCTTCCGGAGAGAAGACGAGCATTAAAAGTTTCTATAAAGAATTATCGGAAGAGCAAACAAATTACGATCCAACCAAAAGAGTGAAACATAAAGGGAGAGAGTTTATGGTTGGGGCGATCGCGAGACTAAATTTGAGCCATAGCTTACTGAATCCGGAAGCTAAAAAATTATTGGATTTTTTTGGAAGTAAAAAAACGGGCAATGCTTTAATCACCAAAAATACTTTTCATAATATTTATGCCCAAGCCGTGGAACTGGTGCATTGCGCGGAAGAAGTGAAAAATTTATTGGATAATTATTTTAAAGATAAATCAAAAATATTATTAGTTAAATATAGAATGCGAAACGGAGAAGGTCTGGCCGCGACCGAGGCGCCACGGGGGACTCTTTATCACTATTATAAAGTAGATCGTTATGGCATTATAAGGGAATGCAATATAATCCCGCCGACCGCGCAGTTTTTGGACAGCCTGGAAAATGATCTGGAAAAATACTTATCGGAAGCGGAGATAAAAAATGGCGAAGATAGGAAAAGAAAAATAAATATGCTGGTGCGGGCGTATGATCCATGTATGACCTGCGCGACACACTAAAGAAAATTAAAAGTTAAAAATGAAAAGTTAAAAGTTAAAGATTATATAACTTTTCACTTTGCACTTTTAATTTCTCACTTCTATGCATGATTTACACGAAGCTGATAGAATATTAAAGCTGGTCTTGGACCATGCCGAAAGAAATAATTTTAAAAAAGTTACCAAAATCATTATAGGTCTTGGTAATATTATTGAGCACGGCTTGAATATTGATCCCGATAATTTAAAATTTAATATTTCCATGTTGGCGCGAGAGACAAAAGCCGATGAAGCCGAAATTGTTGTGGAAAAAATAGATGGCGATACGTGGGAATTAAAAGAAATTGAGGGGGATAAAAATATATGAAAATGAAAAAAATAAGCGAGATAAAAAATTTAAAAGATAAAAAAGTTTTGTTGCGCGTTGATTACAATGTTCCCTTGGAAAAGAAAAAAGCGAGCAATGGAAAATATAAAATGGTTGTTCGGGACGACACGAAAATCAAAGAAACCCTCCCTACAATCAATTATCTTTTGGAAAAAGGGGCTAAGGTTATTTTGATAAGCCATTTGGGCGACCCAAAGGGGAAAATAGTCAAAGATTTAACTATGGAACCGATTGGGGAAGCTCTTTATAAATTGTTAAAAGAAAAAATGGAGTGCACAGAGATAGTTAAGGATAATTATCCTTTTGATTTTATTGATAAAATGGCGGGCGGAGAAGTGGTTCTTCTTGAAAATCTGAGATTCAATATCGGCGAAGAAAAAAATGACACTAAATTTGCTAAATATTTGGCATCCCTCGCTGACATTTATGTTAATGATGCTTTTGCCGTTTCGCATCGCGACCACGCTTCCGTTTCCAAAATTACTAATTTTTTGCCAAGTTATGCCGGGTTACTCTTGGAAAAAGAAATTGAAGTTTTGTCTAAGTTATTGGCTAAACCAAAAAAACCATTTGTCGCGGTAACGGGAGGAGCAAAGATCTCCAAAAAGATAGGTCTTATAAAAAATCTATTAAAAAAAGTTGATTGTTTGATGATTGGAGGGGCAATGGCTAATAATTTTTTTAAGGCTTTCGGTTATAATGTCGGCGCGTCTCTTGTTGAACTGGATAAAATAATTTTTGTTAGAAAATTTTTGAAAAATAAGAAAATACTTTTACCGATCGACTTAGTCGTTGGAGATTTTGATGGGAAAAAAGGTAGAATAGTTCAAGTGTCCGGCAGTTCGGAAAATATTTGTGAAAAAAACGAAGCTATTTTGGATATAGGTCCGGAGACAATAAAAATGTATGAAGAAGTTATCAGTAAGGCAAAAACTCTGATTTGGAATGGGCCAATGGGGTATTTTGAAAATACGGAATATAATAAGGGAAGTGATGAGATAAGCAGAATCATCGCGGAATATTCAAAAAAAGGTCTTTTAAGTGTCGTTGGAGGCGGAGAAACTTTATCAATAATAAAAAAGACGGGAGTAGCGACTTCGATTGCTCACGTTTCCACCGGTGGCGGGGCAATGTTAGAATTTTTAGAAGGAAAAGTTTTGCCGGGAATCAGGCCGTTAATAAGACAATAAACTGATAAACAAAGATAGAACATAAAATAACTATTTAAATCTTAAACAAACAAATCTATGGGAAATTTTTGGCCACAATGGCGCGAGAACAAACTTTTTACAGTTATCGTTACTCTGGCAATGCTCGGAGTCCTTGGCGTTCTTGGAACAATCATTGCTAAAGATCTAAAAGGGTATCAGTATATTGGCAGACCGACGGCGGAAAGAGATGTGATTAATATCTCCGGAGAAGGAAAAGTGACAGGTATTCCTGATATTGCCACAATTCAGGTCGGACTTATTACGGAAAAAGGAGATGTTAAAACAGCGCAGAAAGAAAATACAGATAAACTAAATCGTTTGATCACAACCTTAAAAAATTTAGGGGTTGAAGATAAAGACATTCAAACAAGTTATTATAATATTTATCCGCAATATGATTGGACGGATGGAAAACAACAATTGAGAGGCTATCAAGTCAGCCAGGGGGTTGCAATCAAGATAAGAAATTTAAGTAAAATTGGTGATATGCTCGCCGCAGCAGGGGAAGGTGGCGCGAATCAAGTTAGTGGCTTAACATTTAATATTGATGATCCGGAAAAATTGAAACAAGAAGCAAGGTTGAAAGCCTTAGCAAATGCTAAAGAAAAAGCGGAAGCGTTGGCCGAAGCCGCTGGCGTTAAACTAGGGAAAGTGGTTTCTTTCAGTGAGTACTCCGATTCGCCGGCCGATTACAGGACAATGATGGACAGCTATGGCGCCGGAGGCGGGGAGATGAAAGTGGCTTCTCCTGTAATTGAAAGTGGTAGTATTGATATAGTGGTGACAGCAACAGTGGGGTATGAGATAAAATAGACCCGATGAATAATAATCTTTCGTTACGAAACGCAGTAATTTTAGGATAAAAATTTAGAAAAGCGACGATGTTTATATGATTAGATATAAGCGGAGGAGCTTTTGCAAATTTTTAGCCAAAATTACTAGTTGCAGTAGAAAGAATTATTATTCAGTGGGTCTAATGAACAATTTATGGAAAAGAAAAAAACAACAGCCCTTATTATTCTTGATGGATGGGGGCTTGCTCCGCCTGGTCAGGGAAACGCCGTTTCTCTTGCTAAAACTCCGACCATGTCAGAACTCTGGAAAAATTTTCCGCACACCGAACTTATCGCGCATGGAAAAAGGGTCGGGTTGCCGGGTAATCAAGAGGGAAATTCTGAAGCCGGTCATATGAACCTGTCTTCCGGTTTTATTGTTAAACAAGACGCGGTTTACATTAATGATAGTATTGAAGATGGAACTTTTTTCAAGAATAATGCCTTCGCTGAAGCGATAAGGCACGCTAAAAAATATAAGTCAAAAGTCCATTTGATGGGGCTTCTTTCTAATGGAGAAAGCGCTCATTCTTTTCCCACCCATCTTTATTCGCTTTTGGATCTTTTGCATCAGAATAAAGTTGGAGATGTTTTTCTGCATTTGTTTACAGATGGCCGAGATTCTGGTAGATTTGCCTCAATAAAGCTCCTTTCAAAATTAAGGACGCATTTTCACGGAAATGAGAGAATAGCTTCTATTATGGGTAGATTTTACGCAATGGATAGAGTAAAAAATTGGAAAAGAACAGAATTGGCCTATAATGCCATGGTATTGGGAGGGGAACTAATTGCCGAAAGCGCTGAGGCGGCAATTTCAACAGCCTACAACAGGGGAGAAACGGATGAGTTTATTTTGCCAACAGTTATTTTTAAGGATCATGGAGCGACATCAAGGATAGATGATAATGATGCAGTTATATTTTTTAACCTTCGTTCAGACAGGGCAAGGGAACTGACAAAAACAATTACTCAAGAAAATTTTAATGGAAAAAATGGAGGATCATTCAAAAGGGAAAAAGTCTTAAAGAACATTTGTTTTGTCGCCATGACCGATTTCGGTCCGGACTTGCCCGGGGTTATTACAGCTTTTCCCAGTCGCGATATTGAAAATAGTTTACCTTCATGTTTAAAAGAGAAGAGACAAATATATATTGCCGAAACCGAGAAATATGCGCATGTTACTTATTTTTTTAACGGAGGATACGCAGATCCGATTTTTGGAGAAGAGAGAGTGAGAATACCATCGCCCAATGTTCCCAGATATGAAGATAAACCGGAAATGAGCGCGCCGGAGATTACTAAAAATGTAGAATCTTTTATTCATTCAGGAGTTTATGATTTCATTACGGTTAATTTTTGCAATCCGGATATGATCGGTCATACGGGTAATATAAAAGCGGGGATTAAAGCGGTTAATGTAGTTGATATTTGTTTAAAGAGATTGATTAAGGAAATTTTCAGAAATAAAGGCGTCGCTATTGTTACCGCCGATCATGGAAACATTGAAGGGATGATAAATCTAAAAACAGGAGAAATAGATACCGAGCATTCAACCAATCCGGTTCCGTTTATTGTCGCCGGAGAAAATTTTAAAAATAAAAAAATAAAAAAAGGGATTTTGGCGGATGTCGCGCCAACCATTCTTGATATTATGGATCTTCCGAAACCGAAGACAATGACGAGAAAAAGCCTATTAAATTAAAAGTTTCCACCTCTGCCAAGGCTGCGGTGGGCAAGAAAAATGTAAAGTGAAAAATTACAGTTAAAAGTCCAAAGTTAGAAAGACTTTTAACTTTTAATTTATCACTTTTAACTTAATCTGTGCGTCCAAAACCAGTAATACTTATTATCCTTGATGGGTGGGGAATAGCGCCACCCGGTCCGGGCAACGCGATCGCTTTAGCCAGGACTCCGAATATAAGTAAGCTAATAAATAATTATTCGGCAATGACCCTTAGAGCCTCCGGTGATGAGGTTGGCTTATCGTGGGGAGAAATGGGAAATTCCGAAGTTGGCCATTTAAATCTAGGTGTTGGCAGAATCTTTTATCAGACCTTGCCCAGAATAAATAAAGCCATTGACGGCGAGTCTTTTTTTGAAAGCAGTGTTTTAAAAGAGGCAACAGAACATATTAAAAAAAACAATTCGAGCCTCCACTTGATGGGTCTTTTGAGTTCCGGACGGGTTCACTCAACTATTGATCATCTCTTTTCTCTGCTAAAGTTTGCCAGGGATAATAAAATAAAAAAAGTTTTTATTCATGTCTTTTTGGATGGCCGAGATACTATTTATAATAGCGGAGCAGATTTTATTAAAAAGCTGGAAGAAAAGATAAAAGAATATCGCGTAGGGAAAATTGCCACACTCTCCGGACGTTTTTACGCGATGGATCGAGATAATCGTTGGGACAGAACGGAAAAAGCCTATCGGGCAATTGTTGAGGGAGTTAGTGATGAATCTTGCGATAGCGCGGAAAAAGCGGTTCAGCTGTCTTATGGCAAAGAAGTCTATGATGAGGAGTTTATTCCGATCATCATTACGGAAAAGGGACAGCCGGTAGCCAAAATTGAAAAAAATGACGCGGTTATCTTTTTTAATTACAGAGCGGACAGAGCGCGACAAATAACCAAGGCTTTTGTCGCGGATAATTTTGATAAATTTCAAAGAGAAAAAATAGATAATCTATTTTTTGCGACAATGACCGAATATGAAAAAGATTTGCCGGTGAAAATTATTTTTCCGCCGGAAGAAATAAAAGTTTCGTTGGCAAAAGTGATCTCGGAGGCGGGATTAAAACAATTGCACATTGCCGAAACCGAGAAATACGCCCATGTGACATTTTTTTTCAATGGCATGAAGGAAGAAGAGTTTCCCGGGGAAACGCGCATTATAGTTCCTTCCCCAAAAGTTTCTTCTTATGAAGAAAAACCGTCTATGTCTGCCCAAGAAATTACAGAAAAATTAATAAAAGAAGTAATGAGTCAAAAATATGATTTTATAGTCGCCAATTTTGCCAACGCTGATATGGTCGGGCACACCGGAAATATGGAGGCAACCAAAGAGGCTATAGAAATGGTAGATAAATGTGTTGGAAAAATAGTCGATGTCGCCTTATCCGTAAACGGCGCTGTGGCTATAACCGCCGATCATGGCAATGCCGAGGAGCTGATGAATTTAGAAACATCGGAAATGGATAAAGAGCATAGTAATAATCCGGTTCCTTTTATCTTGATTCGAAAAGATGAAAAGGGTTCGGTAGCAGGAGGCGCGGGAAATGAAAATATTGACTTGAGTATGGCTTCTCCGGCCGGAATTTTAGCCGACGTTGCTCCAACAATTTTAAAAATTATGGAAATACAGAAGCCGGACGAAATGACGGGAGCGGAATTAATATAAAAAATCCTAAATCCGAATTTCTAAATCCTAAACAATATCTAATGACTAAAATTCAAATGTTCAAAACAAAATTGTTTGAAATTTTGAAAATTAGTATTTTGAATTTGTTTAGAGTTTAGGATTTTGGATTTCGAATTTAAAAATTTATGCCCGAATTACCCGAGGTTGAAACCATAAAAAACCAATTGCTAGATCAGATTTTGAATAAAAAAATTATTGGCGTAGAAGTGATAAAACCGAGAATGATAAATGTTTCGGTTGCGGATTTTAAAAAAAAGATTGAAGGGGAAAAAATAAAAAATATTCGTCGGCGAGCAAAGATGTTGCTAATGGATTTTTCAAATGATTACAGTTTGATTATTCATTTGAAAATGACGGGCCAGTTGATTTATGACGGAGGGACTGGACGAGGGACTCCGCACATTATTTATACATTTGCCGATAAAAGCCAATTAAAGCATTATGACGCGAGACTTTTCGGCTATGCTAAACTTTTTAAAACCAGAGAGGCGGATGATTTTATTAAAGAGAGCGACATTGGTCCGGAAATTTTAGAGAAAGAGTTTACTCTTCTAAAATTTGAAGAATTGTTAAAACAAAGAAAAAAAAGTAAAATTAAGCCATTACTCATGGATCAGAGTTTTATCGCCGGAGTGGGTAATATTTACGCGCAGGAGGCTTGTTTTTGCGCAAAAGTTTCCCCCCAAAGACGAGTTGAGGCGTTAGAAGAGTTTGAGATTAAAAAAATTTATGATTGTTTAAGAAAAATTTTAGTCTCGGCCGTTAAAGACGGAGGAACGTCGATGGATTCCTATGTTGACGCAAAAGGAGAAAAGGGGAAATATATTTTTAAGCTCAAAGTTTATGGCAAAGGGGGAGAGGGGTGTAGTGAATGTGGAGAAAAGATTAAAACAATTAAACTTGGCGGGCGGGGAACAAGTTTTTGCCCGAATTGCCAAAAATAAATATGGATTTTTTTCTTTTTCAAGAAATAAATAATTTAGCCGGCCAATGGAAGATTTTGGATTATTTTGGAATTTTTTGCGCCGAATACCTTATTTTTTTGATGGCCACGGCAGTCATAATTTTATTTTTGACAAGAGGGGATAGCTCAGAAACAAAAAAAGAAAATATTTTAAAAGTATCTTTGTCGGTGGTGGGAAGTTATTTATTAAAAATCGTTATTCAATTATTTTATTTTAGACCAAGGCCGTTTGTTGATCATGAAGTTGTAAAGCTCATTGATAAGAGTTCGAGTAGCGCCGCATTTCCATCCGGCCACACCATTGTCGCTTTTGCTTTAGCTTTTTCAATTTTCTACTATAATAAAAAACTAGGCGCGTTATTTATTTTTTTAGCCACGTTGGTTAGTTTGGGGAGAATTTATACGGGCGTACACTATCCACTGGACGTGGTTTTTGGCATTATTGTCGCCTGGATCACAGTTTATGCGATAGGGAAAATGCCGTGGAAAAAATTAATCAATAGATTTATTCAAAAATAATATGGAAATTTTAATTTTGGCCGGAGGAGGAGGAAAGAGACTTTGGCCGGTTTCTCGAAAGAAAAATCCCAAACAGGTACAACCTATTTTGGGCGACAAAACCTTACTGGAAGAAACCTATAACCGTTTTGTAGGTAATTTTGATAAAAAAAATATTTACATTTCAACAAATAGTAATCAGGTTAATTTTATAAAAAAAGCGATAAAAAATTTTGATAAGAAAAATTTAATCATTGAGCCAGAAAAAAAAGATACGGCCGCGGCGGTTGGACTGGCGGCAACAATAATTGCTAAAAAAAATCCAAAAGGGATTATTGCCACGGCCAATTCCGATGCCCATATAGAAAACAGCAAAGAGTACTTGAAAATTTTAAAATTGGGAGAGGAAACAGTCAAAAATAATCCACAAAAGACAGTTCTTATCGGCGTAAAGCCAAGATATCCGGAAACCGGTTATGGATATATAAAAGTGAAATTTCAAATGTCAAATGTCAAATTTCAAAAAGTATTGGAGGTGGAAAGATTTGTCGAAAAACCGGATCTAGAAACGGCTGAAAAATATATTGAATCCGGAGAATATTTGTGGAATCCGGCGATATTTATTTGGAGGGTTGATTATCTACTAAGCCTTTATGCGAAGTATTTGCCGGAGATGTATTCCATATTGATGAAAATTCAAGAGTCTATTGGCAAGAAAAATGAAGCCAGAATTTTAAAGCAAGAATTTTCCAAAATAAAACCGATTTCCATTGACTATGGCATAATGGAAAAAGAAAAAGAAATGCTCGTTGTTCCCGGAGATTTCGGTTGGGCGGATATTGGACACTGGAGGGCGGTGGAAGAAGCCTTAAGCGATAAAAATAAAAAAAATGTTATAAAAGGTAATTGTGTAAGCCACGATAGCGACGGTAACCTAATTTATAATTTTACCAAAAAAGTAGTTGGTATTTGCGGTCTCAAGGATATGATTGTTGTTGAAACCGATGACGCTCTTTTAGTTTGCCCCAAAGATAAAGCCCAGCTGGTTAAAAATCTTGTAGAGGAAATAGAAAAGAGCAAATACAAAAAATATATTTAAGCTAATATTTTTATGAAAAAAATTTTGACAATACTGATATTTTTTATTTTATTCAGCTCTTGGTTTTTTTTCGGTCGAGTGAGCGATAACGCGGAAAATAAGGAATTTACCATTAATCCGGGAGAAGGAGTCAATGAAATAAGTGATGCTCTATTTAAAGATGGTTTCATTAAAAATAAATTTGTGTTTGAAACATATGTGTGGCTAAAAGATCTTGAGGGAAAGTTTCAAGCGGGCGGACACAATATTCAGCCCAAAATGAATTTTTGGGAAATCGTGGAAACATTAACTTCGGGAATTGATGTCAAAGAAACGGAGATAAAAATAATTGAAGGATGGAGCAATGAAGAAATCGGCGCATATCTGGAAAAAGAAGGGGTTGTCAGTGAAAAAATATTTTTAGAAGAAGCTGAAAATTATAAAAATTTGACCGATTACGATTTCTTGAAAGATCTTCCCGTGGGCGCCTCTCTTGAAGGTTATCTTTTTCCGGATACTTACCGCATCTACAAAAATATTCCCGGAGGAGATAATGAAGAAAACGAAGAAAACGAAGAACGGCTATTGGCTAAACATATTATTGACAAAATGCTAAATAATTTCAGGAGCAAGATTTCCGAAGAAGCGCAAGACGAGATAAAAAAACAAGGTAAAACTGTTTTTGAAATTTTAACAATGGCTTCGATTGTGGAAAAAGAAGTCGCGAATAAAGAGGATAGAAAAATAGTCGCCGATATCTTTTGGCGAAGATTAAAAATCGGCATGCCACTCCAATCGGACGCGACGATAAATTACATTACCAATAAAAACACCACTCGGCCGAGTTTGGACGATCTTGAGGTGGATTCAGTATATAATACTTATAAAAACGGCGGACTGCCCAAGGGACCGATCGGCAATCCCGGACTTGATGCCATTTTAGCTACGACTTACCCTCAAGGGAATGATTATTTATATTTTCTAACGACGGATGATGGAGTAGCTATCTATGGTAGAAATTTTGAAGAGCACAAGGCGAATAAAGCGAGATATTTGAATTAATAATATAAATTTTATGAAACTTTGGAAAAAAATCGACTGGATTATTCTAATAATAATCCTTCTCATGATCGCTTCCGGATTTTTTATGGCGCAAAGACTGCCGGACAAAGTCCCGACGCACTGGGATATTAACGGCGAAGTTGACGGATATGGATCAAGGTATATTAATTTATTTTTGCCAACGGGGTTAGCTTTAGTTGTTTATTTGTTGATGTCTTTTTTGCCGGCTATTGATCCTTTTAGAAAGAATTATGAACAGTTCGCCAAACCGTATTTGTATTTCAAGATTTTTTTAACGGGATTTTTTATTTGTCTATACTTTTTTCTTTTGTATGCCTCAACGCGCAGTGTCCCGCCGGAAGGAAGCTTGATGTTTGGTGTTCCTATTTCCATTCTATTTCTTTTAATCGGTTGGGTCTTACCGCAGATAAAAAGGAATTTCTTTATCGGAATAAAGACCCCCTGGACACTATCATCCGATGAAGTTTGGGATAAAACTCACAAAATCGGAGGGAAAATTTTTATAGCCTTTGGTGTCTTGAGTTTAGTTTCGGTTCTTTTCGGAAGTGTAGCAAATTTTATTGTTATTATTTTTGGAGCAATTTTATCCGCCGTTGTTACGGTGATTTACAGTTATTTAGTATTTAGAAAAAATAAACAGCATTAATAATTAATTTTTAATAAAAAATACTATGGCAGAAAAATTTAGCGCCGAAGAGGCAAAAAAAATCGGCGAGGAATTGGGAATTGATTGGAGTAAATTTAATGTGGAGCAATTCAGGCGGGGGATGGACGTGGAGCTTGAGCACGGTTCCCGTGATCCGCATACGAATGTTACAAATGATGATCCATTGACGACAGGCAAGATTGCCTTGGCTCACTTCAATGAATTTCTCGATTACTACACAAGATTGGATAAAATGGAAAAAGAAGCTGATGAGTTTTGGGGTAAAGAAGAATAAAGCAATAAAAAAACTCCGGGCATTCGTCCGGAGTTTTTTTAGAGAATAATTTTTTCTTCTTTTTCGTTACTGTAGATGGGGCAGTCGTCATTTTTTCCGGAAAGACAGATTTTAAAATAATATTTTTCAATATCCCCGTTTGCCGGCCAAATATAGCTTCGGATAGAGGGCGATGGGAGATAAACAAATTCGCTTCCCGGGTAAGTTGGATTGGGGCTAGTAGATCTTAAGATTCTAAATCCATAAGGAGCCTTTCCTTGGAGCGCCCAATAGAGAGTAACCTCCGACCCCGGTTGATAAGAAGAATGAAGTGTTATTTTTTCTTCCAATTTAGCAACTTCGCTTGGATTTTTTTCAATGCTATCCGGCAGTTCAATTATTTTTATCTCTGGAGGATTTAGCGGAGATGATTTTTCATCGCCATCCTCAAGCTGATTCCAGAGGTAAAAATTATTTTTTTTTAGAATATCTCTCAAAAGAGGAGTCTTGAAAAGGGCTCTTTCTACCGGTTCATTCAAATTTATGATTAATTTTTCTTCCGCTCTTACTTCTTTTTCTATGCTTTCGTTTCCTTTTTGCAGGCGGACAAGGGCTAAATTTTTTGTTACCTCAACTGTGACCTCACGCTGTTCGTTTTCAAGTTTTCGATTGGCGACAAAAAATGTCGAATTACTTGCAACTATTTTTGTCTCGTCGGAAATTATTTCAAAAGAATTTCCATTTGTTTTATAGTAAGCTCTTCCGATAATCTGAATAACTTCGATTTTTTTATCGTTTAGTTTCTTTAAAATAATATGAGAGTTTTCATCTAGCCTGATTATACTTTTGTCAGTAAATTCAATAATCGCCCTTGATTGTTTTCCGGTCCTAATTTGAGAATCTCCGCCGATAATTTTCCCCGGAAGAATATCAAGCCACGCGTTAGCTTTTCCGCTCCAAATTTCTACTTTTCCATCAGTAAAAGAAATTTTCGCGGAAAAATCGGTTGTTGGCGCGGGAGAGACATTTTCGTTTTGAGAGGCGGACTGTTCTTTTTCGCCGGAAGGATTATCCATAAAAATAGGCAAAAGAGCGATTATCAGAATAATAATCGCGGTAAAGATATTGCTTTTTGAAAAAAAACTTTTACCGATCACGCTTTTTTTGATTTCGGTTAGGTTGTTCTCATTTTGTTGGTCTATGGGTTCGTCCATATTTTTAGCGTAGCGAGGGTTGTCAGCCCTTAAAATAAAGTTTATTATGTGTTATACTCCGAAAAAGACAATGATTTCTTAATCCTTTTCTAACTAATTTAGTATAAATTGGCAAGTCGGTCAATTATTAGACTTGTCTTCTTTGCCAATATAATACACCCCAAAAAATATGTCTGACGTTGATCTAATTTGGGAAGAACTGATTTCACGTTTTGATTTTGGTCTTCCGGAAGATGAAACGGTTTTTAAAGAAGAAGCGGAGAGCGTTATAAATGAATTTGTGGAAAGTGGAAAAATTTCCGAAGAAGATGACATGGAAAATATGCTAGAGGCCTTGGAAGTAAAAAGAAAAGATAGTCTTATTGGGAGCGTTATTTAAAATATGTCTTTTGATAAGAAAAATAGTTTTGGAAATTTTTTCTTGACGAAACACGCGATTTCTAAAATGAATTTTTACGGACTTTCGGAAAACAGATTGAAAAAGGTTTTTAGAAAACCGGACAGGCGACAAAAGGGTATAGCTTCGGGGACGATAGCTTTGATGCAAAGAGTGGGAGGAAAAAGGCAGACAGAGATTTGGTTGATGTATGAAGAAGAAAAAGACGGTCAAAAGAAAATAATTACGGCTTGGCGATTTCCGGGAATTAGCCCGGCGGGGGAGGAGATTCCGATACCAAAAGATATTTTAAGCGAGCTTTGATAAATATGAAAAAATATTCTTGCGCAAGATGTGGAAAGGGGAAAACGCATTATAGAACGCCGTCCAGATTTAGGTCTATGGCAAGAATCAAAACGGAAAGGATAAAAATCAGCAAATAAAAAACTGTAAAATATTTTTATGCCAAAAAAACAAACGCTTGTTATTTCCCTCGGAGGTTCGGCTATCGTTCCCAATGAAGTTGATGCCGAATTTTTAAAGGAATTTAGCAAGCTTATTTTTAGTTTTATAAAAAAGGGCGGGCGAGCGGTAATTGTCGCCGGCGGGGGATATACCAACAAAAAATACAACATAGCCGTTCAAAGCATTGCAAAAGCGAGTGACGAAGATTTGGATTGGCTTGGCATTGCCGCGACAAGACTAAACGCGGAATTATTAAGAATAATTTTTGGCAAAGTCGCCTATCCGAAAGTAGTTATCAACCCAACAGAAAAAATAAAGACGTCAAAAAAAATTATCATCGGCGCCGGTTGGATGCCGGGATGTTCGTCCGATAATGACGCGGTTTTATGGGCGAAAAATTTAGGAGCGAAAACAGTTATAAATTTAACCAATGTTGATTATATTTATGATAAAGATCCGAAAGAATTTAAAGACGCTAAGCCTTTTAAAAATTTAAGTTGGAAAGAGTATAAAAAAATCGTCGGGGGAAAATGGATTCCCAGAATGCACGCGCCGTTTGATCCGGTTGCTTCGCGTATGGCGGAAAAATTAGGAATAAGAGTTATTATTATGAAAGCCGGTTTGGAAAATTTTAAGAATTTTTTGGATGGCAAAGAGATTGTCGGAAGCGTTTTGGGGTAAATAATACATAAATAAGATATGACAATTTGGGATGATATTTATAAAAATTATCAAAAAGGCGGTGAAGCATGGGCGACTCTTTCAGAAGAAATTCATCCATTGTTTAAAGAGTTTTTAAACGAATCAAATTTTAAGATTAAATATGTATTGGATATAGGTTGTGGCACAGGGAAGTATCTGAAATTTTTACAAGATGGTGGATTTAAAACTGACGGGATAGATTCTAGTGAAACTTCGGTAGAAATGACTAAGGGAACATTGGAAGACGATTCCCTGATCGTCTGTGCAAATATGTTTGAATTCCAGATACCAAAAGAGAAATATGATTTAATCATCTCTGTTTCCACAATCCATCATGGAACCAAAGAACAAATACAGAATTTAATAAATAGAATATACGACACAATTGTTAAAAATGGAAAAATATTTATTACCGTGCCAGACATGGAAAGCAGCAAAAAGTGGAATACCTTTAAAAATCATGAAAAAATAACCGAAGGTACCTTTACGCCACTCGCCGGTCCAGAAAAAGGATTGCCTCATAGTTTTTATACAAAAGAAGAAGTTGAGAAGTTGTTTTCTAGATTTAGAAATGCAAAAGTAAAGTTAGACGATCTTGGGAGGTGGGTTATTGGGGCATCTAAATAATTTTTAGATATGATTCAAGTAAAGAATCTTACAAAAAAATTTGGCGATTTCGTCGCTGTTGACGACATTACTTTTTCCGTAAACCACGGCGAGATTTTTGCGTTTTTGGGACCAAATGGCGCGGGAAAAACAACCACGATTAAAATGTTGACTACGCTCCTGGAGCCATCAGCCGGTAAGGTTGTTGTTAATGGAAATGATCCCGTCCAATCTCCCGATAAAGTACGGCGTTCGTTTGAAATTGTGTTTCAAGATCAAAGTCTTGATGACGAGCTTACAGCTTGGGAGAATATGGAGTTTCATGGAGTTCTTTATGATGTGCCAAAATTGATACGCAAAGAAAGAATCGAACAATTACTCACCTTTGTTGATCTTTGGGATAGAAAAGACGGCTTGGTTAAAGAATTTTCCGGTGGAATAAAAAGACGGTTGGAAATCGCTCGAGGATTATTGCATCATCCCAAAATTATTTTTCTGGACGAGCCGACGCTTGGCCTTGATCCGCAAACCAGAAATCATATGTGGACATATTTGCGCGAACTTAACAAAACAGAAGGCACAACAATTTTTTTTACGACTCACTACATGGAAGAGGCGGAGCGTATCGCTGGAAGAGTCGCCATTATTGATCATGGGAAAATTGTGGCGATGGGCGCGCCGGATGAATTAAAAAAACAAACAGAAACTTCCTCGCTTGAAGAAGCGTATCTCGCCCTCACGGGAAAGACAGTCAGAGAAGAAACTTCAAGCGCGACCGATGATATGAGAAATAGGCATCGCATTTGGAGCAAATAAAAATTATGAAAAAAATTTACATTCTTTGGCTTAGACAAATAAAAAGATGGCTTCGTTCTCGTTCGCGGATTATCGGGTCGCTCGCCCAACCTCTTTTATTTTTATGGGCGCTTGGATACGGTTTTAGTTCCGTTTTTGAAAAAGCCGGTCAAGGAAATTATTTAAATTTTCTCGCCCCGGGTATTATTGGAATGGGGATTATTTTCACCGCTATTTTTTCGGGAATAGAAGTTATTTGGGATCGACAATTCGGTTTTTTGAAAGAAACACTCGTCGCCCCCATGTCGCGACTGCATATTATGATCGGAAGGACATTGGGCGGAGCGACTATTGCCACAGCGCAGGGAATTATGGTGATGTTTTTAGCAATGCTTTTTGGTTTTCGTATGGAACACTGGTTGTCCGTTTTTCCCGCGATCGGGGTGATGTTTTTGATCGCGCTTCTTTTTACCTCTCTTGGGACAATGATAGCTTCCCTTTTGAAAGATATGCAAGGGTTTCAGTTGATTATGAATTTTCTCATTATGCCATTATTTTTTCTTTCCGGCGCGCTCTTTCCTCTGGAAGGTTTGCCGACAACACTTTCTATTATTGCTCGGCTTGATCCGCTCTCTTATGGGATTGACGCTCTGCGCGAAATTTTCCTCGGTATGGGGCATTATGGTCTGACAGTCGACCTTATAGCGTTAGGATCAATAACCGCGATATTCTTATGGCTAGGCAGTTACTTTTTTAAAAAAATTCAGATATAAAATATGAAACTTTTGTTAGAAATAAGCGACAGCGATATTGGGGTCGGCTCTCCTGAAAGATTTGACAAGCCATATCGTCTCAGAAAAGCCAGTAGAGCCATTATTTTTAATGATAAAAATGAGATTGCTATTCAATTTGCGTCAAAATATAATTATCATAAACTCCCGGGTGGTGGTTTGGATAAGGGGGAAAATACACCAGAAGCTCTTCGTAGGGAAATTAAAGAAGAGGTTGGGTGTGAGATTGAAATAGGGGATGAGATAGGCATAATTATTGAATATAGAAATCAGCTAGATCTTCTCCAAGTGTCATATTGCTATCTAGCAAAATTAGTCGGTGAAGTTGGTAAACCGGCATGGGAAGAAGGCGAAATCGAAGAAGGTTTTGAATCTGTTTGGATGTTGCCAGATGAAGCTATTAGATTGCTAGAAAGCGAGAGCCCAAATGAATATAAAAACCAGTTTATAGTAAAAAGAGACTTAGAATTTTTAAGGGAGGCCAAAAGGATGCTACAAAATAAGTAATTTTTAGGAGATTTGACAAATATCTATCCATAAGGTAAACTCTTTAAAAGTGAATAAAGCCATAGACAGCAGGCGTTCCGTCCAGCGGAACTTAATCAAAGAAAGCCCGCCGAGGTAAATCGCCCCTTTTGGGGATTATGTCTGTGGTAATGCCACAGTTTTTTATTACAAATTACGCAAATAAAAGCGAATATAAAACTAATATTATGCCAAAAACAAAAGATCAAAAGAAAGAAGATTTGAAAAGTTTGGAAGATAAATTTGCAAGAACCAAGGCCGCAGTTTTTGTTAATTTTTCAGGCTTGAATGTAAAAGATACAACAAGTCTAAGAAGTTCTTTAAGAAAAGAGGGGATTGATTACGGCGTAGCAAAAAAGACTCTTATAAAAATAGCTATGGATAAAACCGGCTATTCGGGAGTTGATCCGAAACAGTTTGAAGGCAATGTTGCCGCAGTGTTTGGCTATGACGACGAAGTTCTTCCGGCCAAGATTTTAAAACAGTTTAAAGCGCAACATGACGCATTAAAGATTTTGGGAGGAATCCTCGAAAAGAAATATATTGATTCCGCGAAAGTTCTAGAGTTGGCCAATATTCCAGGGAAACAAGAGCTTTTGGCACAATTGGTTGGCAGTTTGAATTCTCCGGTTTCCGGATTTGTGAATGTCTTGGCTGGAAATTTAAGAGGATTTGTCCAAGTTTTAAAATCAATGTCGGAAAAAGCTTAAAAGTAATTTAATTAAAATAATTAATTAAGGAAAACAAAAATATGTCCGAAGAAAAAAAGGAAGTGCAAGTGCTGGAAAAATTCAAGGCGCTTGTCGAACAAATCGAAAAATTATCAGTTCTTGATTTAGCGGAATTGGTAAAAGTCTTGGAAGAAAAATTCGGAGTTTCCGCCGTCGCGCCAGTTATGGCCGTTGCTACCGGAGCCCCAGCAGCCGGGGGAGCCCCAGTTGAAGAGCAAAGCGCATTTAACGTGGAAATTACCGAAGGTGGAGCCAATAAAATCGGCGTCATTAAAGTAGTTCGCGAACTTACTCAAATGGGCTTGAAAGATGCCAAAGATTTGGTTGATGGCGCGCCAAAAGTTTTAAAGGAAGGTGTTGGTAAGGCTGAAGCCGAAGAGATGAAGAAAAAGTTAGAAGCAGCCGGCGCGAAGGTTACTTTAAAGTAAGATTTCAAATTTAAAAATCCCGCTCTTTTTGAAGAGCGGGATTTTTGTTTGGATAGTGGAGTAGCGAACTTTAGTTCGCGTAAGACGCAGACTAAAGTCTGCTATTCCAAAATACTCGCGTAATTTCCGATTATAGATGAGTAATATCAAAACTCAACATTTGCGTTCCGTTCAACAAATATATTTTCTTTTCTTTTTCCAGAACGGAAAAATCTTTTGGATTATCAAGTTGTTCAAATAAATATTGTATTTTAAGTTTTCCCTGTTTATCAAATACAGCTATCCTTTTTGAAGAAGGTTCAAGTATGTATAAGTATGAAGATTCGGAGGATGTCCATATTTTTGTGGGGGCAAAGAGAGCAGGCTCAATTGTAAGAGAAAGATCAATCTTATTTCCGTTGGCAAATTTAAGTAATTCGGAATTTTTTAAAACATAGATTGTCCCGTCAACGGCAATACTTTTTGAGTTTTCCAAATTTACCTCGCCTTTTATCCATGGAGTTCCTTTGGCAAAACCGACAATTGTTGGAGAATGTTTAAACACTTGATTGGCTTCGGAAGATACAGTATATAATTTTTGATTATATATAGTCATGTCGTCAACATTGCTTTCGCTCGCGACCTCTATTTGTTTTAACGAATTTTTTATTGAATTAAACTCAAATAATTTTTGATCGACGCCGTAGAGCAGGACAGTGTCTTCGTCTTTAAGACAAGCCAAAGCGGGCGCCAGATTATCGGTTTGTTTTTTTAATATTTTTTTATCCTTGATATTGTAGGTATATATTGAAGAGGATTCCTTACCAAGAGCGATAATGCCGGTTTTGGAAAGAATAAATTTATCCAATTTTGTTTCTTGATTTTCTTCCTTAAAATCAACAATAATGGCCAGATCGGTTATCCTCTTTATGTTTCGTATTTTTTCTCCCAGAAGTTGGATATCGTTGTTCAGGCTGTTATAAGTTTCGTTTAATTTCGGGTCATCCTTGGGAAACTCGGCGAGTAGTTTTTCCGCCTCCCTTAAACTGTTTACAGCCGTTACCTGATCACCGTAGATGATGCTCGCCTCAGCCAGATTTTTTTGTGTTTGAATATCTTCAATTCTTTGATTTAAATTTTTCAGAGCCAGCTCATTTTTATATCTTGAATATGCGACAACGGTTGTCCCCAAAAAGATGGAAAAAAGAATTACGACGACCGCAAGGGATATTTGAGAAGATCGAGGTAGAGACAAAAGTTTTGTTTTAATATTGTTAATCTTTGTTTTTAAATTTTTTGGTATAGATATTATGACATCTTTTCGCTTCCCGTTTTTATTTGTTATGACAATAAATAAAAATTTAAAAATGCCGATCAATGCGGAAAAAAAGCCTCTTGCCAAAATGGCGATAGCGCTAACTGTTTTTTTAGATATTTTGGAAATTATCTTAAAAGCATTATGCTGCGATATATTTTTTATCGCATTTTCTTTTCTATCCAAGGAAGTTTTGACCTTTTCGAAAAAGTTAAAAAAAGTACTGCCAAGATTCATGTGCATTGATGGGGTGAGAAATTTCTCGGTATCGGCCACTGTGCCCAACAGTTTTTCCATGGAGTGTTGGGAAGGGGCGGGAAGATTATTTTTTTGATCACTATTTATTTCTTGTTCTTCTTTAGCCTCTTCTTCTTTTAGTTTTATAACCAATGAGCCAAAGGAAGTGTGGGGGTTCGCCGGTCCGGCCAACAATTCCTTTAAATTTCTCGAAGCTTCCCGTGGAGAGGACGCAGAGACAATATTAGAAAGTTTTTCCAGAGAAAAATAATCAAGAAGGCTCTCGGTAGTCAAGAGAAGATAATCTCCAATGTTTATTTTTCCACTAACAATGTTGTTGAAAATATTGATGTTATTGGCGCGGTTTTCTTTTCCCGAGGCATTTTCCGAGATATCCATTATTTTGTAACCGCCGTCGGGTTTGGTTCTATAGATAAGAAAAGGGCGGATTTTTCCGCTTTGGACAAAATAAATATTTTTTCCGATAGAAAGAAGGAGTAGCGCGTTTATTTTTGGTGGCCAGTCGGCCGAATCGGTTTCTTCCTCTTCGCCGACGAGCTCCACATATCTGTAATTTATTCTTTGGACTAGATTTTCAAAGAAATTTTCAGGGGTTTTGCCGAGAAAATTTTGACTGCTGATGGGTTTTATCTCTCCGAATATTTCTTCAACCAAGTTGTTTATTTTACGATTTGGCAAAGAGGCGATTTCCACGAGAGAAAAAACTTTGCAGGCGAGTTCTTCATTTTGTTCTTTGGAATTGAATAAATCCCAAACAAAAATCTGACAAGTGGTTTTACTCTTGTCTGGTTGTATAGAAATTTTACTGTATTCTATCTTTAGCACAATAATGCAATTTTCTTTATTTTTTTATTTTTCTATACTATACTAATTATAACGGTTTTTTAAAGAGAAGTACAGTAGATCTAGGCTCGTCGTAAAATTATTACGCGACGAGCTCAATATTTTTTATGGTTTCAAAGACTGACAAAAAAAAGATAGACGGCGGCGGGCTTGAACAAATCTTTGGATCAGGAACGAGAGTTAAGTTGTTAAAGTTGTTTTTAAACGATCCGGATAAAGCCTATTTTGTAAGAGAGATATCCAGAATCATTGGCGCGCAAATAAATTCAGTCAGGCGAGAGCTTTTGAATCTAAAAAGCTTGGGGATTGTTAGCGAAGTGGAATGGCCGGAAAATAGAGAATATATTGTTCCGGTCAAGGAAAGAGGAAAAGATAATGGGTCGCTAAAATTAAAGAAAATAAGCTCGGTTGACGTTACAAAAAAGTTTTTTCAAGCTAATAAGCTTTTTATTCTTTTTCCGGAGCTAAAAGCCCTTATTCTAAAAGCGGATTTTCTGTTGGAGAAAAATCTTGCCAAGGAAATAGGAAAAATTGGCGAGGTTGATTATCTGGCCTTAACCGGGGATTTTGTCGGTTTGTCCGATGCCCCCGTTGACCTGATTTTAGTGGGAAAATTCAATAAAAAGAAATTGAGCGATTTAATTGGTGATTTTGAAAAAGATTTTGGTCGGGCGATTGATTATACTGTAATGACGCGTCAAGAATTTAATTACCGAAAGGATATTACGGATCGATTTTTATATAATATTTTAGAGAATAAAAAAATTGTAATGGTAAATGAACTTGATAATTCAAGACTTAGCAGGGGAGATGACGTCAAGTAATTATTAACTATGATTTTTATAATAAACACAGCGACACAAGGCGCAACATCCGTCGCCCTAATAAAGGGCGATTCTTTTTATAAAAAAACAGTCGCCGGAAAAGAGTCCGGTAAAATATTAGTTTTACTTGATAATTTGTTAAAAAAAGTGAAAGCAAAAAAAGAAGATCTCACGGGGGTGGTAGTCGTGAGTGGGCCGGGACCGTTTACTTCGGTAAGGCAGGGAGTTGTTGTCGCTAATGCTTTGGCGCGACTTCTTAATATTCCAATCATTGGTGTGCGAGCGGAAGAATTTAATTTAGATAAAAAATCAGTCGCGGATTATGAGGCCAAGCTGAAGAAAGTTAAAGCGGGAAAAATCGTTTTGCCTTTTTATGACAGAGAACCAAATATTACAAAGCCGAAGGTGAGTATCTAGTATCTAGTATTCAGTATTTAGTATAAAAAAGTTATCCACATATCAAGATTCGCCATATAAAAAATGGCGTTTTTTGTTTGTTAAAAGTAAGTAAAGGGTGCCCGCCACGCACAAGGCAAAGGTCTTTTTTAGGCTAATTATAATGAAAAATTTTTAAGACAGTTGCTTTGCGATGGTGTTTGGTCAATATAAGCCTTGTATGTGGTTGACCCCGTATGAAGTTTAGGTAATTCAAGGCATTTGCAGAGTAGTAATTTTAGATAATGATAGTTTACTGAGCATTGTGGATAACCTTTACTTCATACGGGGTTGACTGGGTATTTAAAGTGGTATAAAATGGAAGTATAAGAATTAAAAGTGGATAAAAGTGGGGATAGATAAGAAAATCTGTGGATAACTAATAATAAGAGATTATTAGAATTTTCTTTATGTTTATTGGCGAATACAAGCATACAATTGATGAAAAGGGGAGACTGGCCGTGCCGGTCAAGTTTCGAGCTCAATTATCCGGAGGCGCGGTAGTGACGAGAGGCCTGGATAATTGTCTTTTTTTATATACAGAAGAAGAATGGAAGAATTTAGCCGAGAGATTGGCAAAATTACCAATTGGCAAAGCTAATTCCAGAGCTTTTGCGAGATTGATGCTCGCCGGAGCAATGGATGTTTCCTTAGATAAACAGGGAAGAATTATTTTGCCTGATTATTTAAGAAAATATGCGGCAGTGGGAAAAAATGTTGTTGTCGCCGGTCTTTATAATCGTTTGGAAATTTGGGATGAAGCAAAATGGGAAGAATATAAAAACGGAACAGAAAGTTCAAGTGGAGATATAGCCGAGCAATTGGGGGAGCTTGGCGTATAAAGAAGTTAAAAGTGAAAAATGAAAAGTTAAAAGTTATGGTTGAGGAATCAAAATATAAAGGACATATTCCTGTTCTGCTCGATGAAGTTATAGAAAATTTTGATCCAAAGCCAAACCAAAATTTTGTTGATTGCACTTTAGGTGGCGGGGGACACAGCGCGGCGATTCTTAAATTGACGGGTCCGTCCGGAAAGGTGTTAGGGATAGATTTGGACGAACAAGCTATTAAAGCCGCGGAGTTAAAAGTTTCTTCCTTCGCCAAGGCTACGAAGGACAAGAAAAATGAAAAGTTGGAAGTTGGCCGATTGATTGCGGTAAAAGGAAATTTCAGAGATTTAAAAAACATTGTTCATCAAAATAATTTTGAGAATATTTCCGGAATTTTACTGGATTTGGGGTTTTCTTCAATGGAAATGGATGATTCAGAAAAGGGTCTTTCATTTAGATATGACGCGCCACTGGATATGCGTTTTGGGGAAGAGGGGATAACAGCAGAAGAAGTTATTAATAATTTTAAAGAAAAAGAGTTGGAAGATATTTTTAGGACTTATGGAGAGGAAAGATTTTCCGGAAGAATTGCCAGAATTATCTGCGAGGTGAGGAAGGAAAAGCCTATCCGAACAACATTTGAACTAGTTGAGGCGATAAGAAAAGTAATTCCCGGTAAGTTCCAGTACGGGCGAATTCACTTCGCGACAAAAGTTTTTCAGGCTTTGCGTATCTTTGTAAATCAAGAATTAGATAATTTGAAAATCGTCTTGCCTCAAGCGATCGATTTATTGTTGCCGGGAGGACGACTTGCGGTGATTTCCTTTCATTCTTTGGAAGATAGGATTGTTAAAGAATTTTTTAAGCGAGAATCACGAGACTGTATTTGTCCGAAAGAGATGCCGATTTGTCAGTGTGACCACAAAGCAAAATTAAAAATATTAAATAAGAAACCAATAATTCCAAAAGAGGGGGAGGCAAAAATAAATCCCAGGTCACGAAGCGCAAAGCTCCGAGTAGCGGTTAAGTTGTGAAATTTAGCGGAAGTTTTTTCTGTGTCATCCTGACCCCGCCTTTTGCGGGGGAAGGATCTCTCGCGAATGCGAGCTAGAAAAGGATATTGCGGACATTCGTCCGAGATCCTTCACTGCGTTCAGGATGACGGCTTGTCGGGTTGAGCGCAAGATAAAAATATGGAAAAATCATTGTTTTTAGCCCAAAAGAGAGGGCACCAGAAAACAAACAAAAACATCAGCGCCAAACGAAAATTTTTTCTTAATGTTAAAGTTTTTAACATTTTTATTGTTATTGCCATTTGTTGTGGAGGAGTCTTATATCTCGCCAATATCAACAACACGGCAACCAAAGGGTTTAAAACCAAAGAATTAGAAGAAAAACAGGCATTTCTAAAAGAGAGCATAAAAAGAGCGGAGTTTCAAACAGCTGATTTGCAATCAGTGCAGAAGATAAAAGAAAGAGTGAATTCTTTAAACATGGTCGCTGTCACTCGCACGGAATACGCAGGAACGGCGAGTACGGTCGCAGTGAAGTAAGGCATATATAGACAATATGGCCGCCAATTTGGCGGTTTTTTTATTTTTTAGACTTGCCAAGAGGGGGAAGAAAAAGTAAGGTTAAGTAATAGTGGTAGTCTGTCATTCCCGCGAAGGCGGGAATCCACTCGCAATTATTTTAAAGTAGATTCCCGCCTTCGCGGGAATGACAAATGAGAGTATGTATAGAATTCAAAAAAAATCAAAAACATCACAGGCGAGAGCGGGAATATTGGAGACAGCGCACGGAAAAGTGCAAACCCCGTTTTTTATGCCCATTGCAACTAAAGCATCTGTAAAGACTTTGGATAGTTTTGATTTGGAAAATTTTGGTGCAGAAATAATCTTATCCAACACATATTACTTAATGCTTCGGCCGGGTATTGAAGTTATAAAAAAGGCTAAGGGTTTGCATAAATTCATGAATTGGCCAAGAGCGATCCTGACTGACAGTGGGGGATATCAAGTTTTTTCTTTGGCTAAACAAAGAAAGATTAAAGAAGACGGAGTGGAATTCAGGTCGCATCTTGATGGCAAAAAATTTATTTTAACTCCGGAATTATCCTTGGAAATCCAAAAGAATTTAGGCGTGGATATTGCCATGATTTTGGACATTTGTTCCCCTTATCCTTGTTCAAAGGAAGACGCGGAAGAATCAATGAAATTGACGACAGAATGGGCGAAAAGAAGTAAAAAATTTAAATTAAAAAAAGGACAAATGAAATTTGGCATTGTCCAAGGAAGCGTTTATTCGGATTTACGTTTAAAATCAGCGGAAGATTTGGTTAAATTGGATTTTGACGGCTACGCAGTCGGGGGATTGGCGGTTGGCGAACCGAGAGAGGAAATGTTTAGGATATTAAAGGAAATTGTACCAAAATTGCCGGAAGACAAGCCACGCTATTTAATGGGCGTGGGCCAGCCGGAGGAGATTGTGGAAGCAGTCAGATCCGGCATTGATATGTTTGATTGTGTTCTGCCGACAAGAAATGCGCGACATGGGTTGCTTTATGTGTGGAAGAAAGTATCAAAATTAGTCCCTGAGTTTGTCGAAGGGCAATCAAAATTTCATCCTTTGACAGGCTCAGGAAATAAAATTTTGAAGGAATCTTTTTACGAAACAATCCATATCACCAACGAAAAATTTAAAAAAGATTTTTCTCCGCTGGATAAAAATTGTTCTTGCCATACTTGCAAGAATTTTTCTCGCGCCTATCTCCGCCATCTTTTTGTCGCCGAAGAGCCACTTGCTCTGCGCCTCGCGACTATTCACAATGTTAATTTTTATTTGGATTTGATGAGGAGGATTAGAGGGGAGATAAAGGAGGGAAATTTTTAGAAATAAAAAAACGTTAGTTTTGAGGATAAACTAACAAACCTTCACGCCGTCAGAGACATAAATAAATACAAATAATAGAAATAATACTAAGGATCCAAAAAATTATACTAAAAGCAAAAATAACATCATCGTACTTATTCATTATCTCCTCCATAGTTGTTATGGAGAATTTTATCACGGGGGGGTATTGTCAAGAGTTTGTATTTTTTTATTCGTATTTTTCGTAAAATTTCGTAATTTCGCAGAGGATTTATTTTGTGCTATAATAACCTAATATGGCACAGGCGAATATTGGAGTTTTAATAAAAAGTATTTTGCAGGATAAGGCAAAAGAGATTTTGTATTTTCCTTTTTGGTGGTACGGAAAAGGATTTTTGATTGCGCTTAATTTTTTATGGGAAAAAATAAGGGGAATGGAAGCGAGACTGGGATTGAAAATCTGGGCAAAGAATTTGTTTACGCCGATGTTTGGGCAAAGAGATTTTGCCGGAATTGCCATTAGTTTTTTTATGCGCGTCGTCCAAATCATTGGACGTTTTTTCATTTTAGTTTTATGGATGATTTTAATGGCAGGTTTATTGCTCCTTTGGCTGGGTCTGCCGATTTTTGTGGTTTTGGGGATTGTTATTAATTTGGTTGCGTAATTTTTTCATTAAATTTTAAATAACAAAAATATGTCGCAAGAAAAATGGCGGTTAGAACAATCTCGGGAAAAAAGGGATGGGATGGTTGTTGAAGAAATGACTGAAATTATGCAAAAATATGGATTATCAACACGAGAATTAGCTGACATTGTCAGTGGTATGGTTAGTCAAGAGCAACAAGATCAGCATGATTTGCCAGAAAGGGAGACTGGAGGGTTAGTGGGGGCCAAAAAAGAGGCCGGGGAGCCGAAAATAGAAAACTATAAGAATCTGTTAAGTTACGCTCGCGATAGCCTAGCTAGAGTTAAACAAGAGTTAAATTCCAGAGAAGGATCCGCTTTGTATGTGGTGGAAGATCATCTTTGTAGTTTAAATAGGCTTATTGAGGATAGCAATTCTTTTCTTCGGGATGTGGAGAGAGGCGAGAGAAAATTGGAATTTAGTGTACAGAGATATTGGTTAAAAATTATTCGCCTTAAACTTATATTTGAAGCATTTTTTTTACAGTCTCCCTACGTTAGAACAGTCTTTAACGAAGAAGACTGGTCTAAAATATTATCTTTGCATAAAACATTTGAGAGGATAACTAGAAAAATGGATAATTATTTCAGAGATTATTTAGGAGTAGAGTTTGATGATAAAGTTGAGCTTTTTAAAAAAGTACCAGAGGGTGCAAAGACTATGGCAGCTGGCGATGATCATTTGACAACACTGGTTTCTGGTTTGGCAACGAAGAGCCCAAATCTTGGAAAGAGAATGAGTAAAACTGCGAGCGACGCATTTGAGAAAGCGGGTGGTGGCCGGGCGGGAATGATTATAGATATTCAGACGATAGGGTATAGAAAGAGCGGTCAACAAGTTGAAGAAACTGTTTTTGGGGTATATCATCCTTCGTGTAGGATTTATAGTAAAAAGAGAATATTCAGTAAAATTACATGCTTAAAATGCCAAACAATTTTTTAAACTGCGCCGCGTGCGCTGGAAGCGGAAAAATCGGAGGAGGGAAGTGCCTTTCCTGCCATGGTTTGGGTATGGGAATTTATAGAGACAAAAAATTTCTATATTGGAATAAAATAATTACAAATCAGGAGTTGGAAAAGAAAAAAGCGGAGAAATTCTTAAAATTATTTTTAAATGGGATATCTTTTGTTTTTAGCGTTCTGGCTACTCTACTTTTACTTTGGCAAATAGTGGAAAACAGTTTTTTTGGCCAGATTTTTACCTTATCTTTTTGGATTTCGGGCAGTCCGGTCGTAACCTTATTTTTGGTTTCTTTATTGGTTGACGCTTATTTAATTTATCGTTTTTCCGAAGAAATTGCCCAAAAGGCGAAGATTGAGAAAAAAGAATATCAAGACAAGGAGGGAGAGAAAAAAGAGGAGGTAATGGAAACTCTTCCGTCCGACTGGGTTTCCGTGCGCGATTTATCAAGCAAAATAAAAATAAATGTTGCCGATACTTTTACTTTTGATGCCCAAAAAGCCGTAGAGGATGCTTTTTTTGTGGCCACAAAATTTAATCATGGTAAAATTTTGCCATTGCATCTTTTTATAGCTCTTCTTTTTTCCAAAAAGGCGGCAATAGTTTTTGGAAGATTGGGAGTGAATTTAAAAGAAATGCAGGAAAAACTAGGCCGACAAATATCTTCTGTGGGTGAACTTCTTGCGGAAGGTCAAGAGTCGGTTTTTAGCGAAGAATTAATCCAATTATTTTTTGATGGATATTTTGAAGCCTACAATTCAAGGCGAGAACAGATTGATATTGCCGAACTTTTGCTCGTTGTTTCCAGATCTAATCCAATCATTCAAGAATTGCTTTATGAATATGAAGTTGATCTTGATAAGTTGAAAAACGTAGTGGAGTGGCTTAGGATTTCCGAATTTTTAAGAAAAAGATGGCAAAAAACAAGAACGCTGGCGAGATTAAAGCCGGGGGGCACAATGTCGCGGGCAATGACAGCTGTGGCCACGCCATATTTGGATCGTTTCAGTCAGGATTATACAATGATGGCAAAATACGGATATTTCGCGCCGTGTCTCGGCAGGGAAAAAGAAATTGAGGAAATTTTTAGAATTATAGAAGGCGGTCGGCAGAGCGTTATTTTAATCGGTAATCCGGGAATAGGAAAATCGGCAATCCTCGAAGGTATTGCCCAAAGGATGGTGGAAGAAGATGTGCCGAAAATTTTGCAAGACAAAAGATTAGTAAATTTAAATATCGGACAATTGGTTGCCGGAGCGACGGCTTCTGAAGTTCAAAAAAGATTGTTGATGATTTGCGATGAAATAGCCCGCGCGGGAAATATCATTCTTTGCATTCAGGATATTGAAGGAATGATCGGAATTACTTCCGGCGATAAAGAGAGTATTGATTTATCAAGAGTTTTGGCTGATGAATTGTCGCAAGGTTATTTTTTTGCGATTGCTTCGGCAAGATCCGGAGTGTATGGTCAATACATTGAAAACTCTTCGTTGGGGGCGGTTTTGCAAAAGGTGACAATAGAAGAGCCGGATACTAATGGAGCGATCCAAATTTTGGAAGGTAAGGCCGGAGCGATTGAATATCAAAACAAAGTGGTTTTTTCTTATGACGCTATTTCCAAGGCGGTGATTTTGTCCGGTCGTTATTTGCACGACAGATATTTACCGGAAAAAGCCATAGAAATAATGAGAGAAGTAGCACATTATGCGGCAGGGAAACGCGGAGTGGGGACAATCGTTGTCGGGGAAGATGTGGCTGAAGTAATCGCGCAAAAAACCAAAATACCAGTAACCGCGGTAAATGAAGTTGAATCGGAAAAATTATTGCGCCTGGAAGAAGAAATGCATAAGCGAGTGATTGGTCAAGAAGAAGCGATTAAAATGATTGCCGCGGCGCTTCGTCGGGCGAGAGCGGAAATTCGCGAGGCTAAGCGACCGATTGCCAACTTTTTATTTTTGGGACCGACCGGTGTAGGAAAAACCGAAACGGCAAAAACAGTTTCCGAGGTTTATTTTGGCGATGAGAGAAATATGATTCGGCTTGATATGTCAGAATATCAAGATCAAGCCAGTATTTATCGCTTGATCGGCGCGCCGGCAGGAAATTCAGCCGGACTTTTGACCGAGGCGGTGCGTAAAAATCCTTTTACTTTGGTTTTGCTGGATGAAATAGAAAAATCCCATCCGGATATTTTGAATGTTTTTTTGCAAGTTATGGATGACGGTCGCCTGACCGATAACTTGGGTCGAACGGTTGATTTTACTAATGTTATTTTAATTGCCACTTCCAATGCCGGTTCTCCGGCGATTCAAGACGGAATAAAGCAAGGATTGACTATTGAAGCGGTCAAAGAGCAACTTATAAATACGGAATTAAAGCCATATTTCAGACCGGAGTTTTTAAATCGTTTTGACGGGATTGTTGTTTACCGTCCGCTTACCAGTCCGGAAATAGAACAAATTGCCGGCTTGATGCTTGCCAAAATCGGGAAACAGTTGGAGAATAAGCGGGGGATTGTTCTTGAGGTTACGGGCGAAGCTGTGCGCGAACTAGCCGCGGCTGGTTTTGATCCTGCTTTTGGAGCAAGACCATTACGTCGAGTGATTCAGGAAAAAGTTGAGGATGGCTTGACTAATCTTATTTTGACGAAGAAAATTGAAAGAAGAGATAAAGTTATTTTGGAAGTTGGGGGAAATTTTAGAATAGAAAAGGGGAGAGTGTTATAAGTTAAAGGTTAAAAGTGAAAAATGAAAAGTTGCAACTTCTCACTTTTAACTTTTCATTTTTCACTTTATATGTATTTTCTCGCGTTCATTGCCGCGTTTTTATTGGCAGTTTTTTTTACTTATTTCGTCCGGAAAATTGCGTTTAGATTTAATGTTGTGGACACGCCGGGCGGAGAAAGGAAAATTCACAAAAAGCCAATTCCGCTTTTGGGCGGTTTGGCGATTTTTTTGTCGTTTTTTTTAGTTCTCGGTTTTTTTCTTTTTTTCACGGATAAAATTTTAGCCGGACAAATTTTAGCAAAACATTTTCTCGGCATTTTTATCGGCGGTGTTTTTTTAATGATTGGCGGAGTTCTGGATGACAAGTACAATTTAAGGGCAAGGTGGCAGCTCGTTTGGCCGATCCTTGCGGCGATAGCGGTAATTGTGAGTGGTATTGGGGTAAACTATGTTACGAACCCCTTTGGGGGCCTAGTACAGCTTGATAGCTTAAAATTTGTTCTTTTTAATTTTGACGGGGTTCCCTATAAAATAACTTTGTTGTCCGATGTTTTTACTTTTCTTTGGCTAATGGGAATGATGTATACGACAAAACTTTTGGACGGACTTGATGGGCTTGTCTCGGGCGTGACCACAATCGGCGCGGTTATTATTTGTTTTGTCAGTTTGATGTCAGAAGTTTCCCAGCCGGAAACGGCTATTTTGGCCATCGCCTTAGCCGGAGCCTTTGCCGGTTTTTTGATTTGGAATTTCAACCCCGCAAAAATTTTTCTGGGAGAAAGCGGGAGTATTTTTGCCGGATTTATGCTGGGATCTTTATCTATCATCGCCGGCGGTAAAATTGCCACAACGCTTTTAATTATGGGTTTGCCAATTATAGATGTTTTGATTGTTATTATCCAAAGATTATTCAAGTCAAAAAAGATTTTCGCGGCGGATAAAAGGCATCTCCATTTTAGACTCCTTGAAGCCGGTCTAACTCAAAGGCAAGTCGTTCTAGTTCTTTATGGTATTACTTTTATTTTTGGAATTTCCACGCTAGTTTTAAAAACAGAAGGAAAGATTTTTGCTTTGGGCGCATTGTTTTTACTGGCGATAGTTTTGACAGTTGTTTTGTTGAAGAGAAATAAAGAGGGCTTAGAATAAGATTTTAAGATATTTTATTAATAAATAATTTAAAAACATATGGGCATTCAAGTGGAATTCAATCCAGATTTAGCATTAAGAGATATTTCTGAATTCAAAAAAGGAAATCGAAAAGTGGAAGAATGTATCCCGGAAAATTTAGAAGCTGGAAAAGCATATCCTTTTTTTAAGAAAGATCAAAGAAATTATTGGTTGTTTGGCGAAATTCCTTTATTGCAGACAAAGGGGAACGGAGTTTTATCTAGACCAAGAGCAAGTATCGTGATGCTTGAAGCAACTCATTTCTTGGTTGACGGAGAAGTGTATACTAGGGGGAAATATAAGGTTGTCGAAGTATTCAGGGATAATAAAATATATTTTGAAGGATTAGATCGAGTTGGTTCTAAAAATTTCTAACTGGAGAGACTCCGTTTCATTTTACGCCACGTGTGTTATTAATATTTCCAAAAATAAAACATCTATGCTAAGATAAATTAATAATTAAATTGATTTTAATCCAATATGGGACAAAATAGCGCGGCAAAAGCAAGAACAAAACACGCTCACAAAAACACGAAGATTGGCAAGAAATTGGCGGAACATACCAAAAGGCTGAGAAAGAAAGGGCACGGCTAAGAGAAAAAATGCAGAGATGATTTTTTGTTTCCCCTCCCTTGATGGGAGGGGCTAGGGGAGGGTGGTCGTATAAATTCACCCCCACCTAACCTCCCCCATCGAGGGGGAGGAAATTTGGTGATAATTTTATGGAAAAATTTTATTCAATTGTTTTTGGCGTCATTTTAGTGACAGCAGTAGTCATGAAAGTCGGCCAATATTCCAATGAGCATGGCAGGGTTATTGTCGGTGAAGATAAGATAAAGGTTGAAATTGTCAGTCAATTGACATCAAGGCAGAAAATGTTGGATTGGCAGGAAGATATGGACAAAGACAATGGGCTTCTCTTTGTTTTGGATAAGCCGTCCGAGACTACAGCTTGGTTAAACGAGCTACGATTGCCGGCTGATATCATTTGGCTCCAGAATGGGCAAATAATTGATCTTGCCCCAAATCTACCGGCAATTGGTAGTGATTTGCTTGATGGCTACAAAACCCCAAAACCGGCCACTCATATTTTAGAAATCGGTTCCGGTTTTGTGGATAAGTACGACCTAAAAATCGGGGATAGGCTGGAGATTGAGATATAGAAACGGCTTATTTTAGATTATAATTGACAAAAAATGAGATAAATGTTTAAATTGTTGAATATTTTTATATTACTAAAATTATCATTATGTTCGCTATAATTAAAACCGGAGGAAAGCAATACAAGGTAAAACAAGGGGAAACCTTGAAAATAGAAAAAATCGTCGGAAATGTCGGCGATAAGGTTGATTTTGACAAGGTTCTTTTGCTAGCCGACGAGGAAGGAAAAGACGTTAAAATTGGAAAACCAATGTTGTTGGGAGCTAAAGTTTCCGCCGAGATATTGGAGCAGGGGAGAGATAAAAAAGTGAATGTCATTAAATATAAACCAAAGGTTCGCTATAGAAGAAAAGCCGGACACAGACAGATGTTTACGAAAGTAAAAGTGGTTGGTATCTAGTAGTTGGTATAAATTAAAATGCTCATCCGAAAGGATGGGCATTTTTTAAATTTTAAAATCTAAATGAATCACGAATCATGATTCTTGATTCGTGATTCAGAACAATCATAATTCCTTTCTTCCTTTCAGCGCATCGGAAACAGTCACTTCGTCGGCATATTCAAGGTCGGCTCCGATAGGTAATCCCCGCGCCAGGCGGGTTATTTTTATTACGGAATTTTTATCAAATGATTTTATAAGCTTGGTGAGATAAAGGATTGTTGTTTCTCCTTCTAAATCCGGATTTAGAGCAAGAACTATTTCTTTAATATTATTATTCTGGACTCTATAAATTAGCTCTTTAATTTTTAATTGATCGGGCGTGATGCCGTGCAGTGGGTCGAGAACGCCGCCCAAAACGTGGTATGCGCCAAGATACTCTCCCGTGTTTTCAATGACCGGCAGGTCTTGATGTTCCGCGACAACGCAGATGACGGCCTGATCGCGGTTTTTGTCGGAGCAAATGGCACAAGGATTTTTTTCAGAAAAATTTTGGCAGACGTGGCAAGTGGCGATGGAACTGCCTAGCATCTCTATGGCCTTTGCGAATTTTATATTATCATCTTGCTTTTGTCTTAATAAATAAAAAACAAAGCGCAGGGCTGTTTTTGGCCCAACGCCAGGGAGACGGGAGAAGGAGTCGGCTAAGTTTTGGATAACTAAAGGGAACCGTGGCATCTAATTAAGATAAATTATAAATTTCGAAGCTAGCTAATAAATTTTCTAATTTTTAATTTTGTAATTTTTAAATAATGCTTTAATTTCTTAATTTTTAAACTTGGGCGTGGAGCCCGTCCCTTTAGGGCGGGACTAACTTAGACTAACATCTGTCTCTGCCTAAAGGCAGGACTCCGCCGCAAAGATCAGCTTTGTCCAAGTTTCAAACATTAAAACATTAGAAAATTATTTATAAAATTAAAAATTCAAAAATTAAAAATTGTTTTATATTCAAAGTTTAGTATTTAGGGGTTTAGAGTTTTATTGCCCAATATTCTCAAAATTTGTCTCTAAGTTCTTAAACGACGCTCTATTTTCATCAAAAAACAGGGGAACAACACCGGTCGGACCGTTTCTGTGCTTGGCGATATGAATCTCGGCAAGATTTTTTTCTTCAGGAGAAAGATCTCTAAAATTACGGTCAGCCGCTTTGCGGTAGATAAACATAACAATATCGGCATCCTGCTCAATACTTCCCGATTCGCGCAAATCAGCTAATCTCGGTATGGCGGGGGAGCGAGCTTCAACCGCGCGATTAAGCTGGGAAAGGACAAGAACGGGAATGTTCAGTTCTCTGGCAATTCCCTTTAAAGATCGAGATATTTCGGATATTTCTTGGACGCGGTTATCGCTCTTTGTCCGGGATTCCATCAATTGCAAGTAATCTATGACAAGCAAGCCCAAGCCTTGTTCCATCTGGAGTCGTCTCGCTTTTGTTCTTATTTCCATAATGTTTGAAGTGGCGGAATCGTCTATAAAAATAGGGGCTTCTGACAATACACCCATAGCGTGACCGATGCGAGGAAAGTCGTCGTCTTCATCACGATCGGAGAGTTTTCCCGTTCTCATTTTCCATAAATCAACTCCTGATTCGGCGCAAAGAAGGCGGTCAACCAATTGTTCTTTGGACATTTCCAAACTGAAAATTCCAACCGGAGTTTTGCTTCTTATGGCAGCATTTCTCGCTATATCAAGGGCTAAAGAAGTTTTACCAACAGACGGTCTGGCTGCCAAAATCACTAAATCAGATTTCTGGAGACCGGAAAGAAAATTATCTAATCCGGCAAAGCCAGTTGGAATTCCTCTTAATCTTCCCTTATCGCGATGTAAGAGATCAATTCTGTCAAAAGCCTCAGAAAGAATATTTTTGATGGGAATAAAAATCTGCCTTAAGTATTTTTGCGAGACAGAAAAAAGTTTTTGTTCGGCCTTATCCAGAATATTTTCCGTTTCTTCTTCTTCATTATAGGCAAAACCGGTTATTTCCCCGGCGGCTTGAAGCAAACGACGCAAAGTAGCCTTTTTCTGAACAATATTGGCGTAGTGGACAACATGAGAGGCGGTAGGGACGCTGTTTGTGAGTCCCATCAAATAACTTCTTCCTCCGACCATTTCCAATTTTTTTCTTTCTTCAAGTTTTGAAGACAAGCTTAAAATATCAATTGGCTCGTGCTTAGCAAAGAGATCAATCATGGCCGCGTAGATTTCGCCGTGGCTGTCTTTGTAAAAATCTTCCGCACGGACAAGATCGGCAATCCTAATCATGGCATCCTTATCAATCATAAGAGAGCCCAAAAGGGATTGCTCGGCCTCAATATTTTGCGGAGTTATTTTTTTGTTGGACATATAAAATTTACTTTTGTTATTTTACCCCAGATAGGTTTTGATTGCAACTTTAGTTTTATTTAGTAGAAACTCATTGACATTTTATATTTTTTATGTAATTCTGGCTAAGATAAGGGAAATTTTAATCATTATCCCTTTAGCCGTCAGGCTCAATATTGACTCTTTTTACATACATTTGTCGTTCACTGATTTATATTTGCTTTAGTCTGTGTTTATGTTATACTGAAAACAAGTTCAAGCCTTTCGTTTTTTAGTTGAAATAGTTGGGTTAATGAGGACGATTAGCTCAGTTGGTTAGAGCGTTCGATTCACATTCGAAAGGTCGGAGGTTCGAATCCTCCATCGTCCACCAGACGAAGTTAAAAGTGAGAAGTGAAAAATTAAAAGTTGTTGATGATCTGCCCTTAACTTTAAATTTTGAACTGTAACTTTTCACTTTGCATTTTTAACTTTTAATTTATTATGTCATACAACAATTCTGAACCCGGTCTTGAAAATTTTGGCGGACAGGATGAAGAAAAAAAAATCGTTGAAGAGGAATTAAAAAAGCCGAGTACGTTACGTTATGTTGCCGACTATGTTTTAGAGTTTGCCAAAATCGTAGTCCTTTCATTGGCAATTATTATTCCGGTTAGATATTTTTTGATTCAGCCTTTTTATGTAAAGGGCGCGTCCATGGAACCCAATTTTTTTGACCATGAATATTTAATCATCAACGAAATTAGCTATCGCTTTGAAACGCCGGAAAGAGGGGATATTATCGTTTTTAAATATCCTCACGACCCCAGTCAATATTTTATAAAAAGAGTAATTGGTTTACCGAATGAAACAGTAGAGATTAAGGATAACAAAATTACGATTTACAACAAAGATAATCCAAACGGCATTGCCCTTGATGAAAAATATTTGGAAGACACTGTTCAGACTTTTGGCAACAAGACTCTTGCTCTCGGGGTTGATGAATATTTTGCCCTGGGAGACAACCGGACAGCCAGCTATGATTCCAGAAGTTTTGGAGCGGTAAATAAAAGTTTCATTGTTGGAAAAGTTTGGGTGCGAGGTTGGCCGTTTAACAAGATTAAAGTTTTTGAAACGCCGGAATATAATTTTTAATAGTTGGTCTAATAATGGGGGCAGATAATTTATGCCTAAAATAAAATTGAAAATGAAAAATAAAAAACCAGCCAAGGAAGATATTCAAAAAATGAAAAAAGAAAAAGCGGCTAAAGTCCAAAGCAAAGTTGAACAACCGATCAAAGAAAAAAAGATTAAAGCGCCGAGAAGCTTTCAAACCTTAAAAGGGATGAAAGATATTTTGGCGTCTGAAAACAAGTATTGGGAATACGTGAAGACCAAAGCTAAAAATTTTGCTTTAAATTACGGATATGAGTCAATAGAAACGCCAATTCTTGAAGAAACGGCTCTTTTTAATCGAGCAGTGGGTAATGAAACCGATATCGTCTCCAAGGAAATGTTTTCTTTCGTTGATCAAGGAGAGGAAAATGTTTGCTTGAGACCGGAGGCAACCGCTTCTGTCGTAAGATCTTATGTCCAGCACGGAATGTTGAATCTTCCCCAGCCGGTCAAGTTCTTTTATTTCGGACCAATGTTCAGATACGATAGACCGCAAGCGGGCAGATTAAGGATGTTTCATCAGATCGGTCTTGAGGCGATCGGTGAAGAAAGCCCCATTATAGACGCGGAAATCATTTTTTTTGTTTATAATTTCTTAAAAGATTTGGGATTAAAAACGGTGATAGAAATAAACAGTATCGGTTGTCCGAAATGTCGCGAAGCCTATAAAACAAAGTTGATTAATTATTACCGCGATCGTAAGTCCGGTCTTTGTGAAGATTGTCAGAAAAGATTGGTGAAAAATCCTTTAAGGCTTCTTGATTGCAAGGAAGAAGGATGTCAGGCCTATAAAGAAGACGCGCCGCAAATTGTTGATTGGCTTTGCGATGAATGTAAAAATCATTTTGTGGGAGTTTTGGAATATCTTGATGAATCAGGAGTTATTTATAATCTCAATCCTCGTTTGGTGAGAGGTCTTGATTATTACACAAAAACAGTTTTTGAATTTTTTCCGGATAATGCGGATGGAGTTGAAAAAAGACAAGATGCTTTGGGTGGTGGCGGACGTTACGATGGCTTGGTTGAATATTTGGGTGGTCGGCCGACGCCAGCTTGCGGGGTAGCTTTGGGGCTGGAGCGAATTATTTTAAAGTTGAAAGAAAATAATATAGAAATACCGGCGCTTCGAAAACCGGATATATTTTTGGCGCAATTGGGAGAACAAGCAAGGAAAAAAAGTTTTATCTTGATTGAAGAATTAAGAAAGTCGGGATTTTATGTTGTACACAGTTGTTCGAAAAAAGGATTGAAGAAACAGTTGGAGATGGCTAATAAGGATGGCGTTAAATATACTTTAATCTTAGGACAAAAGGAAGTTATTGACGGAACAATTATTGTTCGCGAAATGGAAGGTGGAGCGCAAGAAATAGTTGATTTCAATAAAACAGTTCAAGAAATGAAAAAGAAAATAATTTTACAGTAACAAGCTAATAAAAAATATAATATATAGACCCCCCGAACAATAATCCTTTCTACTGCAACTTGTAATTTTGTCTACAAATTTTCTAAAGCTCCTCCGCTTATCCTGCGGATAAACATCGTCGCTTTATCCCCGCCATGGGCGGGGCGCTCAAAATTACTGCGTTTCGTAACAAAAGATTATTATTCAGTGGGTCTAAAGAAAGAGGGGTGAAATCATGGGACAAGAAGTAAAAAGAAAAAAAGGAGAAACCTTTGAAAGCATGATGAGGCGTTTTTCAAGACGCGTTCAGCAAAGCGGAAAATTATTGCAAGCCAAAAAAATAAGATTTTATGAACCGGAAAAGAGTCGTAATCTTCAACGTGTATCAGCTTTGAGAAGAGAAGATATAAAAAAGAAAAGGGAATATCTGAAGAAAGTCGGAAAATTAAAAGACGAAGATACAAAAAATAAATATACGCGAAGATGAGCATAAAAGAGAAAATAGAAAAAGATTTTATTGAGGCGCGCAAAGAAAAAAATGAAACCATGGTCTCCGTCCTTGGTATGTTAAAGGCGGCCATTTTGAATGGTGAAATAGCGGCAAGACCCGCCCGCCAAGCAAGCCAACCCCATGCTTGCATTAGCGGGCAAGATGCTGGCGTTGCGGGCGGGCCGAAAGAATTTGGAGAAGATGATATTCTGAAAGTTATAGGAAGTGAAGTTAAAAAACACAAAGATTCAATCGGAGAATATACCAAGGGCGGCCGAGAAGATTTGGCTTTGAAAGAAAAACAGGAAATGGAAATTTTAATGAAATATCTTCCGGCTCAAATGACAGAGGAAGAATTAAAAAAAATCGTAGAAGATAAAATAAAAGACTTGGACGCGAAGGGAGCGGGAGATTTCGGAAAAGTCATGGGCGCGGTGGTGAAAATAGTGGCCGGGCGCGCCGGTGGAGACACTATGAGTAAAATAGTAAAGGAAATTCTCGGTGCTTGATCTTTGGTGTCGGGGCTGTGTATAAAAAAGACTATCAAAAAATATTTTTTTCAGTTATAATAAAATAATTGCGAAAAAAGATTATTGGAAAATTTGCGGTTTGATTGTTTTGGAATCGCAATAAAGATTTTAAAGTTAAAAGTGCAAAGTAAAAAATTAAAAGTTACAATTCAAAGTTAAAAGTTGTTAGCAGTTAATTTTAAACTTTTCACCTTTAGGCGATGTTTAAAAAAAAGACAGCCTTAAAGTTTTTATTAGCCCTAGTTTTACTTGTGGGAGGTTTTTTGTTTGTCCAAAATGTTTTCGCTCAAGATATTGCCGGCATGGACATTGTGAACGAAAATATCGCTTTGTCCGCCGATGACCCAAGAATTATCGCCGCAAGGATTATTAGAATAGCTTTGGGATTTTTAGGAATAATAGCCGTCTGCATAGTCTTGTATGGAGGTTTTTTATGGATGACTTCAGCCGGCAATGAAGAAACTATTGGTAAGGCAAAAAAAGTTTTGATCAATGGATTGATCGGTTTGATCATAATTTTAATGGCTTTTGGCATTACCCAATTTGTTTTAAATTCTCTGCTTGGCAGGGTCGGGGGAGGAGCCGGCGGGGGAGGCGGGTCACCATTAATCGGGCGATATAGCGGAGCCTTGGGTAATGGAATTATTGAGAGTCATTATCCGCCACGCGGAGGGACGGGAATTCCACGTAATACAAAAATTATCGTGACATTCAAGGAAAAAATGTTACTTGAGTCTTTGGTTAACAATTATAATGATAACGGAACGCCGGACAATATTGCGGATGATGTGGTTACTAAAAATGACAATGGCACGCCCGGCAATCCAGCAGATGATTGGATGGAAATCAATAGCGAGAATGTTAGAATCTTTAAATCAAGCGAAGGAGAACTTGGCACGGAGCGAGTCCCGAACTATTTATCATCAAGCCAGGTAAGGGTTTCCTTTACGGCTGATCTGAAAAATTTTGTTTTTGATCCGATTCCACTGCTTGGTAGTCCGACGGAAAATATTTGGTATACAACAGCCTTAAAGCCGGGCATAGAAAAATCAAACGGCGACAATGCTTTTGCCGGAGCTTTCCGTGACGGATATGCTTGGGATTTTGAAGTGAGCACGATTATTGACGTAACTCCGCCACAAGTAGTCAGCGTTATTCCAAGAAAAGATTCTGTAAATCCGCGCAATATAAAAGTGCAAATAAATTTTAATGAAGCAATGGATCCGACAACTGTTTCCGGAAGTACTTTTGGCGAGGAGGCTTTAAGATTTAATAATGTTTTAACCACTGATGCTCTTGATCGCGAGGTTGCCGGAACGTGGAGTATTGGTAATCAATATAAAACAATAGAATTTGTAACTAATGACAAGTGTGGGACAAATTCTTGTGGAGGCGATGTTTATTGTCTTCCGGGAGATGAAACAATCAGCGTTCTGGCCATTGCCGCAAGATTAGGGAGTAGTCCGCCGGAGGCCGAGATGCCTTATGACGGTATTGTTGATGTTTGCGGTAATTCTTTGGATGGAAATAGCAACGGCCGAGCCGAAGGACAGTCTCTGGAAGGGAGAAGCGCTATTGGTGGAGATAATTATTCATGGCTTTTTAAAACAAACGACACTATTGATTTAGTTCCGCCAACAATCAGCGCGGTTACTCCAATGCCGGAAACTGAAAGCGTGGCTTTCGCCGTTCCGGTAGAATTAACCTTTTCAAAATTAATGAGTATTACGAGTTTTACAACCAGCAATATTTCCTTTCAGGATAATCAACGCGATGAATGCGCGGTTTGGTTTTTTCTGGATGGCGACAATTTACAAGCGGACGGAGCTCCGGTTAGGGGATCTGATGATATCGCCATACGCACAAAAGCGAGAGTCAGTCATGAAAACTTATTGCCGACAGGTGGAGTTTGTTCTGACGATAGACCGGTAGAAGGACCGTTAGCAATGGATGGCGAGGGTTCATTGGTTTATTATTTTCCAGTTGCCAATTCGGATGTTCAAGATTTGTTTCAAAATTGTTTTTATAGACCCATCGGACCGGCCGATGGTCAGACTTGCGTTGTTGGAAGAGATGGAAATTTGCCAGCTGACTGCGAGCCATGGAGATAAAGTGAAAGGTTAAAAGTGAAAGATGAAAAATTAACGAGTTTTCAACTTTCAACTTTTAACTGTAACTTTACACTTTTCATTTTTCACTTTTAATTTACGTTGATGCTAAGCAAAAAGACAGCTCTAAAATTTACACTATCCCTCATCGTACTTATGGGAAGTCTTTTGTTTGTCCAAACGGTTTTTGCGCAAGATTTTGGGACTGATGTTGTCGGCGAAAATATTGCTCTAGTGGATGCCGGTGATCCCAGAGTTGTCGCCGCAAGGATTATCAGAATAGCTTTGGGATTTTTGGGAATTATTGCTGTTTGCATAGTTTTGTATGGAGGCTTTTTATGGATGACTTCAGCCGGCAACGAAGAGACTCTTGGTAAGGCAAAAAAGGTTTTAACCAGCGGTTTGATCGGACTTATCATTATTTTAATGGCTTTTGGTATTACTCAATTTGTTTTGAGTAGATTGACAGAGGCAACAGGGGTTGATGGCGGAGGGGGTGGCGGAGGCGGCGGAGGGGGTGGCGGAGGCTTGCCTTCTGACGCTTTTTTAGTAAGAAGCATTCAGCCAAATGGCGCTATTCCCATTCGTAATGTCATTGTCAGAGTTCTTTTTAATAAAAACGTAAATGCAGATAGTCTAAGAGTGGCGGGAAATTTTGTAGTGCGTCGGGTTTCCGACAACACGCCAGTAGAAGGAATAATAAATCTAAATGGTAATCTTGCGGAATTTGTTCCCAATGCCGATTGTCCCGAACCAAATGCTGATAGAAAATGTTTTGATAGTGATACTGAATTTAGAGTGGAATTAGCTACTGGGATAAGAAGCGAGACTGGAAAGAGTTTGATGTGTGGAGGATTGGCTCCGTCTTGTCGTGGAACTTTCACAACTGGAAATTTGGTTGATGTTACCGGCCCCGAGGTTGATGTTACTTTTCCTGATGATGGTCAGCCGGTGAGTGCCGACGCGATTATAAGTATTGAAGCGCATGCGATTGACGATGCGGGAATTTCTTATTTGGATTATTTTGTTAATAACAACCTTTTGGGTCGGGACGCTCCGGAGGGGCCGACTGTTCGAGATTATTTTTCGGCTACCGATTGGGATACAACCGGAATAGCCTCGGGGACAAAATATAAATTAAAGGCCACAGCTTTTGATATTGATTCAAACAATACAAACTCAAACGGCGTAGGGGTGATTGTTAGAGCTGCGCATTGTTTTAATGCGTTTAAAGATCTTGATGAGATCCAAGTTGATTGTGGCGGAGTTGATTGCGGTTTATGTGACGGCGGAGCTTGTGTTAATGATGATGAGTGTCGTAGTGGAATTTGTTTAAACGGAATTTGTCGGAGCTTGCCGGTTATCGCTAGGGTTGCTCCCAGCGATGGCGCAGTAGGAAATTTTATAACAATATTTGGCGAGCATTTTGGCAATGTTCACGGTTCGGTTTATTTTCAGGATCACATCGAAGGCAATTTGCCGAGAGGTTGTGTAGTTGGAGACGTTTGGCAGGATAGACAAATTATCGTTGAGGTCCCGGCAGGAGCATTGGACGGGCCGATTTCCGTTGTTATTCCTCCACCGGACGGAGCGCTAGCTTCAGACTATACGGACAGGACGAATGATGAACGAGGTCCGTTGTTGCCTGATTTTGACGTGAATGAAATTGAACGTCCGGGAATTTGCGCAATTAATCCGAAAGAAGGAGAACCAAAAGCTGAAGTGAGGGTTTTGGGAACTCATTTTGGTGACCAGCAGGGAGACAGTTTGATTAATTTTGGAGGGACAAGAGCCGAAAGAATTTTGGATTGGGGAGAATCAAGTATTAGGGCAACAGTTCCCTTGATAGCCCCGGCGGTTGTTCCCGTTCAAGTAGTAAAAGATGAAGAAAATAGCAATCCTATTAATTTTACCGTTCTTCAATCTGCCGCGACTCCAAAAATTTTAAGTTTCTCTCCGACAAAAGGGCCGGAAGGGGAATATATAACCATTTTAGGTTCAAGTTTCGGCGACACTCCCGGTAAAGTTGATTTTGTTGCGCCGGACGGAACAATTTATTTGGCGGCAACTGATTTTCCGGAGGTCTGCGGAGCTAATTGGTGGAAAGATGACGCAGTGATTATTAAAATACCGAAAGAAGCAAGGATTATTCTTCCCGGGCCAAAATATACTTTAAAATTAACGGCAAATAGCGGCCTTGTTGATGATACTTCGGATTTAACACCGGCAACTCTCGAAATTATTGGCGGGGCGCCAAAACCGGGAATTTGTCGTATTTTTCCGGACAACGGACCGGCTGGTCTTGAGGTTGCAATTGATGGGGAAAGATTGGGGTTGAGAGGAATTTTAAATTTTTGGAGAAATAAGGTTGCTCTAACAAATTCGTGGAAAGTGGATCAGGTTGTTGGAGTCGTGCCAGTCGGATCAGAAACCGGGCCAATCAATGTTTCGGTCGGCGATAATTTAAGCAATAATGTAAATTTTAACGTTCGCGATTGTCGCGACGCGAGAACGCCATGCGGAGAAGGAGAAGAATGTTGTCGGGATGGATCATGTCGAGCGGATGGAGAATGCGCGGAAGCGCCGGGTAGCGGACATTATTTTTGGCGTTTTTCCACCGGTGAGCTACCAATAAATCCCAGAGTGGTGGAATATTGCGGTCCGGCTGATGAACCAAGAAGATTAAACCCGTCACCTTCACCTTGGAATAAAAGAGAAGGTGGAAACAATGTTTGCATTAATGCCAGGATCACGGCCAGATTTAATGTAAAAATGAACAATGAATCATTGACAACACATGGGAATATTGTTGTGGAAGAATGTGCCGGTCCTGACGCGGAAAATCCTTGTCTTGAAAAAAGAGTAGTTGAGGGAGAAATTAATCCTTTAGTTGTAAATGATGCTCTTTTACCAAGAGGAATTGGATCAGATTCATTTGAGTTTGTTTTGCCAGCGGGCATTCTATTTGAACAAAATAAAGTTTATCAAGTTACTTTAAAAGGTGGTTCATTTGAAGATCCCGGACTTGCAAGTGTTGCCGGGTTGCTTTTAGACGGAGATAAAGACGGAGAAGAGGGTGGAGATTATATTTTTGAATTTAAAACAAGGAATACTGATGAGTTGTGCGAAATAGGTTCAATCGGAATCATGCCTCCAATCGCAACACTGACTGAACAATGGATAGAAGATGAAGAAATTGTCGGATCAGAATTGGAGTATACCGGTTTGTGCTATGCAGAGGGGGATATATGTTTAACTCTAAATTGTAGAAACTATGATTGGAGATGGAAATCATCTGACGATCCGTTAAATCCAAAGGTTTCATTGCTGGAAGTGGAAGATGATGAAGGCGAAGTGATTGAAGAGAAGGCACTTGTCAGGGCAGTAGCGGAGACAGATATAAACCCCGCGACTGGTCTAAGTCAACCAGTAATAATAACTGGCGCGATCCCAGTTGAAAGAAAGTCTGGAGAGGGAGATTTAACTATTAGTTTTACAGATCCAAAAGTAATTGAAAAATGGCCTGATTGTCGAGAGGCCTGCAAGAATTCGGAAGTAGGCGTTAAATTTAATACATGGATGGATGAAGAAATTGCCGGCGATCCTCAAAATATAAAGTTATATATCTGGCGTTGCGGTAATAGTGTTATTGATCATGGCGAAGATTGTGATGACGGAAATATTGTTTCCGGCGATGGTTGCAGTAGTAGTTGTCTAAATGAGGGAACAAAACTTTGTCTCGAATTTGATCCGGCCGTCAGAGAAGTATCGGTCGAGGATTCTTGTTGCGGAAATGGACGGCGCGATCCGGGCGAAGATTGCGATGGTAATCCTTTTCCGGCGAATTGCCGAGTAGATGGATTGGCTGACAATTGTCTTAATGAAGGAACGGCTGTGATCGGCGACGGTGGAAGTTGTGGTAATAGTATAGTTGAAGAAGGTGAAGATTGCGATCCGCCGGATCTTGCTTTGCCACCGGGAAGTCGTGGGTGTAGCGTGGAATGTTTGAATCAAGGGACTTCCGGACTATTTCCGGCGCCCGGAGGTATTGTCGGAGTTTTACCTCGATATTCTTCAGTAAGCCTAAGCGAAGGGAAATGGGAACACAAACTGAATTTTGATTTTCCTGTCGGTTTTTCTCTTCTTCCTAATACTTGGTATAGGGCGGTAGTTTCGGGAGCTCAAAAAAGCGTTAGCGGAGTTGCTCTCACGGAATTGAATTATGACGATATACCTGACGAAAGACATTCTTTAGATTCATATTCTTGGGCGTTTAGAACCAAAAGCGATGATTCTTTATGCGCTGTTGATAAAATTGAAGTGAGCCCGAGGGAAGCGCGGGTTAGATTTATTGGAGCAAAAGTTGATTTTAGGTCAATGCCTTTTGGCGCGCCGGATGAATGTAGCCCTAATGGCCAGAAATTGAGAGCGATGAGCTATCCTTGGGTTTGGAATTCAACAGTAGAGGAAGTGGGAACTCTTCCGGCTCCTCGTTCCGATAGATTCCCCGGTTGTGGCAATGGTGTTGTGGAATTTGGTGAAGATTGCGACGATGGAAATATACTTCCGGGTGATGGTTGCGCCGGGCCGGGAGATAACGCCTGCTTAAATGAGGGTGAGAGCGCGTGCGCCTTTGGAGAAGGTATGTGTATAGTAGATAAACGTTGTATTTGGAATGAAGCTGATGGAGGAAGATGTATTAAAAAAACTATCTGCGGAAATAGAGCAGTAGAGATAGGCGAAGATTGCGATGATGGAGATAGAGATTCGGGAGACGGATGCAATAATAAATGTTTGAATGAGGGGTCAGTCGCCGGAGGATCTGTCTGTGGAGATATGAAGATTGGTATTGGTGAAGACTGCGATGACGGAAATACTCGATCGGGAGATGGATGCAGTAATCTTTGTTTGAATGAAGGGACTATTCTTGACAGAAGAATTGATCCTCTGCAAACAGTAACGGCAAAGGGGCTAAGAGTTGATCATGCTCGCGAGGACACTACGGCAATAAGCGCTGAAACAGATGGAAAAAAAGGTGAGGGCAATTTTACTTTAGCTTGCAGTTATAATCTACCGGACAATCCTTGCCCGGAAGACGACGAAAGGGGTGATATTTATGGAATTGGTAATAATTCTTGCTGTTATCCAAAGCCAATTATTGAAACCTGTAATCCGTCAGGCGCGGCTATTTGTTCCAATAAACCGGAAGGGGAAGCGGTTTGTCGCAATTCTTTAATCTCAATAACTTTTGATAAAGAAATGGATCCGGCCTCACTGGAAGAAAATATTATTGTCGCTGGCAATTATAATGTTTGCCCGGAAGGAACGATTGACGTTGGTAATGGCGATATCAGACTTCGTGAATTTATAAATTGGTGCGCGGTAACGGGAGGAATTACCGTTAGTCAAATTGTTCCGGAAGAAGGCGAAAAAAAGACAAGAGTTGATTTTAATTTATCCAAACTTTTGGATCCGAGCATAAAATATAAAGTTATTGTTCGCGGGAATAATTTATTGACTCGAGATAGAGTAGAGGGAGCAAGGAGTATTAACGGAGTGGAGCTGGGAGAGACTAATTTTACTTTTAGAGAAGGGGAGGCGAGTTATCAAAGCAGGAGCTGGACTTTTTGGACAAACGATCAAATTTGCGCCCTGTCTTCAGTTAAAATAAATCCCGAAAGTCATCTTTTTACCAGCAGTTTGGATCCGGAAAATCGGGCTGATTTTATAGCAACCGCCTTGGATGCAAGAAATAATCCTATTTCGTCAATTCCCGGATCTTATTCTTGGAGATGGGATTGGACTTCAAGTTATATTGACATAGCCGCTCTTTCTCTTTGCGCTGATCCAAACGGATGTAGCACAAGAACCGTGACGGCGCAAAATCAAAACGGAGAATCATTAATTTCCGCCAAAGCGACGATAACAGCAGATGAAGAAGTCCCGGGCGCAAGAGGTCAAAGCAAGTTTGGCATTTCCAATGTCGCTGTTTTTCTTTGCGAAAATCCTTGGCCAACAGCGGCAACAATAAGAGAGGACGGAGGATATCTTGATCGTAATTATAATTTCAAATTTTACTATTGCCGAGACAAAGGGGAATTTTTGCCTGACGATGATCTACCCTGTTTTCCCTCGGCGGAAGTGGGCGGAGCGATTGCCGTAAGGGATACCGAGAGAATCGGCGTATTAAGAGAAGATGGTTTGTTGAGAGAATATTTATTTACGTTTCCGGGAACATTTTATTGTAGTGTTTCACAAACTTTATGCGATCCTGCCGCCCTTCCTGACGCTCTGGGTTTCTGTCCTGCCGGAACCGGAGATTGCCGACCGGCCCCGGATGCCATTGGTATTAGAATTTACGAAAACGTTAATCATCTAACTCCGACCGAATGGTATGGAAAGCAAGGATTAGCTGTGGGAAGTCCGGAGACAATTAATATTGACGGCTATGAAGCAATACGAGATGGTCGGACAGTCTATATTTCGGCGGCCAATGACACGATGGGTCCGGACACTCTTTATACAAATATTTATTTGGTCTCTTATAACGACGGAGCTAATTCGGATACAATAAATATCTATAATCAGATAATACAAAATTTAAAATTTAATACTAATTTGAGAAATGCGGATCTGCGGGCATGTCTTTACAGGGCTTGCAGTAATAATGCCAGCAAAAGTTGCAATATGGATGCAGACTGTCGCGCGGAGCCTGACGTTACTTCAACTTGTTTGCCTTTATCTTATTGCACTAAAGATATGGATTGTCCGCCGGCGGTTCCGGTTGCGGGAACAATTAACGAATGTCAAGCGCCAAAAGATAAATTAACCAGAGACATGAGGAGGATTATTGACCTTAATAATCTAAAAAGAGTAATAGATTCTTATAAAACTGTTCATGGAAGCTATCCAAAACTGGAAGCGGGAACTTATATCAGATCATTGGTCTCCAGCGTTTGGGGTTCTTGGATCGGGGCGTTGGGCAAAGACTTAGGCGCATCATTACCCGTTGATCCGATCAACAAAATTGTTAATTGCGAGGGGGCGGGTTTTGATAAGGAAACATGTTGGAATCTAGAATCAAAAACGTATCAATGTCCGGCCGGTTCGCATGTTTATCAATATAAAGTGAACGGAGACGGGACATATAAATTAAAGAGTGATTTTGAGTATAGGGCAAACGATCGCCTCGTTGATCTAAAAACGCTATGGGTAGGAAATTTATCTAATGTGTTTGAAATACAAGGATCTTGCGATGGCGCTCCCATAAGAAGCACCGGCGTTTGCGGAGATGGAAATATAGACGGTCCCGAGGAATGCGAGCCGAGAGCTAATCCCCCGCGAGACAGGGCGTGTACACTTGAGATTGATGGAGAAGAAGTGGCTGGCAGACAAAGAGAAGAGTGTAACCCAGCTGACTGCACTTGGCGCGAGCTAGGTGGCTGTTCGGTTCTCTGTGGGGATGGCATTCGCCAAGTGGGTGAAGAATGTGACGAAGGGCCTCTGGGCGGACGAATAGCTGGTGGAGGAATGTCTCCGGAAAATCAGTATTTTTGTACTAGAGAATGTGAAATGATGGGAGGTTATTGTGGTGATGGAGGAGAACCACAGGTAGCTTATGGAGAAAGATGCGATAATGGAGTTTCTTGCACGTTAAGGTTGCCTTGTGCAAGTGTGGATGGATGTGTCTGTGGATCTTGTATAGTTCCTAGGGGAAAGAAAAGCTGTGGAAATGGATCTTACGGATTGAGCGTTAGTGGAGAACCTTGGTGCAAAACAGATTGTTCGGGCTTCGGTCCATATTGCGGAGATGAGGTTGTAAATGGAGCTGAACAATGTGATGGAGATTCTATTACTTCAAAAGGAATTTGTGTTCCAGAAGGAATACCAGAACTAAACGATGTGGATACGGTTCTTGGAAGTTATACCTCATGTAACAACAATGAAGATTGTTCGGACGGTACTTGTGTTATTTGTGATAATTCTAGAGAAGGTTATTCTCAATCAAGAACGAAAAACTGTGGAGAGTTGGGGGTACCAGGGTTAGCTCTTCTATGTGACTGGAATAGATGGGGCGCTTGCGAGACGGCAGGTACTTGCGGAAATGGGACAAAAGAAGGGGACGAGGAATGTGATGATGGAAATGAAAATAATAATGATGGTTGTATTATCACCTTGGAAAATTCTCCATCGGGTCCTGATAATTGCAAACTAGCTCGTTGTGGAGATGGATTTACTAAGATTGGTGCAGAAGCCTGTGACGTCGGCGTAGGCAATGGCAGGATTTGCAGGGCAAACTATGGTGAAAATTGTAATTATTGCGATGTTAATTGCGCTATAAAAGTTATTACCGGACCTCGTTGCGGAGATGGAATAATAAATGGAAGAGAGACATGCGATGATCGAGCGGGAACTAGTTTGTTATATAAAATAATTGAGGAACAAAAATATTTTGCTGATAATCGTGGCGATAGTTTAGGAGTAGTTGTTCCCGTGAGTATGGATTCGGCCTGCTCAATAGACAGCGCTCTTCCGGGCATAGATGGTTCCTGCCCGGGGCAACCGCCAACAGGAGCACTGAAATTTAATCGGGCGGTTTGTTCAGCGGATTGCGCTTCAACTTGTCCCCCGGCTTATAAAATACAAACATTAACCTTTGGTCCGGAAGGACGAAGTTCAATTGAATTAGGAAGTAACGAGGAGGTCTCAGTTAATCTTCCCGCTTGTCGTGTTTTGGGTGACATTAAAGTTGATGTTGATTTGAGTAATGTTACTCAAACTCCGTTGAATGTGGTTTTTGTGACGGATAGATCGGGGAGTATGGGGTGGGGAACAACATCAAGTTCTGGACCAAATCTTTCTTGCAGTGAAGACAGAACGAGGATGGGTTGTGCTAGAGATGCGCTTACGGAAGCAATAAATTTATTATTTGATAGTTATGAAAATATTCGCATTGGCTTGGTAAGTTATGGTAATAATGTCCCGGTTGGTGCATGGCATGACTTGCTGGGTTTTTTAGGGAAAGACATATTAATTTCCGCAGTTGGTTCCTATACTCCGACTTTAGGTGCTACTAACATTTCCGCTGGGGTAAAGAAGGCAAAAGATATATTAAACAATGAAGATGGTAAAAAAATAATTGTTTTAATGAGTGATGGAGAAGCGACGAGACCTCATGAAACCCCAGCGCTAAGAGCAGTTTATCCTGCTTGTGATAGATATAGTAGAGACGATTTTGCCGCATGCGTTGCAGGAGAAGAGGTTAGATTGGCTAAAGGTAGAGATATAGAAATTTACACAATTTTATTTTATGGTCCCACATCCGCAGAAGCTAATATGGAGAGTTGGGCAAGTTCTCCCACGGAGCCTTACGCTAACATAAGCGCTCCCGATAATGACTTGGATGAAATTTATCGTTCTATTATAGCCTCTCTAACATCCTCAAGTATAAATTTAAATTTACAAGAAACCGGAGGTGTGCGAGGGGGTGCAGAGATACCTCTTTTAAGAAGTATCTTTTGTAAGGAAGAAGAACAAACAGATATTCCCTTTAGTATAGATTTTGGCGGGATAGGCAAGGCGCGTGTAAGTAATCTAAAAGCTTATATATGCCCTGGCCCGCCGTATCCACCCGAAGATCTTTGGGAATGTGTCGGAGACTCTTGCGATGTGAGTCTATAGGAGAATATACATATAGAGACTAAAATTATGCAAAAAAATACAAAAATTATTATCGCATTCTTGGTTGGAGCTTTGATTTTATTTGGAGTCGCTTTTGGTTTTTGGTATTCAAAACAAAAAAATAACACTGAAAATTTGCCAGAAAATCAAGAAAAAATAGTGGAAGAAGTCCCGGAAAATAAAACATTTGAATTGGCAAGAATAGAAAAAGAAAAAAGTAAATGCGCGGAAAATGGAGAAGAGGGATGTGGAGACAATGTTTTAATTATGGAAGCAATAAATGATTTAAAAGTGGAAGCATGCAACGAAGTCGTGGATGAAAAAGCGAGAAATAATTGCATTACGGAAATTGCCATTCGCCAAAATGATGAAAAAAGTTGCGATCTCCACAAAGACGAGGCGGAAAAAAATACTTGTTTGAGTTTGATCTTGGGAAATAAAGCCAGAGAGAGCGATGATATGGCAGTTTGTCTTGCGGTTCCCGGCGAAAGTTATAGAGATTCTTGCTTTTTTAGCATTGTGAATAAAAAAAATGACGCAAAATATTGCGACGAGCTGGGAGAGCTAAGAGATAAATGCTTGAATATAATTTTGACCAATAAGGCTTTTGAAGAGGGCGACACAAGTTTTTGCGATAATATTACAGACGCCGATTCGCGAGAAAGTTGTTCGGCGGAATTGGGCGGGACGGATTCTGATAATGATGGTCTAAGTAATTCCGACGAAGAAAAATACGGAACTGATCCCAAAGATCCGGATAGTGACGGGGATAGTTATCTTGATGGGGCGGAAGTGGAAGCGGGGTATAATCCGAAGGGAGCGGGGAAATTGGAGTAAACTAAGAGGAAAAAGGCAACTTTAAACTTTTAATTGTAACTTTTCACTTCTCATTTTTAACCTTTAACTTAATACTATGTTTGACCAACAACCAGACGACATGTTTGCCGGAACTGAGCCGGCGAAACAACAAACCTTAAATCCAAATCAAAGGCCGGCTGGCCCCGTCGCGGCCGTAAAGCCAATCTCTCCCACCCCTAATTCAATGCCAGTAAATCCCGCTCCTTCACCGATTTCTCGAGATATGTTGGGTGATGAAGAGCCTCAAATTGGCGGAGGTAATAAAAAAGTTTTTTTAGGCATTATCGCAGTGGTAGTCGTTTTAATTCTAGGAATTGGCGGATATTTTTTGTGGAGACAGTTATCAACCCCCACTACGCAAGTTTTGGAGAATGGTCCTATTAATACTGTTCCCCCGATTACTACGCCCGAAGAGCCGGTTGCGCCGGAAGAAATTGAAGAACCAATCGGTGGTTTGTCCGGCAATGAAATTTCTCCGGACGAAGCAGTGGCGGATGTAGACACAGATATGGATGGTATTATAGACGACGAAGAACTTAATCTAGGTACGAATCCGATGAAAGTTGATTCTGATGATGACGGATTGACTGACAGGGAAGAAGCAAAAATATACAAAACAGATCCATTAAATCCGGATACTGACGGAGATACTTATGGAGATGGACAAGAAGTTAGAGGCGGATATAATCCAAACGGTTCAGGAAAGCTTTATGAATTGCCGGTGAATAACGTGGAGAGCGAAGTAGTTGAATAATCTTCTACGAAATTATCGAAAAGTACGAAAGTTAGCAAGTTCCTCCCCTTTGACAGGGGAGGCGAGGAGGGGATGATTATTCAAGTCACCCTCCCCTAACCCCTCCCGTCAAGGGAGGGGAACACTGCTAATCTGCTTATAGACTTATTAGCTAAATTTAAATATGTTTGGAATTGGAAAAAAATCAGCCACGCCGGTTATTGATCCCGAAGGAATTGCCATAAAGGTGATGCCCGAGGAGTTTTATTCTAAAAAAGGTAGTATGAGTCGGCCGGCTAGCGAAGAGCCAAGAACGGCGAGTATTTTGCCCCCACCCATTCCTTCTCCCGCGAGTCCCGTCTCTGCCCCGTTTGATCCCAACAGGCAACAACTTGCTACCCCGCGAGAGAAACCAACGTTGATTATTGTTTTGATTGCCGTGGCAGTCCTTTTGATTGGTGGCGCTATTTTTCTTTTTATCCAAAGCTTGAATATAGGAAAAGAACCGGTTAAAAGCGAGCCCATTGTTGAAGAAGAGCCAATAAAAGAACCTCCGGCTCCTCCCGCTCCTATTTGTGGCGATGGGCAATGCGAAGATGACGAGAATTCAATAAGTTGTCTTTCCGATTGTCCGCTTCCGCCAGAACCAGAACCCGTGGCTCCGGTTATTTTGCCAATGGCTCCCGACAGTGACGGAGATGGATTAACGAGTATGGAGGAAGAACTTTTTGGAGTAAGTGGCGAAAATTCGGACACGGATAGTGATGGTTATAAAGATGGGTTGGAAGTAATTAATTTGTATAATCCTTCGGGCTTTGCCCCTCAAAAAATAGAAGAAACAAAGCTAGTTGAAATTTATAAAAACCCAACATACAATTTTCAAGTTTTCTATCCGAAGAATTGGTTAGCCGGAGCTCTTAATGAAACCAACGAGGAAATAATGATCACGTCAGCAACGGGAGAATTTATTCAAATTATTGTTGTCGAAAATAAGGAAGGATTAGCTCTAATGGATTGGTATCTCGAAAAAGCGCCGGAGGTAAAACCGGCAGACGTGGGAACGGCTGCGACGAAAAACGGATTATTCGGTATTAAAACCCCGGATGAGTTGACGGCATATTTTAGTATCGGAGAAAAAATATTTGCTATCAGTTATAATGTTGGAGTAAAAACAGAATTAAACTATAAAAGCACTTTTGAAATGATTATAAGAAGTTTTAAAGTCAATGTTCGGTAACTATGAGCCATGAAATTGAAGTTAATCAAAAAATCGGAGAAAAGATAACAAAAATAAAACTGGAAAAAGTTGTCGCAGAAGCGTTAAAAATAATTGGCAGGAAAAGCGGAAAAATTTCCGTTGCCATTGTCGGAGACAACGAAATAAAAAAGCTTAACAAAAAATATCGCGACAAAGACAAGGTGACTGATGTTTTAAGTTTTGGTTATAGCGCCAGCCCGCTTCTTGGGGAAATAGTCATTTGTCTTCCTCAAGTAAAGCGTCAGGCCAAAGAAAATAATATTGACTGGGAAAATGAATTGATTTTTATGTTAATCCATGGGGTTTTGCATCTTTGCGGTTACGATCACGAGAAGAGTGAAAAAGAAGCGCGCGAAATGGAAGGCTTGCAGAAAAAGATTTACGAAAAAATTATAAAATAATTTTATGCTGAGCCTAGCAAGATTTATTCGAAGTTTTCGTTACTCTCTCAAGGGTTTATCTCAAATTTTTAGAGAGGAACACAGTTTTCGTATTCAAGTTTTTATAGGATTATTAGTTTTAATTTTGTCTTTGGGTTTTAATATTAAAGTATGGGAGTTGGTCGTAGTTGTTTTAGTGATGACTTTGATCTTTGTTCTTGAACTTATAAATAGCGTTTTGGAAAGATTTGTTGATGTTTTAAAGCCCAGACTTCATCCGTATGTGGAAAGCAGTAAAGATATGATGGCAGCGGTTGTTCTGATTTTTTCCATTGGCGCGATCCTAATCGGTTTGTTGATTTTTACGCCTTATTTTATAAATTTGTTCAGTAATATAAGCAAAATATCGTTCTAAAGACTAATCTCTGATAAAATTTTGAATAATTTGTCAAAATTTTTTTAATATCTTATAATAGACCTGTCGCATAACAATTCTTTCTACTGCAACTGGTAATTTTGGCTAAAAATTTACAAAAGCTCTTCCGCTTATCCTATGGATAAACATCATCGCTTTTCTAAATTTATCCTAAAATTACTGCGTTTCGTAACGAAAAATTGTTATACGACAGGTCTAATAATAAAACTTAATTTCGGAAGGTTCTAATATGAGGAGTGAAATAATAACAGGTTTAGACCTTGGGTCAACTACCACTAGAGTAGTGGTTGCCCAAAGAGATGAAAACGGCTTGCCTAGAATTATTGCTGCTGTGGAAACCCCGTCGGAAGGTATCTCTAAAGGGGCGATTTCAAGCGTTGAAGATGTGACATCAAGCATTGCTGCCGCTTTTGAAACGGCAGAAAGAATTACGGGAGTTCCTCTTGAAAAAGTTTGGGTAGGTGTTTCCGGCGGTCATATAATTTTTCAAAAAAGCAAGGGAGTTGTTGCCGTTGCTAGGATAAATGGAGAAATAGACGAAGGGGATGTGGAGCGGGTGATAGAAGCCTCTAGAACGGTCGCTTGTCCTCCTAATTTTGAAGTATTGCATGTTATTCCAAGATCATTTTCCATTGATAATCAAACAAATATCAAGGATCCTATTGGAATGAGCGGAGTAAGGCTTGAGGTTGAAACTCAAATTATTCAAGGAATGGGGACGCATCTTAAAAATCTAACCAAATGTATTTATAGAACAGGTGTTGACATTGAAGACGCAGTTCTTTCCATTTTGGCGGCCTCTGAAGCTGTCTGCACTCCTCACCAAAAAGAGCTTGGAGTGGCAGTGGTCAATATTGGTCGTTCTTCAACCGAAGTGGCTGTTTTTGAAGGGGGAGATCTTATTCATATCGGATTTTTGCCTATTGGCGGAGAATTTATTACTTCCGATATTGCGATCGGCTTGAGAACATCTCTAGAAGCGGCGGAAAAAATAAAATTGGAATACGGCACAGCTTCATCCAAAGATATGAACAAAAAAGACGAAATCAATCTGGGTGATTTTGATCCTACTGAAAATACTTTGGTTTCCAAAAAATATATTTCCGAAATTATAGAAGCTCGCGTTGAGGAAATTTTTGAAAAAGTTGACGAAGAATTAAAACGTATTGATCGAAGCGGTCTTTTACCTTCAGGGGTCATCTTGATTGGCTCTACGGCGAAACTGCCGGGGATTATTGAAGTGGCGAAAAGAAAGTTAAGATTACCGGTTGCTCTCGGATTCCCCAAAAAGATTATCAGCGTGATTGATAAAGTAAACGATATCTCTTTTGTTCCGGCCTTGGGATTGGCTCTTTGGGGAAATGCGGTCTATGATGATAGGGGAGGGAGAAGTTTTCTTTCTAGATTTAAAGGAGTCGGACGGATTACGGATAAGATAAAAAAAATGTTTAAATCATTGATGCCGTAGAAGTAAATTAAGTGCGTGAGTAAATTAAGCGAGTTAAGCAATAACTTAATTTACTTAATTTACTTAGTCCTAAATTTACTCAAATATGCCAGAAATAAAACCAGAGATTGAAACGTTTGCCAAGATTAAAGTGATTGGCGTTGGTGGAGCGGGAGGATCGGCGATAAACAGGATGGTAAAGTCAAAAATCAAAGGAGTTGAATTTATAGTTGCCAATACTGATGTTCAGGCGCTTCATTATTCAGAAGCCCCGGTCAGGTTGCATGTAGGAAAAACGGTAACTAGGGGGTTGGGGGCAGGGATGGATCCGGAGATTGGTAAAAAGGCGGCCGAAGAAAGCCAAAATGAAATCAGAGACATTTTAAAGGGAGCAGACATGGTTTTTGTTACTTGCGGATTGGGTGGAGGAACGGGAACAGGCGCTGCGCCGATTATTGCCCAAATCGCTCGGGATTTGGGAGCGTTAACGGTTGGAGTGGTTACCAGACCATTTGCTTTCGAAGGGGCACAGAGGCGAATCAACGCAGATAGAGGATTGGAAGAAATGGAAGGGAAAGTAGATACTCTGATTACTATACCCAATGACAGATTACTTCAGATAATTGATAAAAAAACCACTCTGCTTGATGCTTTTACAACATGCGATGAGGTATTAAAAAGTGGTGTCCAAGGTATTTCGGAATTAATTACCATACCCGGGTTGATCAACGTTGATTTTGCCGACGTTAAGGCGATCATGAAAGACGCCGGATCGGCGATGATGGGCTTGGGCGAGGCAAGTGGTGAAAAACGAGGCGAGGAAGCAGCTAAAATAGCCATATCAAGCCCATTACTTGAACAATCAATAGAAGGAGCCAGGGGTATACTTTTTACTGTTACTGGCGGGCCGGGATTGGGAATGCATGAAGTGGCTGAAGCGGCGAAAATTATCACTGGATCAGCGGATCCGGACGCAAAAGTTATTTTCGGAGCTGTCATTAATGAAAACATGAAGGATGCGATAAGGATAACAGTTATTGCTACCGGATTTAATGACAGAAAAAAAGCGGTAAGCGATGTGGAAAGTCCGGCTCGTCGCAGTTTTAACCCCAACCCTTTAGTTTCCGATAAACGTAAAGAGATAGATTGGAGTTCGTCCGGACAATTTCAAAAAAGACCGGTGAAAAAGATAGCTCATTTTGGAGATACGGAAGACAGTGGAATGGAAATGGATGACAGTAATAAAAATCAGAATATAAAAAAGGCGATTGATGAAAAAGGAGGAGAGGGAGAGGATTTGGATATCCCCGCTTTTCTAAGAAAAAAAATAATGTAAAAATTGAAACTATTTAATGTTAAAATAGCAAGATAATAAGACAGTAAGAGATGTTTACTCAATAGGGCGGAGGAAATAAGGTTTTGAAAATTAAAAGTTGGGTAATCTGTTGTTTTTATGTTATCTTGTATTTTATTCTCTAAATTTTATGATGTACAGTCAAAATCAAATCAGTCAGATTAAAAAAAGGGATGGCCGGATTGTTGATTTTGACCAAAATAAAATTATCATAGCAGTTCAAAAGGCGATGGAAGCGGTGGGGGAAAAAGATCCGAAAAAAATACAAAAAATTTCCGATCAAATTGCCAAGGCTTTAAATAACAAATTTCATTATCGATCCATTCCGGCGATTGAAGAACTGCAAGATATTGTTGAAGAAGTTTTGATAAGATCAAAACAAATAAAAGCGGCCAAAGCTTATATTTTGTACAGAGATCAACATTCAAAAATTCGCGAATTGAAAGCGTTAGTTGATTCAAATCAGATAATGGGCGATTATCTTGATAAACTAGATTGGTTGGTAAAAGAAAACAGCAACATGGCCTATTCTTTGCAGGGCCTGAATAACCATATCAGTTCGGCAATCAGTTCTCATTATTGGTTAAATAAAGTTTATCCTCCGGAAATAAGAGATGTTTTTTTGGATGGCGATATTCATATTCACGATATGCAAATTTTAGCGGCATATTGTTGCGGTTGGGATTTGCAAGATTTATTGGTTAGGGGATTTGGCGGAGTTTCCGGAAAAATAGAATCAAAACCGCCGAATCATTTAAGAACCGCTTTGGGACAAATTGTTAACTTTTTCTATACTCTCCAGGGAGAAGTTGCTGGAGCCGAAGCTTTTGCGGATTTTGATACCTACATGGCTCCTTTTATTCGTTATGATAAATTGAGCTATAAAGACGTTAAACAAGCAATTCAAGAATTTGTTTTTAATCTTAACGTTCCCACCCGTGTCGGTTTTCAAACGCCATTTACCAATATTACAATGGATTTGAATCCGCCGAGCACAATGGCCGAGGAATCGGTTATTATTGGGGGAAAACCTCAAAAAGAAAAGTATAAAGATTTTCAGCCGGAGATGGATATGATCAATAGGGCATTTGCCGAAGTGATGCTTGAGGGTGATGCCAAGGGAAGAGTTTTTTCTTTTCCGATTCCGACCTATAATATCACGCCGGATTTTGAATGGGACAAAAAGGAACTGGATCCGGTTTGGGAGATGACCGCCAAGTATGGCATTCCTTATTTTGCCAATTTTGTTAATTCCGATATGAAAGCCGAAGACGCGCGCTCCATGTGTTGCCGATTAAGGCTTGATAATCGCGAGTTAAGAAAAAGAGGCGGAGGATTATTTGGGGCAAATCCATTGACAGGATCAATTGGGGTCGTAACAATAAACATGCCGAGAATCGGTTATCTCTCCAAAACAAGAACGGAATTTTTTGAAAGACTGGCCAAACTGATGGATTTATCAAGGAAAAGCTTGGAGATAAAAAGAGAAATCATAGAGAGCCTGACGGATAAAGGACTTTATCCATATTGTCGGCATTATCTCGCTCCGATAAAAGCCAGATTTAATGAATACTGGAGAAATCATTTTAATACAATCGGATTAATTGGAATGAATGAGGCGTGTCTTAATTTTTTAGGGAAAGACATTACCACGGAAGGTGGGCATGACTTTGCCAAATCAGTACTTGATTTCATGAGAGAAAGATTAATGGACTATCAGCTTGAAACAAATAATCTTTATAACTTGGAAGCTACTCCGGCTGAAGGGACGTGTTATAGCTTGATTAAAAAAGACAAGGCAAAATATCCCGATATTATTTCGGCCAACGAAAAAGCTGTCAAAGAAAACGGGGCTGTTCCGTATTATACAAATTCATCTCATCTGCCCGTTGATTTCACTAATGATTTTATAGAAGCGTTAAAGTTGCAAGACGACCTACAAACAAGGTATACTGGAGGTACAGTACTGCACGGTTTTATTGGAGAACGTTTGCCGTCGGGAGACGCAGCTAAGAAGTTAGTCAGAAAAGTTGCTGAAAATTTTAAATTGCCCTATTTTTCTCTTACGCCAACGTTCAGCGTTTGTCCAAAACACGGTTATTTATCCGGGGAGCATAAATTTTGCCCGTCGTGCGACGAAGAAATTGGGTACAAAAGTGAAATAGCTGATAAGCAAGAAAGCAGTTAGCAGGTTCTCTCCTTTTTAAAAAGGGAGAGCTAGAGAGGGATTTCGAATTTAGAGTTTATTAATAATTATATAAAAAAATATGGAGGAAAAAGAAACAAAAAGACAACCATGTGAGGTCTACTCACGAGTGGTGGGCTACTTACGACCAACAAGCCAGTGGAACGACGGGAAAAGGGCGGAATTTGACGTTAGGCAGGCTTACAACAAGCAATTGCAAGAGGAATAGAAGGAAAAACATAAGAACATGGGAGCATGGTAACATTTTGTGTTACCATGTTTCATATTAAGATAATATTATGCTTCTTGGCGGTTTGCAAAAACTAACTTTAATTGATTATCCGGGTAAAGTCGCCTGTACTGTTTTTACAGTCGGCTGTAATTTTCGTTGTCCATTTTGTCATAACCCCGAATTGGTAACGCAAAGACGCGAAAATGACCGCAAAGACGCAAAAGAAAAAGAAGGAGTAGTAGATTTTAGTCTGCGCCCAATGATTAGCGAAGAGCTTTTTTTTAATTTTTTATCAGAAAGGAAAGGAATTCTTGATGGAGTTTGTGTGACGGGCGGAGAGCCGACCGTTCACGCTGATCTGGAAATTTTTTTGCGAAAAATAAAAGAAATGGGATTTTTAGTAAAACTGGATACTAATGGAACAAATCCGGAAATTTTGAAAAAACTGCTTGATGAAAAATTGCTTGATTATATCGCAATGGACTTAAAAAATAATTTCAAATCTAATTATGCCAAAACGGCTGGTGTAGAAGTCAACATAGAAGATATTAAGAAGAGCGTGGAAATAATAAGAAACAGTGGGGTTGATTATGAATTTAGAACAACAGTTGTTCCCGGTTTGCACACAAAAGAAGACCTTTTGGCAATAGCGGATGAAATTAAGGGAGCGAAAAAATATTATTTACAGCAATTTAAACACGAGCAAAAAATGTTGAATCCGGATTTTAGAGAGGTGACGCCTTATGGTAAAGATTTTTTGGAAGATATTAGGGAAAAAATAAAAGATTATTTTGAGGTTTGTGAGGTGAGGGGAGAGTGATATTTTTTTGCATACTTTTTTAAAATTTGCTTTTTGATAATAAGGAAAAATAAGTTTTTTTATTTTTTACATAGGGGCAATAAGGTGTTTTTTCTGCTCGTGGAATTGCATAAAAAATTATTTTTATTTTAAGCCAAATTACGCTATAATATAGATATGAATGAAATCGCCAAAAAACGCAATTTAGGCCAATTTTTCACTACCAATTCCGACCAAATTCTGCAAGGGTTTAGTGAATTTGTCGTAAACAAAGAAGTTATAGACCCCTTTGCCGGCAATCAGGATTTGTTGAACTGGTCAAGAGATAACAAATGTAAAAAAGCCACAGGGTTTGATTGTGACAAAAATTATATAGATGGTAAAAACGTTTTTCTAAACGATTCTATAAACTCGCCTAAAGATTATAAATTTGTCTGCACTAATCCGCCTTATCTGCATAAGAATAAGGCATCTGGCGAAATAAAGGGAAAATTTTTTTTCGGAATAAACTCAAGCTTTGAGGATTTGTATCAGATTTCCATTTTTTCCATCTTAAATTGTGAGGAGGGTATAATTATAGTTCCTTTGAATTTTTTATGTGCGGAAAATTCAAAAAAAATCAGAGAATTATTTTTTGCACAATTTGAAATTATAAAATTAAATATTTTTTCGGAACAAGTTTTTGACGATACCACTTATAATGTGATTTCATTTTATTTTAAGAAAAAACAAAAAATATCCGAAAAAAATATTATAAATGCGACAATTTACCCGGAAAATAAAAAAATTAAATTGACGTTGGAAAAAAAATGTGGCTGGCAATTTGGCGGAGAATTTATTTATAAGATAAAGAGTGTTAAAAATGATTTATGTGTTTCATGCCGATTGATTTATAATTAAAGAAATAAAAAATTATGAGCAAAATAACTGAAAAACAAATTTTGTATATTTTTGAGCACAATATTAAAGATGTTTGTAAAATAGGTATTGGAACTTTAGAGCGAGCAAAAAATGCACATAGATATTTCGAAAGTAATGAGAAATCAAAGAAAAATAAATTAGCAATTTTTGATTTTGAAAGTACAACAGTTTTAGTTATTGAAAAAATATGCAAACAAGTACTGAAAAGAATAAATACTACTGAATTTTATCAAATTGAATTTTACAAAGCTTGTATATTATTTAAGTGTCTAGGTGGAAATTTAGACGATAAGAACTCCCAAAATATAGACAGAAGCAAAATTAGCGTTAAAATAACATCGTCGACAACAAAAAATGAAATTCCATTAACCACTCGCTTTGCTGAACAAACAATTTCGTTAATAGATAAGGCTAATGGTGAAAAAATAAATAAAATTAAAAATTTATTAAACAATAATGGCAACAGAAATGTTTTATTAACTGAAAAAGAATTCGAGGAATTTAATAAACATGGAACAAGAACTGGCTGGAAAAAATATAAGGATTGGTATTACAGAACTGGTGTTGATGCCACATCTCTGTCTAATTTCATAAGAATAATGGAGCAAAATATGAATAATTAACATAAAAAATAAAAAAATATGAATAAAGAAAATTTTATAAAATGTTATTATTGCAATAAAAATTCAAGGTTTAATTTACAAAAAATTTGGGTTAAATACAATATAGATAAAAAAGGAAATTATAATGAAGATAAAAATTTTGATACTTTTGATGTAGAAGAACCAATAAATGACGACAATCTTCACCTATGCAAAAGTTGTTTTGAAAATTGGTCAAATGGAAAAATTTGAAAATAATAAAAAAATAACCGAAAGATATTTTGCTAAAAGAGTTTTAAATGAAATAGCGCCAGAAGAATGGGTGCAGGCGATATTAGACACAAACTCATCTCGCAAAAAGGGTAAAAGCGGTGAAAATAAACTTATCTTTATTTTAAAAAAACAAGGATTTAAGGAAGTTTTTGATTGGATGATTTTTTAAAAACTAATTATTGCGTGGTAAAATTTTCTAAAAAATTCAACTTAAAAAATGTCCGCGAAAATTTGGATGTGAAAATTAATGCTAAAAAGCAAAACAAAACTCTTGATTTGATAATTAAGGCGAATAATAAAATTTTGCTTTGCGAAGCCAAACATCTTAACACCGCCGGAGGTGGTCAAGATAAACAAATCTCAGAGTTGATTGAAATACTTAATCTAAACGAAAAAAATGGAGTTTCTTATATTTCATTTCTAGATGGAAAATATTCTAATATTTTATTGAGCGAAAATGGACACGGCGACAAAATAACCACGCAGAGAAAAGAAATAAAAAAATTCCTCAATAATAATCCTAATAACTACTGGGTAAACACTGCTGGTTTTACACGCCTTATTTCTGATTTAAAATAAGGAGTTTTCTTTGAATTTAGATTATCCGCGTGTTATAATATACTCATAATCAATTCTCTAAAAAATTGTTTAGTTTTGTGTTAAAATTATAAAGAAATTTTAAAAACATTTTATTTTTTCTCATATTCTAGAATTATATTTCAAAACACTAAGCGATTTTCCCCTCTTAAGCTAAGAGGGAATTAAGGGGAGTTATGAATCTTTGTTTATAAATTCATCCCTCATAACCCCTCCTATCCTCCCCTTATCTTAAGGGGAGGAGACGCAAGTCCGGTTTTGACATTTGATATCTAAGATTTGAGATCTTGCAAATATTATGTTAGAAAAAAAAGACATCAAAAAAGTATTTGCGATTACAATAATAGTCGGGTTTTTGTTTGGAGGTTTTGCGGGCGGTTCGCTCGGAGTTTTGGGAGGGGTTTATGGGGAAAGTCATATAATTCCTTGGTTTCAAGATAGATTCTTGGGGGGTACTGAAAATGCCGAAAACGATCAGGCAAACGAAAATAAAACTCAAGCTGTAGTTGAAGACTCTGCGACGATTGAAGCGGTAAAAAAAGTTTCTCCATCAGTTGTTTCCATTATAATTTCTAAAGATTTAAGCAAATTATACAATTCCACCGGCACCAATCCATTTTTTCCCGGTTTTGGTTTTCCCTTTGGATTTAGTTTTGGTTCGCCCGCCCCCACCACCCCAAGTGAAGGGGGTAAGCCGGGAGAGGGGAATAAGCAGGAAATCGGTGGCGGAACAGGATTTATCATTTCCGAGGACGGCTTGATTTTGACTAACAAACATGTTGTTTCCGACAAAGAGGCGGAATATACGGTTCTTACCAACGATAATCAAAAATATGATGCTAAGGTAATTGCCACGGACCAATTCCTTGATATAGCCGTGATTAAAATTGAAGCAAAGGGATTGCCGACAGTGGAATTGGGCGATTCTGATACAATAGAGTTGGGTCAAACAGTTATTGCGATTGGAAATGCGCTGGGCGAATATAAAAATACTGTAACCAAAGGGGTGATTTCGGGAGTGGGAAGAAGGGTGGTGGCAAGCGATAAAAGCGGAGGATCGGAAGTCATTGAGGAGGCCATTCAAACAGACGCGGCGATTAATCCGGGAAATTCCGGCGGACCGCTCGTCAATTTAGCCGGGCAAGTAATTGGAATAAATACGGCAGTAAGCGGAGAGGGGCAATTGATTGGCTTTACTATACCGATAAATGTTGCCAAGCAGGCGATAGAAAGTGTCAAAACTAATGGAAAAATCGTCAGGCCGTGGTTGGGAGTCAGATATATTCTTTTGGATGAGACTATTGCTAAAAATAACCATATTGAGGTAAGCTATGGAGCTTTGGTAGTAAGAGGCAAAGTAGATACGGATTTAGCAATTATTCCGGGTTCGCCGGCAGATAAAGCGGGTTTGGTGGAGAATGATATAATTTTAGAAATTAACGGTCAGAAAATAGACGGGGAGCACCCGCTGGCGAATGAAATCGCCAAACACAAAATCGGCGAGGAGATAGAATTGAAAGTTTTAAGCAAAGGAAAAGAAAAAATGGTAAAGGTGAGTTTAGAGGAATTTAAGGAATAATTTAACGACATTTGATGTTATTTGTTTTTGTTTTTTGTCATCCCCGCGAAGGCGGGGATCCACTCTTCTAAAAAAGTAGATTCCCGCCTGCGCGGGAATGACAATTAGTTTTTATGAAAGAAATCACCCAACAATTAAAAAATTTAATAGAGAAAATCTCTGTCGCCTGGAGGTTACTTTGACCTTCCAAAAGATAAGCTAACGATCATTGCCCTTGAAGAAAAAATGAACGAGCCGAATTTTTGGAAAGATACAAACGAGGCAAAAAAAATCACCCAAGAATTAAAAGCGTTGAAAGACAGATTTTTAGCTTGGGAAAATTTAAAAAAAGAAGCGGAAGAAATTTTTGAATTGTCCGAGGTTGCCGATGAGGAGAAAATGATTGATGAGATAAAAATTAAAGCAGAAGAGCTTGAAAAAATATATAAAAAATTAGAGTTTCAGATTTTCTTTGATAAAGAATATGATAGTAAAAATGCGATTTTGAGTATCCATGCCGGAACGGGTGGAACTGATGCCGAGGATTGGACGGAAATGCTTTTGCGAATGTATTTAAGATTTTCCGAAAAGAAAGGATGGAAAGCTAAAATTATTGACGAGAATCGCGGAGGAGAGGCGGGGATTAAAAATGTTACTTTGGAAATAAGTGGTCAAATGGTTTATGGATGGTTAAAAAGCGAATCGGGCGTTCATAGACTGGTACGCATTTCTCCGTTTGATGCGGAAAAGATGCGTCACACTTCATTCGCTCTTGTGGAAGTTTTGCCAGAGCTTGATGATGTTTCGGAAATTGAAATTGATCCGAAGGATTTACGCATAGATACTTTTTTATCAAGCGGACACGGCGGACAATCTGTCCAGACAACATATTCGGCAGTAAGATTGGTCCATTTGCCAACAGGAATTACAGTAAGCTGTCAAAATGAGCGATCGCAAACGCAAAATAGGGAAATAGCTTTGAAGATTTTGAAAACAAAGTTATTACGATTGCAGGAAGAAACAAAAGAGAAAGAAATTGGAAAAATGAAAGCCGGGGTTATGGCTGCTTGGGGGAATCAGATTAGATCTTATGTTCTTCAGCCATATAAAATGGTAAAAGACCATAGGACAAAATACGAAACGGCTGATACAGACGCAGTTTTAGATGGGGAGCTGGAGTTGTTCGCCGAAGAGTATCTTAGACAAATCACTAAGCGAATAGAAAGCAAATCATAAGCGAATATGCGGGAGGAAATTGTTTACCCCGAACTTAGCTATAAATTAGTTGGAACCGCTTTTAAGGTTTATAATTCTTTAGGATTTGGATGCCGAGAATTATACATGCAAAGAGCTTATGCTAAAGAATTATCTACGGAAGGAATTATTTTTATACGCGAGAAAGAGATTAAATTGATATATGACGGTCAAGAAATAGGAAAATATAGATTAGATTTTATTGTTGATAATAAAGTAATAGTTGAGTTAAAAGTTGTGCCCATTGTAAAAAACATTCACATACGACAAGTGCTTGAATATTTAAACGCTACCAAATTTAAGTTAGCAATTTTAATTTATTTTACTTCTAATGGCGTAGTTTATAAACGCGTGGTTAATCCCAACATTTAACATTCGTTTATTATTCGCTTTAATTAGCTTATGATTCGCGTATTAGTGACTGGCGGAGCGGGGTTTATCGGCTCCAATATCGTTGACGCTTTAATAGAAGATGGAAATAGCGTTGTTGTGGTTGATAATTTATCTACCGGTAAAAAAGAAAATCTAAATCCCAAGGCGAAGTTTTATCAAGTTGATATTAGAGACAAGGGGATTGAGGATATTTTTAAAAAAGAAAAGCCGGATTATGTTTGTCATCAAGCGGCACATCTTGATGTTCGCGAATCTGTCCGAAAGCCTATTTGGGACGCGGAAAATAACATCATCGGTTCGCTAAATATTTTAGAAAATTGTGTAAAATATAAAGTTAAAAAAATTGTTGTTGCTTCAACCGGCGGGGCGATATACGGCGACGCGAAAATTATCCCCACGCCTGAAAACTATTTAGCCGCTCCGATTTCTCCCTATGGCGTTTCAAAGCTTTCTATTGAGCATTATCTTCATTATTATTCCAAAGTTTTTAATCTGCCCTATGTTGCTCTTCGCTACGCCAATGTTTACGGCCCACGTCAAGACTCAAAAGGGGAGGCGGGAGTGATCGCTATTTTTACGGGAAAATTATTAAAGGGAGAAGAACCGTTGATTTTTGGCAAAGGCAGGCAGACAAGAGATTATGTTTTTGTCGGCGATGTTGCCCGAGCTAATGTTTTAGCTTTAAAAAATAAAAAAGTTGGTTCGTATAACGTCGGGACTGGAGTTGAGACGAGTGTTAACCAAATATTTAGAAATTTGGTTAAATTAACTGGAGCTAGTGTAAAAGAAAAGCATATTGATGCCGTTTTGGGAGAGCAGAAGAGGAGTTGTCTTGATGCTTCAAAAATCAAGAAAGATTTTGGGTGGAAGGTTGGGGTTAATTTTAGTGAGGGATTGAAAAAGACGGTGGAGTGGTTTAAAAATAACAAATAAAATTTGCAAGGAGTGTTTTTAAAAAATTTTTTTCATAAATATTTTGCCGGCAAAATGTCGCGTGAAGTTAAAGAGTTGTTTTTGTCCACGGCCATTTTGGATTTTGCGGTTTCGGCTGTCAGTATTTTTGAGCCGATTTATCTTTACACTATCGGTTTTTCCGTGGAAAAAATAATTCTTTTTTATATCGCCGTCTATGCGATATATTTTTTTCTCGCGCCTTTGGGCGGGAAGTTGGCAAGGAGCTATGGCTATGAGCATAGTATTATTTACAGCTCTCCATTTCTCATAATTTTTTATTTGTCTCTCTTTGCTATCCCTTATCATCCATTTTTTATTGCCAGCGCGATCATTTCTTTTTCTTTGCAAAAAATGCTTTATTGGCCGGGCTATCACGCCGATTTTGCTCGGTTTGGGAAAGGGAAGGAACGGGGGAAGGAAATTTCTAACATGGTGGTTGCAAGTTCTATTGTTTGGATTATCGGGCCTTTTTTGGGAGGAATATTTTTGACGATTTTCGGCTTTAAACCACTATTTATAATAGTATCTTTTTTAATTTTAATTTCCAATATTCCTCTTTTAACTACGCCGGAAAAGTTTGTTCCTGTTTATTTTTCATACAAGGAAGCAATGAAGAAGATTTTCATCAAGGAAAATTGGAGAAAACTTTTTGCTTATTTGGGTTTTGGAGAAGAGCACATAGCTCTTGTTTTGTGGCCATTGTTTATTTTTTTAGTTATTGGAGAATATGACAAGATCGGACTCCTTGTTTCAACTTCAATATTTTTAGCCACTTTATTGACATTATACTTCGGTTGGCTCGCTGACAGGGCGCCAAAAAGGAAAATGTTAAAAGTGGGAGTCGGTTTTACTTTATTGAGTTGGATTTTAAAATCCCTTGCTTTTTCCGCTTTGGGAGTTTTTGTGGCCGATTTTCTATACAGAGTAACCAAAAGAGTGATATATATTCCTTTTACAAGCATTACTTATGAAGAAGCAAAGGATAAAAGCGTAATGCAGGAAATTATTTTTTTCCAAATGGCTTTGTCTCTGGGGAAAGTTCTTGTGAGTATACTGGCTCTTATTTTGCTTTTCTTCTTCCCGGGAAACTGGGCGATGATTTTTATTTTGGGAGCAATCATGTCTTTGTTGTATTGTTTAATGTAATTTCCTGTCATTCCCGCCCGCTTCGCCATAGCTTCAGCGAGGCGGGAATCTACTTTTGTAAAATTGAGAGTGGATCCCCGCCTTCGCGGGGATGACAAAAGACTATTATAAAATATATTATGGATTTAACCTCGTCCGAAACAATTAAAGAGTTTCTTCGAAAAAATAATATTAGTCCAAGCCGAGATCGAGGACAAAATTTTTTGATTGATAAAAATGTTTTAGAAAAAATAGTTGAGACCGCTGACCTCAAAAAAAACGATATTGTTTTGGAAATCGGCGCCGGCTTTGGCACTTTGACGGAGAGATTAGTTCAAAAAGCGGGGAAAGTTATCACAGTTGAGTCGGATAGAGGGATATTGCCGATCCTAAGGAGAAATTTAGAAAATTATAAAAACGTAGAAATTATTGAAAAAGATGTTTTGCAGATTCCCAGTAATTTGTTACCAGTTATCAGTTATTCATATAAAATCGTCGCTAACTTACCCTACCAAATAACATCAATAGTTTTGCGAAAATTTTTAGAAAGTGAACCTCGACCCAGCGAAATGGTAGTTATGGTACAAAAAGAAGTAGCCGAGAGGATCTGCGCTCTTCCCCTCCTTTGCAATGCTACGGCGAGACGAGCGGGCGAGATGAGTATTCTTGCTATTTCCGTTCAATTCTTCGGGGAGCCGGAAATAATTGAGATAGTACCCCGAAGCTCTTTTTATCCCGCTCCGGAAGTTGATTCGGCTATTTTAAAAATTTCAAATATCAAAAAACAAACAGAAAAAAATATTAAAAAAATAGCTCCAAAAGATTTTTTTAGAGTAGTAAAAGTTGGGTTTTCCGCGCGACGAAAACAGCTACATAATAATTTGACAAATGGGTTGCACCTAAAGAGCGAAGAAGTAAAAAATATTTTACTGGATTTAGGTTTGGATATTCAAGTCCGAGCGCAGGATTTGAGCGTGGACGATTGGATAAATTTAGGGAATAAATTAAAATAATTATAATTTATCCACAGCCATAAAGTTGCTACAAGTATTTTGCGGTGGTATATTAAGAAAAGGAAAGATAAAAATATTGGGGGATATTTTTATGGATATAAAGAGAAAACAAATCTTTATTGTAGTTTCGATTTCACTAGTGGCAATATTAGTTAGTATTGTCTTTTTTTATTTACGAAATAAACAAGGCGTTAAAACGAATACACCCAAAACAGATTTTCAGATTTTTACGATAAGTGAGAATAGAAAAAGAGAATTACTTTTAGATGACACGGACGTAATTTTTTATGATGCCGTAGCGGCGGAATTAATATTGAAAAATAAAACATTTGAAAAAATCAATAAACTCCCATATATTGACGCCAAGCCGGAACAAGCGGCAGTCATGCTGGGCGGTAAAGAACTTTTCAAAGGTTCGCTGGGTAATCTAAGAATATTGTCGTGCGCTCCGGCTGATTGTGTTGGTGGTGGCTTATTCGGTCCCCAAGCTATTTTTATAGATATTGTTAATGAGCGTGGAGGTTTTATACAATTTTTAATATACAATAAAGATACAAAACGCATGGTACCGTTTTATATAGATGAACTTGCTAATTACCTTTCCGGTAAGTCGCCATGAAAGTAACTAAATTTTTGATATTCAATTTAAAAATAACCGTTAGATAATATGACAAAATTTAAACTTAACTTAATGATGGTAGCAGTTTCATTATTTGCCTTTTTATCTATGCCAGCCTTAACAGAGGCACATTCAGTCGTAACTGCCACTTGGCATTCTGTCTCTCACGGACATTATGGTTTTTGTGGTCCAAATGGCTGTCCTACAGCAGATGCTACATTTGAGAGGAGCTATAGTTTTTTATCTCGAGATAGGGTATTTTCGGGAACAGGAGCGTGGAACTGTCATGGCAGGACTTTTGACCTTAGAAGATCATGGATTTCACTTGCCGAACCTTATATAAATTACGACAGACCGTATAGCCCCTCCAGCCCTAGAAGCGGAGACGCTATTATTTTTTGGCAAAGTGGACAAACCAGCCATTCAATAACCATGCTTAGCTCGTGGTCGGGGCTGGACACGCAAGTTATGAGTAAATATGGTACGCAAGGACAATACAGGCATAGATTAAGAGATGTCGCGCGTGTTTACGGAGGAGATTGGGCGATAACCCGTTTTGCCGCAGGCACAAGAATTTATACCAGTCTAAGAGACGGTCAATTTACCAATCAGCCTTTTTCTAATTATTTTATTTTAGCCAGCAGTTCGTTATTATCTCCCGGTGAAAAATTACGCGAGCAGAGAAAAACAATGCCATGGTACAAAGATGTTTTGGAATCACAAAAGATTTACGGAGAAGAGCATCCAAAATTTGTTAAAAAAATTACCGGTTTAAATTCCAATCGAGTCAAGCAATTAGAAGATACTACGGATGTGTCAAAAGAAATATTGATTTTATTGGAAGACCTGAAAGACTTAAAACATTACGAATTATTGGGTGTATATAATAGCCCCGCGTTTTCAGCCGAGTTTATAGAAGAAATTGAAGCTGGTAAAAAACTTGTGGAAATTGCCAAAAAATATTCCAGCGAGAAAAAATACATCGCAGAATCTCTTTATGAGATTATAGAAAAATCCGATCACTATAACGAGGATCGTCTTCGCGGCGCAGCCGTATATTTTTTAACGCAGATATTGTCTGAAAAAGATATTGCCAAATTAAAAGAAAAGATGGGGCAAGAAATCAAGAGGGAACAAAAAGATATTGACATGCCGTCGTATGTTGAATTTTATTTAGATAAGGCAGTGGAGGAAAAAGCCGCAAGCGCTTAAGATAGCAACTCACGGAGTAGTTTTCACTATAAAGAAGTAATTGCGGGAGGAGTCTTTGACACTCCCCCCATTTTTGTTATTATAAAATCGAGGTAAATTAAAAGTATGTCTCCAAAATCAAAAATATTAGAATACGCAGTTCTATTTACTCCAGAGGAAGAGTATGGCGGTTTTGTCGTTGAAGTTCCTTCATTACCAGGATGCGTTACGCAAGGAGAAACAGTTGAAGAAGCAAAAAAGAACGTGAAAGAAGCCATTGAATTATTTTTAGAAACTCTTGAGGAAAGAGGATTAAAGGCGCCTGTAAATAACATTTGAAATTACTAGAGTAAATATTTATCCACAGGCATAAAATTGCTACAAGTATTCCAAGGTGATATATTAAAAGTAGAAAAGATAAAAATATTAGGGAATATTTTTATGGATACAGGGAGAGGGAAAATTTTAATTACTATTTTACTTCGTGTAATTATTTTGCGGCATTTTTGTCCGCATTTTTTTATTAATTTAACGTAAGAATATCTTCGCCGGAGAGGAGGTGAAATAAAAGGCATATAATTAATTTAAATCACTATATTTATGAGTAAAAGTAAAATTTTTGTTTTTGGTTTTGTTGGCGTTGTAGTATTTTTTAGCGTACTTGTTGGCGTAAGCGCCCAAAGCGACTTGGTGGGCGATAAAATCGGAGTAATAGTGAAAAGCCTAAAGGATGCCGTTAATAAAGAACTGGCGAGCGGTGAATTTACGCAAACAAGATTTGGAAAATTTTTTAGCGGAGAATCGGCCACGAGGGTGCAAAAATTGCACGACGAAGCCTCGCAACAGATTGACGCGCTAATTGCCCGTCCGGAAAATCAGCGCCAAATTGCTATCGCTAAAATTCGTGATTTTAGGGGAGACCAAAATTTAATGCCAGCCTATAAATTTACCACCCCTTCGGCATATGACAGTAATACTCCTGCGGAAATATATTATGTAGATGCAAATCAGTATGAAATAAATGCTCTCAATAACAATATAATTCAATTTGGGCCTAGATTACTTGAATTGAGCGAGACTAAGGCGCAAGAATATAAAATTTCGCCAGCTCTTTCTTTGGCTCAGCTTGAAAAAACCGCCCGCCAGATTATCAGTAAAAATACTAATATTAATGTTGACAATTTAATCGCCGATCATAGTAATAAAGAAAAGACAATGTATTTTTTTAGGTGGGTGGACAAAACAAAGGAATTGCAGGGGATGTATCGTTTTGTGCAAGTCGGGATTTCCGTTGGTGGCGAACTTGCCAGCTATACCAACACTTTTAGTATTAATTAAGGAATATTATGTCTAAAAAATATTTATTTGTTATTTGCACCGCATTGATATTTTCAACTTTTTTTAGTCTTTATGGGGCAAAAATAGCCAAAGCGTTGTCTGGAGTTTATATATACGCTAACAATGGAGGTTATTACAGACAGTATGGGCCATTAGCTTATTGGTACACTAGAAATGGTGAGGGTTATTGTGGCCATTTGAGCAGTTGCAGTCCCGCCTATATGAAATATACCTATACCGCAGGATGTATTGGATCAACAAATTCCGCGGTTTGGGACAATATCGATTCTCCTCAGTATGGGACTCATAAGATTTTTGTTCCTCGGGTCAACGCTACAACAAGGAGCGCGCCATACCTTATCACTTATAACGGCGCGTCATCTTACAGTCGTTCGCTAAATCAATATGCTTATTCCGACGCATGGATTACTACAGCCAGACTTTTTGACATAAGAAATACGTGGTTGAGTGATAATACTTGCGAAGCAGGAAGATACCAAATCGGTTTTGATGAAATTCAAATTTTGTACTAGTACTAGTCGGAAAAATAAAAAATGGCTACTTTATTTAATAAAGTAGCCATTTTTTATTTAAGAAGTAACGGCTTATTTATATAAAATCTTCCTCAAAACTTTATCCACAAAATTCACCTTATAGATATTTGCCATAGAAATTTTCAGATGGTATAATATTTTAATAATAAGTGAAGCTATGGGGGATATGTTACAAGAAGAGCGAGGCGGAAATAACTGGTCCGGAAAAAAGAGTTTAGGGCTGGGAGTTTTTTTAATTGTGGGAATCGCGATTGTCGGTTTTGGTTTATGGCAATTTAACTATCGGATTAAGGCTCCTTTTTTAGGCAAAGCAACCGGTTTAAAAAATTTCAAATCTCTTGATCAAAAAGAACTGGAGACAATGATTGAAAAACAAAAAAAAGATACTGATAGTGATGGTCTAACTGATTTTGATGAAGAATATGTTTATAAAACTAGCGCCTATCTTGATGATTCCGATTCCGACGGGTTCACCGATAAAATGGAAATTGATTCGGGAAATGATCCAAATTGTCCTTCGGGACAAAGTTGCGGAGTCGCTATCGCGGTCGGGGATGATGCGAAGACTTCTTCGGGAGAAATTGTTTTGCCGAGTGTGGATACTTTTTTGGATGGCAATGCCACGCCGGAAATGGTGAGAGAAGCCTTGAGACAATCGGGAGCGAGCGAAGAAATGCTTGCCTCGCTTGATGACGAAGCGTTGATGGCTGCTTACGCCGAAGTTGTAAAAGAAACCGGATCGGCGAGCGCGGTTCAAAATTTAAAAACAGAAACAATAGACGAGACGGATGAAACTGTTCCGGCGGATACTGTCCCACCAAAAGATGAAGGCGCGGTTTCTTCGGAAATTGATTTAGCCAGTTTGACTCCGGCGCAAATCAGAGAATTGCTGTTGCAATCCGGAATGGATGAGGCGACCTTAAATAGCGTTGACGACGAGACCTTGCTTGATGTTTTAAAAGAAGCGATGAAAGAAGTTAAGGAATAGTGAACTTTAGTTCGCGTCAATCTTGTTTTGCCGTAGCCCCCAGTGTAGGCGGGTAAGGCGCAGGCTAAAGCCTGCTATTCCATTGATCTCAAATTCAATTTTTAACCGTAACTTTTCACTTCTCACTTTTAACCTTTAACTAACCTTGTGTTATTTAACTTCCCATCAAAATTAAAAAAACACGCCCATATTCTGATTTTGGGTTTGTTTATTTTTACTCAAGTTTTTAGTGGGTTATTTTTATATGTAAAGTCGGCCGAGGCGCAGGGGTTGCCAACTAGCAATGCTATTCTAGATTCTGCGAGTGTTAAGGAGACCATAGATAGAGCTGCGGCAAAAAGATTGGAAGAGTTGCAAGGTTCGTGGTGGATGGGTCTTATTTCTGCAGTGACCAACGCAGTTGGATATTTTGCCAACAAAATCGCTTACGACGCGGCCGTGGCTGTCGCCAGCTTGGGTTCGGGGCAAACTCCGGCTTTTTTTACTCAAGATTGGGGATCGTATCTTTCTGAAACAGGACTTAATTCTGCCGGAGAATTTATCGGGTCATTAGGCGAGGCTTATGGCGATGAGTTGGAGGGATCCGGTCTTGGAAATCTTTGTATGCCGCCGGATCCGCAATTTCGTTTGAATATTGGTTTAAGTCTTGCCGGATCAGTTGCTCCCAATGGACCGCAACCGCGTTGCGAATGGTCTAATATTGTTGATCAATGGGATACATTTATTACCGAAGCCAGCACTCCGGAAGTTTTGAGTCGTGTCAGTTTACAATTTAGCCCCGGAAGTGGCAGTGGTTTAGGAGCTTGGGTGCAAGCGCATGGTACAATGCAAGAAGGGATGCGGGACAGCGAGAAAAAGGCTACAAAGGAGAGAGAAGAAGGGCAAGGATTCAAATCAGTTGGAGAATTAATTACAAAGCGAATTAAAACACCTTCAGGTGTTATAAAAGATTCCATTACCAAACAAATTGATCCGAAAAGCGCGACTGAAGCAGATATAGAATCGGCTGGTAGCAAGTCTAGTTCAGCCGGCGCATTGATTGGATACAATGCTCTTGGTATGCTTGGCGGTATTGCTTCCAATTTTGTAAATACTCTTGCTTCAAAGTTGATGGATAGAGTAATGCACGGTTTGTCCTCTATAAAAGATATTGGCAAGCTTTTTCCCAAAGGAGGAAGCGGGCTGGATAACCCGGAATTTGCCGGTTTGGGTGGCAGGGCAGTGGCAGAGGCAACCTTTGCCGATTTTCTTGCGCCAAAGATTCAGGAGACAGGCAAATACGATCCATTGGTTGAAATGATGACTTGCCCTTCGGGAGTCAATAAATCTCCGGAAAATTGTGTTTTGGATGGACAATTTGCTCAAGCTATCACTCAAGCGACTATGGGAGATCCGATTACAGTCGCAGAAGCAATCAAAGACGGACTATTAAAAGGAACATGGCCATTAATTTCATCCGGTGATACTCGTCATAATGATCAATATTGTTTTCAAAAAGGCTATTGCTATAGCAATTTAGTTAAATTAAGAAAATATAGAATTATTCCAGTTGGTTGGGAGATGGCGGCAAATCTAGCCACTGGAGATAGAACAGGGACAACTCTGGAAACAGTGGTAAAAGGTTTTAATACTTGTAATTCCAAAGGAATTGCCGATAATGATCACCCGTGGTGCCACCTCATTGATCCGAATTGGGTTATAAAAGTTCCGGCTCATCAATGTAGGGCTAGAGTTTACGGGGCAATTTCAATAGAGGGTACAAGAGCCGAAACTTGTGTTGATGCGCCGTCTTGTATTGCCGAAGATGGCGATGGAAATTGTGAAGGTGGCTGGGGTTATTGCACCAGAGAAAAAAATGTTTGGCGTTTACCCGGTGATCCTTGCGATTCTCAATTTGAATCTTGTCGAGCTCTCCGCACGAGAAGCGGAGAAGTAGAATCATATTTAATAAGTACGGTTGATTATGGTCCGCCTTGTTCGGCTGATGATGTTGGATGCAAGTGGTATTCAACTTATCAAGAGAAAGTTGGGGATGAATACAAATGGCAGGATAGGCCAAATGGCGCTGATCCGGAAGAAAAAACCGATAGAATCTATTTTAATAAAAATGTTGCCCAATGCAATGAAGAAGGATGTAGCGAGTTTTATAAAACAGACCAAGCGACGAATTTAAATTTAATTGCCAATAGCAGTTTTGAGGAAGCGGAAAATATTGATGACGATGAAAAAGAAGCAAAATATTGGAGAGGAAGCAATGATAGATTTTCTTCTGTGGCTAAAGATGGAGGGAGTTCTTTGCAATTTGATGGAGGGGTGAGGACAATAACACAAGATGTTAGTGTGGGAAAACCTTTATCCGGGAGAAATTTTGTTTTATCTCTTTACGCAAGAAATTTTGAGGCGGGAGATTGCAACGGTACGGCAACAATTGGACCTCTGGGAGCGGGAGCCATATTCAAAAATGTGGCCATTGGAAGCAGTTCTTCTTGGAAAAGATACAAAACAGAAAGTCATTATTTCGCTAACAATCCAAGTGAAAATTTAAGAGTAATAATTACCGGCAATAATTGCTTAATTGATGCGGTTCAACTTGAAGAAGCAAGTTCTGCTACCAATTATCATAGTGGCTGGGCCGGCTTGGGAGATGGGTTAAATCTCAAAAAAGCGCCGGAATATTATAATTGTTATAACTATAATAATGACGGCACCGTAAAAACCAATGATGACGCTCCGCAATGTTCCGGCTTTATCGGCGCTTGTCAGGAAAACGAAGCCGGTTGCGAGATGTATTCTCCTCGCGATGGCGATCCGGCGATTCCCGGAATCACTAATTTTCCGAATGATTATTGTCCGCAGGAGTGCGTTGGTTATCAAACATTTAAACAATTAAAAACAAATTTTGAACAAGATAAATATCCGCTTTTCTTTATTCCAAAAACCGCAGAGAAGTGTTCGGCAAGTGAAGATGGTTGCGATGAGTTTACATCTTTAGAAACAGAGGCAGTAGAAAATTACAGTTCTTTGCGTCAATGTCAAAAACCCGGAGACGATTCAGCGGTATATTATACATGGGAAGGTTCGGATACAACCGGCTATCAGTTGAAGACTTGGAATTTAAAAGAAAGTGGAGAGCCGGCGGGGGTGAGTAACGCTGATCCGGAAAGCGGAATAGCGCCTTGTGTCAGTTTTGCTCCGGGAGTCGGTCCTGACGGCAGAAGAGCTTGCGCTCCATTACCCATATTGGCAGTTGGCACACCCGGAGTTTGCGTAAAAAATAATACGATTGTCGGTTCAATAGATTATAATCCCGATTGTCGCGAATTTTATGATGCCCTGGGAAAAAGGCATTATCGTTTATATTCCAAAACAATAGTCTCTGCAGACGATTGTCATGAATACAGAAAGACATATTCAAACGAGGCTGATTGTTCTTCTTCGGGAGGGCTTTGGAATGTAGTAAATAACGATTGTAAATATGATGTTTATCCGGCAGAATCAAAGAGGTGCAAATCGGTTGGTTGCCGAGCTTATCGGGGTAATGCCGGAGCTAATGTTAGAAATGTTTTTCAAAATAATTTTGAAACCGGAGCCGAAGAATGGACCGGTCCGGCAGCGCAAGTTTCACAAAGTTCGGAAGCGGTTGATAATGGTGGACATTCTTTAAAGATTGAAAGTCGTGCTGTGGCGGAAAAATCGGTCGCTGGTGGAATAAAAAAAGACGGTATTTATTTGATTTCTTTTTGGGCAAAGACAGAAGCCGCAAGAGGTCAAGCGAGTTTTCAGTTTAATGATGGGGCAATAGCGCCAGCTCTAAGACCGGTTCCGGCGATTTCCGAAGACCTATCTTTATCTTGGCAACAATACACAATCGGGCCGATTGAAATAACTTGGGAGCCGACCCCGGATAATTTAGCTACAGGTGACGTCGTGGAAGGGGATCGTCTCCAAGTAACGGCCAATAACGCGACAATTTATCTTGACAATATTTTATTTAAAGAAGTCATAGACAGAATTTATTTAGTCAAAGATTCGTGGAATACTCCGGCGACTTGCGACCAGACTGCTTTTGGCGGATATCTACCGCAAGCAATGCTCGGTTGCGAAGAATACAGAGACAGAGATAATCGCCAACATTTCTTAAAATCGTTCACCAGTCTTTGTCGCGAAGAAGCGATCGGGTGCCAGAAATTGGTTGATACAAAAAATAGCCAGTCGCCCTACGGAGAATTTTATAATGGGGTTTGTGTTATATCTGATGTAGCTGTTGATAGAGACAGAGATGGAGACGTTGATGATCATGATATTTGTATTGATGCGGCAGGATGCGGTTGCAGTGTTAATGGAGCCAGAGTCTGCATCGTACCCCGCGGAGAAAATTCTTGCCGATACAATTCAGTCGGAATTATTCCGGCGCCGGCAAATAGAGTAGCTGATACGGTTGAGATTAAGGCCGATTCATACTCATTCTTAGTCGTGGACAAATCAAAAACTTGCAACCCCAGCAATATCGGTTGCGAGGCCTTTGGCGCGCCAAAATTGGATTCCATGGGGTCAATAATTTGTACTTTAGCGGCTAATTGCGGAGAAGAAGCTGGTTGTGAATGTAAACGCGACGGGGCAAAGATGTGTACAGTAGAAGACGGGAAGAGATCTTGCACCGGAGATTTTGACGCTGTTAATTTCTTAAATAATCCTAAATTTTACGAAGGTCAAAGTAAGATTTTATGCGAAGCGTCTTATGATACTTGCGAAGAATATTTGGGAAGTGACGGAGCTAAATTTTATTTCCGCGATCCGGGCAAACGCACTTGCGATTGGAAAGAAAGCGTTACCTATGGCGGAGAAAAACGTTCCGGATGGTTCAGGAAAGATGATAACGGAACAGATGTTCCTTGCTATCCCGATTATACTATGGCCGGAACCTTTGGCATTTGGAAAAACGCCGATCCCGACTACGAAGGGCGAGTCGGAAATTGTCCGGCGGATCAGAATCTTTGCACTAAATTTGTTGACCCAACAGCCACTTCCGGTGAAAATCCGGACGGCGAGCCATATTTCTATCTAAACAATGATAAATTGGAAAAACAAAAAGGAGAATGTAATGGTGAAGTTTCCTTGCAACAAGGATGTATTCTATTTGATGATACTTCCAATTTGAATAAGCTTTATAACGCCAACTCTACTTACTTGATAAGTGAAAAAGGATCGAGCAGCATTGAACCGGGCGGCAAAGTTGCTCCGGTTGATTGCACAAAGGGGGAGTGCAAAACATGCGGTCCTGAACAAATAGTTGGTCGTGCTCCTCCTGTATGCGACATAGATGATCCAAATGCTTATTGCAATACGGATCACTATTGTGTTTCTAATGGAGATTGCTCTTGGGACGATCCTTGGCCGTTGACATGTCAGTCGGATGAACACCTAAAAAACAACACCAACGTAATATTTAAAGTTAAAAAAGATCGTGTTTGCGGAGAATGGCTGGCTTGCAAGACAAGCACTACCACTTGGGATTCTTTCAGTAATAAAAAAAGAGAAATTTGCGATGGAATAGGTCTCTGTAATAAAGTTGCCGAAGGCAATCAGGCCGTTACTTGCGGTCAATGGATTGACGATTCTCCGGAAAATAAAACAGCGGAATTTTTAGATCTTGAAAAATACACCTCGCGCAACACCGGTTGGGAGGGTTCGGATTATTCCGGTTACTCTATTCCCAATCAATTTCCGGCCTATAAATTATCACAAGTTAATATTGCTGACGAAAAAACATCAAACGCCATTAGCGCGGAAAGTGAGTGGAGATTAGGACTGATTGAAGAAAAGTATTGTTATGGGTTTCCTCCTCCTGCAGGTGATCCTCTTTCGAGGAATCCTGTTAGGAGTCGTCTTTGCGGTTTTCCCGGACGCGGACCGGTTAATGAAGAAAAGGGGACATGCTATGCCGAAAATGGTGTAAAATGTTCTACTAATCAAGTGGAAGAAGGTAAATCGATAATTCGCGAAGGAAAATGTTGGAATAAAAAATGTATTTACGACCCGGAAGGAAAACCAATAGACGGTTTCCCCAAATTTGCCGAATATAAACCATTGGAAGCGGAAAGTGTTTATAGTCCAATGTGTCGAGCATATCCGGAAAAAAATTCTCCATTTCCTCGAGCAGTTGCCTATAATGAAGATGATGAATCAGCTATAAAACAAGGTTTTGGCAATGCTCAAGTTTGCGAAGAACAATTTGTTTGTGAGGGGGGCGATACTTCCGGAGAATTTTGTTTTTCCGAAGAAGATGATTGTGGCGAAGAAGGAACTTGTAAAAAAATTGATAATCCTTGCGATTGTAGTTATACAAAGTTGACTTATCACGGGACAACAAAATATATTCATAAAGATAATGATAAAATGCCGGAAAATATTTGCGTTGGCGGAAGTAAGGCCGGACAGTCATGCAAGCCTGAAGACTGTCCTTCAACCGAAGAAAGTCCGGAGAGTTGTGCTTGTGGTTCTTTTGGCAAATCCAATACCGGATCCTGCACCGGCAAAGATAAGGTGGAAACCGTTCTCGGCCTGGAAGGATATTGTCTGGAAAAAGATAAAACAACCTATATTAACGGCAGTCCGGAAGAAAATGCTTGTTTGACTTGGCTCCCGATTGACCATTTAAGCGGTTCGGTTGATGTTTACAATCAATTTGTCAAGGCTGGTTACGCGCCGGGGGATAGTGGGCAGATGTGCATAGAAGCTGAATTATTCGTTAGGCCAACACCGATATGGGGTTGCGTTCAAGCTACGGGTGTAAACGGGTATAGAAGTGATGGTGCTTGCGAATATGAAACTATCTATGATGGTTCTGGGGCTTATGATGTAGATGATGTGTATTGTCAATGGGAAAATAGTAGAAATGCAGGAGAGGGAGGTTGCATCTCCGGGAATATTACTCCCGCAACTTGTACAAGTTGCCCAACAGGGTGGACATATATTGAAACAGGATGCTCTCCGACTAATGATGAGAACTACTGTGGCGCAAATGGATTTGGTCTTGACCAATGTATCTATTATTGTATTCCCCCAGGGCCATTACTAAATAATTTAGGAGACGATGACCCAAATACAGAAGAAAAACCGATTATTCCAGGCGAAGCTTCAGTTTGTTTTCCTGATTTTATCACTGAGGCTGATAGGAGAAGCGAAAGGAGAGGCGGTTATTTTGAAGTAAAAAATGAAGCCAATACTTTTGAAATTGGAACAAGCGGAAATTCTCGCAAGTCCCCCGCTCTTTATTGTGAAGCTGATTATTACATGAAATATTCAGATTATCGTGAAATAATTGAAGGAACTGACGGTATACTCATTCGCTACAAAGGCACTGGTTATGGTAGGGAGAGTTGGCATAATCTTAAAAAAGTTGCGCCAACATTTGTTCCTGTTTGTAATAGGCTTGTTGAGGCTTCAGAAAGTAAAAATAGTTCAAAGGCTTGGACCGATCGTTTGTATAAAGATTCTAAAAAAGAATCTTGTGATGATATAAATGACGACGGTGAGGGAACTTGTATAAAGGGAACTTTAAGATCAGGGCTTCCTTGTAGTCAAAACTCAGATTGCGAAAAAATACGATCAAATGTTCTTAGAAGCGGAGATTTTCCTTCGCTTGAGTATACTTACGATAGTTCGTTGTCTCCATTCGGTTATAGACATAAAGACTTAAATAAACCGGCTGGAATTCCTTTTTGTTCGGATGAAGAGATTGGTAAAATGGAATTACCATCAGCTGATAACTTAGGATGTAGCCCGGGGATGAGTCTTTATGGAGAAAGGGACGGTCATTCAGCTTCAGCAAGACCATACTTAAATTTTTCTTATCAAATAAGGAGAAGTTGTGACGATGACGCTGATTGTAGTTCAGAAGTAATTAGATGCGATATGGAGTGTAGACAAAAATGTGGAGAGGGTTTACCAGTATGTCCGCCCGAGACTGAGTGTTCCCCAGAAGATCATGAGTCTATTCCAACAATGGGAGATCTTATGACTCGTGCAGAAAAAGCTCTGTGTCCGGACGTAGTGGATGATAAAATAAGGTATTGTGTTCCTGTGGATGATTCAGAACCAGTTATTGGTAGAGGTTTGTTAAGGTTTGGAACATCGGGGGATCCCACGTGTACATCGGAGTGTGAAAGAGCTGAAAATGATGGTATAGCTGTTGGTACTTGTAGCAATGTAGAGCGTAATTGTTTAAGAAAAGAAGATTGTTATACTTCTTTGTGCGCTTGGGAGGGTCGTCGTTCGGATGATCCTATTGTGCAGAGGTGGCAAGATAATACTCGGCGGGAGTGGGATGAGTGGTCTGGCGGAGAGGGAGGATTTTGTAATGGTCTTGACGCAGAGGTTGATGATCTTCCGGATGATGAAGGGGGAAAATATGATTTGGGAAAAACAAGAATCGCCGAGCTTTTTGCCAAAACCTTTAAAATATATGAATGGGAACCTAAAAATACAGCGATAGAGAGAGAAACTGATATAGATAATACAGATTTCGGGGCATATGTATTAATTGATTCAGAAATTGGCATACCACTTGAAGAGGACACTTTTTCCACCTGGGACATCACCGAATCCGGCGACCCGATCACTCGCGAAGCTCCAACCCCACCTCATGTCGCCCCCATCAAACTCCCTTGCATTAACAATAAATGTTCTCCAATGCAGGAGGTAGGAGAATATGTCTCCGGCTTTACCGTCAACGACAAAAACTCCGGCACTATTATTTCCCGTTCCGGCGAACTGGCCGCCAGTATTAAATTCTTTGCCTGGGCCGACAAAAACCAAATGCCTATAAAGAAAGTCTGCGTTGACTTTGGAAATGGTGATGATTCCCCGGATTGCGATGGAGGCTCTCCAATTAATTTCTACAAAAATCATTGGGGATATGATAGCTCCGGAGCTTCCGCCTGCGATGGATCGGATTTTGGCCATGCCAAACAAGCCTGCACTGAAGAGCCATTTAGCTATAACGTAGTCTATACTTGCCCAAGCGATGCGGAAGATAGTATGGATCCTTGCCCCGAAGGAGATCCAACAGCAACAAATTGCTATACACCAAGTTGTGATTCTATCACCGGCGGTTGTTGCATCTTCCGTCCCAAGGTTCACGTTTTGGATAATTGGGGGTGGTGCACAGGGGAATGTGATGGAAGATCGCAGGGGGGGTGCTATGGGACGGGGGGGATTGCTGGGGAATGTGATATAAATCAAAATTATCCTCATTGGACTACTTCAGGGGTAAAAGTGATTGTAGCGCCGAGATAGTTAAAAGTGAAAAGTGAAAAGTTGCAGTTAAAAATTTAAAGTTGAAAGCACGCTGTCATTGCGAGCGAGAGCGAAGCAATCCCATGGAATAAGGGTTAAAGAATAAAATAAAAAAAGAGTTCCTTAAAACAAGGACTCTTTTTTTTAAAGCAAGGGTAAAATTTCTATTAAGTAGAAGTTTAGCCTCTGCTTTCTTTTTTGTGTTTTTTATCTCCGCCGTAGCTTCTTGCCTTGCCGTAGCCTTAGCGAAAACGGATATGCTTTTCATTTCTCTAAAAAGATTGGCCGGTGCGAGATGTACATTGCCCAAGTGTACAATCTCGCACCGGCTTCGGGGGCGGGGTCGTTTATGGCCATACGATTCGCCATTCCCCTGAATCTCCCCGAGGGCTATCCCACGTCCCCTCGAGAACCGAGGAGGAGACGCGGGTTCCGGTCAAGGTGGTGTCTCGATCAACCAAGACCATTAAACCCTCGTGGGTGATGCTTCCATATACGGAAGCTCCCCCGATTTCCCCCGTCAAATCCGTGCCTTCCTGGAGAATGAAGGCGACCGGATATTCCCCCTCTGTCCCCAAGAATTCATTGTGCAACCAGAGGGTTCCCTCTTCACCCTCCACCAAAGGGTAGAGCACGAAGGGAGTGGCGGGGGAGGAACAGTCCTCGGTCACGATGAGCGTGTCCGGGGACTCGTCGTAGTCGTTCAGGTCGAACGACAAGACGACTTCCTGCCCTCGGGGGAGAGGCAGGGTGGCGGGAGTGAACGATCCAGAAGGGATTCCATTCACCATGACCTCCGCGTTTTGAGGCACGGAGTCGATGAGGATGCTTGGGCAAAGCTCCTCATCGCCATCGTTGTCCGCGTCGGCGTCGCCGTCACCATCGGGAGGGCAAGGTCGCCCCCCCGCGAAGTCGGCTCCGCCGCCGACTTCGATGCAGTCCGCATCGGCGTCGGGTTGGATGCCGTCGTCGCATGCTGCGACTACGGCCAGTGAAATAACCAGCGCCGTCAGAAGGACGGACTTCAGTTTTTTTTCCATCTTTCCCTCCTCCCCGTTGGGGGGGTTGTTGAAAATTACCAAGTAGCAGTTTTTAACTGTGTATTTTTTCCTTAATACAAGGCTAAAAACTGCTACTTTGCAAATAGACAAAGGAGGTTTTTGAGATGTTTTTCGGTTTTTGTTTCAAACCTATTTTTCAAAGAATATTTTGTGTCTTTTGACACACCAAAATTGCAGATGCGGTATCTGTCCCTCTTAGCATCTACATTATTTTAACCTACACCTTTTTTGAGGTTTTGTCAACCACGGACGAAGTTTAGGTTATTAAAAGTACCCGGCGGAGCAACATACTTCAACATTGATTGTTTACTGAAGACTATAAATTACTTTTACTTCGTACGTGGTCAAGCCATTTTTGTTTATTTTTGTTGACAAAACTTAATTCTTTAGTTCTGTCATTGCGAGCCCCGACCCTTTAGTCGGGGCGTGGCAATCTCCCATTATCTATTTAAAGAAGGGGATTGCTTGCACCGTCGCTAAAGCTATGGCGCACATAGTCGTCGCTCCCTTTGGTCGCTCCTCGCAATGACTATATTTTTGTCAAAGAACGCCGACGTGTCTTCATTTTTAGTATAGCTTAGTTTTATTAAGAGGGGATGAAGAAGTGGGGGGGGTAGTTTTTGTCCGTTTCTCGTTTTTCTGGTATATTAAGGGTGGAGAAAAATTAAAATATCTGCCGGAGAGGAGGTGAATAAATAAAAGACATCTAACTAAAATTTAATCAAGCACTTTTTATGAAGAAAATTTTATTTGTGTTGACGTTGGTGTTGGTTTTTGTTTTTTCCTTTAGTATAGCTTTTGCCGACACACACTACGTTTCAGGGCATTCATCAGTGGATGCTGGTGAAATAAGATGGGGTGGTTCAACGAGATATTCGACTCAATGGAATGCAGGGATTTCTACATGGAACGCTTTGGGAAGAATTAGCATAGCTCCCGATACTATCTGGACTTACGAGGATTTGAGGGTCTCGGATGTTAGCATACCTGATAGTGGATGGTCTGGCAGGTATAGAAATAGCGTGGGCGCAGATACCTTACAATTGAACATTTTTTATATGAATCGTGTTACCAGTGCCCGGAAACAAAATATTATCACGCATGAGCTCGGTCATGCATTAGGTTTAGCTCATAGTATTTCTGGCAATATTATGTATGCCTCACCAATCACACAAACATCATTAGGCACTCAAGATGTAAGCGATTACAACTATTTGTGGGGAATTTAAAATATAACAATCAAAAATATGATTAAAAAATCTATATTTTTTATGGCAGGAGCAGGCAGTTTGTTGGCGATCATTGTTCTAGGTATTGCCCTAAGAACAAATGTAATAAAATTACCCATAACAAGACAAATTCATGCGCAATACGTAGCCGATTTTAGCAATGACAAAATTTTGGTGGGTGCCTCTCATAATGTGTTTGTCGGAAAAGTGATTAAAAAAATCGGAGAAAAAAACAGAGGAATAGGACCAGAGACGCAGTTCGCCGTTGAGATAATATATAATATTAAGGGGAATTTACAAGGAATAGCTAAAATTAATCAGGAGGGTGGTTATGAAAATGGAATTCTTTATTTGATGTATGACGGAGACTCTCTTCTTCCCGAGGCTAATGGCGGGGATGCTCTTTTGGAAGAAGGAGCGACCTATTTATTTACCTCCAGATATAGCAAGGTTGAAAACTGGTATACAATCATATCCCACCCCAACGCCAGAAAATTAATCAGCCAAGACAAAAACCTAAGCAACATCCAACTATTGGATTTAGCCAAGAACGATCAAAGAGTAAAAGAATTGCAAGAAGCGTACAAGAACGAAATTTTATTGGAAGCAGATGTTTTAAATAATAACACCTTCAACAGCGTTGAACGGAAATAAGTAGTTGTAACTAATTACAAAAGAGAAACTAAGAAGACAACCGCTAAAAACGGTTGTCTTCGGTTTTTCTTCACGCAAAAAATATTAAAATTAAAGAGATGAACAGACTTTTCTCGCCACCGTCCGTGACTTGCGTCCCGCCTTTCATCCAACGCAACGAACACGGGATTTTTTTGAGACGGAAAGGCGCGAGAGTTGAGATATGGAAATATTTTGTTTTTGACATATCTTCTTTTTTAGTATACTATCCAACCATAGAGGATAAAAAAATTATCCAAATCAAAACATATTATGAGCAAGGAACTTAAAAGACAACTTAAAATCATTGATGAAAATTTGGAAAAATTCAGAAAAGATTACTGTATTAAAAAAATCGGTATTTTTGGTTCAGTGGCGCGAGGCGCGGAAAAAAGAAAAAGCGATATTGATATTCTTGTTGAATTTGGAGAACCGATCGGCATTTTTAAATTTATAGAGCTGGAAAATAATTTAACCAAGCTCCTCAAACGCAAAGTTGATCTGGTGAGCAAAGGCGCTCTAAAACCTATTTTAAAAAACGCTATCTTAAAGGAAGTAGTATATGTTTAAAGAACGCGAGGCGCTTTATCTTAAAGATATCTTAGGCTCAATCCAAAGTATTAAGAGCTATACTTATGGTTTTACTTTCGAACAATTTTTAAGAGACCCAAAAACCCAAGACGCCGTTTTGAGAAATTTAGAAGTTGTCGGCGAAGCGGCGCGCCACATTACCAAAGAAACAAAGAAAAATTATTCAGAAATTCCATGGCGACAAATTGTTGATATGAGAAATAAAGTAATTCATGAATATTTTGGCGTAGATTTAAAAATTCTTTGGAAAACGGTTCAAGAAGATATTCCTTATTTAGAAAAAGAAATTAAAAAGATTTTGGAAAATTGATTTTTATTATGGAATAATCCTTGTGTCGGAAATTTTAATACAGTCAATTAATGACACCCTCTCCACCTGGAACATCACCGAAACCGGCGACTCGATTACCGGAGAAATACCAAAACCTCCCCACGTCGCACCCCTTAAACTTCCTTGCGTCAAAGAACGCCGATGCGCCTCCATCTTTAGTATAGCTTAGTTTTATTAAGGGGGGACAAAGAACACATTATTTTTTAATACAGTACTGAAAATTTATCCACAAGAGTAAAGTTGTTATAAGTATTTTAGTATGCTATATTGAAATTAGAAAAGAAGAAAAAATAAAAATATTTTTACCATGAGAGGAGGTGAATTATTTTTATGAGAACAAAGAGAGAAAAAATCTCAATTATTGTTTTGGTTTTTATAATTATTTTTGCGGCATTATTGACCGCATTTTTTGTTCTAAATGGGCCGGAGAGTTGCAGTATTGTTTTGGATGATTATTTTAGAGAAAGACGCGCAAAAGATTTTTACGGGAGCCAGGGTCAAAAATATTATAATTACATGCCAAAAGATATTATGGAAAAGCATAGAAATACAATAAAAGCAGTTGATGAAATAATGAAAAAAGGAAATATGAACGGCTATACTTCCGACAATGATCATTTCGATCTAAACACATACGTTCATCTCATCCAAGTTGGTGTAGTTCCTTATATCAGCAAAGAAGATCCGTTACTCAAAAAAGTTAATGAACTGATAGGCGATATTCTGGATCGTATCACTATTAAAAATAAAATTTAATTAATCAAAATTAAAGTTTATGTGTAAAATTCCTAAGAAAAAATACCTGACATTTTTGCTAGTTTTAGCGACATTATTCTTCTTGTCTTCCCCGATAATCAATGCCGAAGATAATAAATTTAAGTTGGCCTCAAAAGAAAGTTTAAAGGAATATTATGAGAGCGAGGATGAAAATTTCTATGATTATATTCCGAAAGAATTATTGCAAAAGTATGGTGCTACTATTAATAAGATTGATGATTTAATTAAAAATGGAAATTACATCGGAGGAGTTCTTTCAACTAATAACGAGTTTTCTCTGAATTATTATATAAAATGGATACAAGTAGCCATATTTCCCTATATTAAAGATAAAAAGTTTACTAACGAAGTTAATCTTTTTTTAAGCGATGCCTCAGAGTACGTAATTAATAAGGAAAAAATAAAAAAGAGATGGGAAAAATTGGGGGGAGAACCCCAGTCAACGGTTTGGAGAGATGGCAAAGATAATAAAATAAGTTCCGTAAGAATAGCAATAGATGGGCTAGGTTATAATGCGACGAAGGCCGTGGAATATGCAAAAAAATGGACAGATAATACGCGGGAACTTAGAAATCCGAATTATAGTTATTATATAGGAAGATTTGATTGCACTGATTTTGTTTCCCAGGTTTTACACGATTCAACTGCTGGCAATCTATCAGAGATTAGAATTGATCACTGGGGTTTTGATTATGATGATTTAGATAATTGGTATTATGCAAACGGGTTCTTAAATCCACCAAGTTGGACATGGGGGGGCGCACAAAATTTCTATTCTCACTTGGGTTCATATAGACGAAATATAACAAGGTTAACTAATTGGAGAGATGTCCGAGTCGGCGATATTATTCAATGGGATATGACGCCAAGTAATAGAACTGTCGATATCGGCCATTCAACAGTTGTTACTAAAATTGAGCGGGGGAATTATTATCTTACTTATCACAGCACAGACAAAGAAGATGAGCCAATAACTACTTTTACTAGTAGCGGTTATATTCCCTACGCATGGGCAATAAACCATTAAAAAAAATAAATAAAAGTAATAATAAAAAATAGCCACTATAATCTGTACCCCAAAAAGTAGACAAGAAAGTGTCTGCTTTAAAGGGTGCAGATCATTTTTAGCGGTTGTTTTTTATTATTACGCCAAAATAGTAGAATCAAAGAGATGGGAAGTCCTTTCCAAAATCGCGCGTCGCCGTCCGTGACTTGCGTCCCGCCTTAAGAACGCGGGCTTTTTTTAAAGCGCAAGGACGTGAAAGAAATCGCAAAAACGCAAAGTTATTTTTGACATTCTTTCTTTTTTTTGATATCCTGAAATTAGAAAAATATTAAACTAAATTTATGAGACAAAAACAATATCATTACAATTTAATTTTCAAAACAGAGCCTGAGGGAGGGTACACAGTTTTAGTTCCCGCTCTTCCGGGGTGTATTACTTATGGTAGAACGTTAGATGAAGCGCGCGAAATGGCGATAGATGCGATTGGAGGCTATATCAAAAGTCTTAAGAAGCATAACGAATCAATTCCTAACGATGAAAAGAGCTTTATCACGTCTTTGAATTTTAATTTAGACGGACGTTATGCTTCACCTGCCTAGATTAAATTCAAAACAAGTTATTAAACTTTTAGAGAAAAATGGCTTTGTCCACGATCACACAACTGGCAGCCATTTTATTTTTTATCATCCAATCACTAAAAAAAGAGCGGTCGTGCCATATCACACTAAAAATTTATCCATAGGTACACTGAAAAGTATCTTACGTGAGGCCGGTATTTAAGAATATCGCTCCCCTTAAACTCCCCTGCATCAACGACAAATATTCTCCGCTAAAAGAAAGAGAAGAATATGTCTCCGGTTTGTCAATCTTGGTTGACGGAATTTTCGTTTTAAGATGCCATCCAGTCAGAGTCCGTCCCTTTAGGGCGAGATAAATTCTGTCTCTGCCTAAAGGCAGGGCTCCAACAAGCGGACAATTTGTCAAAGAACGCCGATGCGCCTCCATTTTTAGTATAGCTTAATTTTATTAAGGGGGGATGAAGAGGGGGTTGTATGGCTCTTTGTCCTTTGTCCACTTCTCATTTTTTTGGTATACTTCAAGTAGATTACAAAACATTAAACTAAAAAATGTAGATCAAGAAATAAAACAAGAATTTGAAAAAATGGATGAAAGATTTGATGTTTTAACTCAAATTATTAAGAGTGGTTTTGATTCTATAGATGAACGTTTTAATGTCGTGGATCAAAGATTTGAAGCCGTGGACAAGAGATTTGAGAAAATAGAAAATCGCCTTGATTCCATTGAAAGTCGCCTTGTTGAAATTCAAAGAGACATTCAATCTCTTCGCCACCAGCTTGAAGGTTTAGAAAAAAGAACAAAAGAAGATACTGACGCTTTAGCGAATGACGTTGTAGAATTTTGTAAAAGATTAGATGTTCTTGAAAAACAAGCGAAGCAACTGCAAGCTTCTCAATAATGTGATAGTTTTCAATAAGATAAAAAACAGCTTTTTAAAAAATAAAGGCTGTTTTTATTTTAAAAATGCGCCATTATTTTAAATATGCTATAATGAAAAAGTACAAGATTATTTTGCGTTTTGTTTTGCGAGACTTGTTGTAGACTTGTCCCCCAATAATCCTTTCTACTGCAACTAGTAATTTTGGCTCCAAATTGTTCAAAGCTCGTTGAGGTATTACCAATATCTCTCCTCGCTTTTCATAATTTTCGCCTACCCCGCCACGGCGGGGCGTAACGAAAGATTATTAGGGGACAAGGCTAATATTTTGTGGTATAATAATAAAAGCAGTGGATAAGTTAAATTTCAAAAGATGAAAAAATATTTTTTATGATTATTTTTTCACGCTTGAAAAATTTTATTTATAAAATTTCAAGCGGAGTTTCGAAGAAAATAGGAGGCAAAAAGAAAATTTTTGCGATGGTTTTGAGCCTTATTTTAATAGGGTTAATTTTTGTTATTCCGCAGATAATATTTGCGCAAGATGGAGCAACTCCCGCAACGCCGCCACCAGCTGGTGTAAGTGGAGGCGGAGGTGGGGTCAGTGGAGGTGGGGTCGGAGGTGCAGCCGGTGGCGGTGGAGCTGGTGGTAGCACCGGCCTAGAAGGGGTAGTCGCTGATTTTTTAATTGCTATTTTTCGTATTTTTCTTTATGTAGGTGGTAACCTTTTGCTTTTTATGACAAAAGCTTTGATAGCTTTTTGCTCTTATAATGATTTTGCTAACTCCACAGCCGTTATTAGTGGGTGGGTAATTGTTCGTGATTTGGTTAATATGTTTTTTGTCGTTGTTCTTTTAGTGATTGCTATTGCTACAATTTTGAAAATAGAGTCTTACAGCTATAAAAAAATGTTGGGAAGATTAGTTCTAATGGCAGTGCTGGTCAATTTCAGTAAAACAATATCTCTTCTTTTTATAGATTTTGCCCAAGTGGTGATGATGACTTTTGTTAATGGTTTTCAGGCCGCGGGTGGAGGCAATTTTGTTACCGCTTTGGGATTAACGGAGATTTTGGCAGTTAGAAACACCGCAACTGCTGCAGAATTGAGTAGTTTTACTACCGCAGGGGCGTATCTTTTGGGTCTAATTATGATTATAATCTCTACTGTGGTAGTGGGGATGATGCTGGTTATCCTCGTAATGAGAATGATTGTGCTATGGATTTTGATAGTTCTCTCTCCCTTAGCTTTTTTTCTTTCTATTATTCCGCAAGCAAAAAAATACGCCGATCAATGGTGGAGTATGTTTACCGAATATGTCCTTGTCGGACCAATTTTGGCTTTTTTCCTTTGGCTGTCCCTTGTTTCAGTGACATCTTTAAGCGAAACCGATAAGCCTAGATTTGAGGAAGATACGCCAGAGACTCAACAAGATGTTGGTATTTCAGCGATTGGTTCGCAGGACAATTTAATTTCTTTTGCTATTGCTATAGGAATGCTCGTCGGCGGATTAACGATGACCGGAAAAATGGGGGTTATCGGCGCGGGGATTGGGGTGGGGGTTTTGGCCGGGGCGAAGAGGATGGGAATGGGGGCGGCGAGATCTGCAGGTAAGGTGGGAAAATGGGGTGGAAAGAAGGCTTTCAACTATGCGGGGAGAAAATATAACGAGAGAGGGTTACCAAATCCTGTGGCATTTTTTCGCGCCTGGGGACAGAGAAGCGAGGAAAAAAACAAGCAGGCCAAGGAAGATGCTACGGCAAGATCAAGGGGTTATGTTGATTACCTAGCTAGTAAAAAATTTTTAGGAATAGGGGGGACTGGCGTTAGATTACCTCATGAAGACATGATTAAGAGAAAGAGAGAAGCAGAACACACCAAAGAATGGTCGCATATGCAGGAAAAGCAAAAAGCAAAGATACTTGAACAACTATGGGGCAAGACTGATCACGAGTCGGTTGATATGAGAAGATCTTTGATGACGGCTATGGCCGCCGAAGGGCATTTGGATGATGCCTTAGAGACAGATTTTTTCAGAAAAGAGCTCGACGTTGATAAAATCGATAAAAAAGCTATTGATAAATTGTTAAAAGCTGGTTGCGGAACAGATCAACAAGGTTTACGAGCAATTTATGATATTGGCGAGCTTGGTAAAAAAATTGGACATTTTGAATATGTTGGTGCATCAGATATAGACTCTGACGGAAAATGGAAGGAAAACGATGAGAATTCTTCAAAAACAAGGGCTTGGGCTGAAATTTCTAAGGTTAAGTCTAGAGATCAATTATCTGTAGCCCCTCATAATTTTGGCGTTAAAAGTTGGGATGAGTCTGCAAATGGAGGCAAAGGTGATTGGCAATGGAGCATGGACACCGAAGATGAGGAAAGTTTTGAAAACATGAATTGGGATAATAGATTTGTTACAAAAGAAAGTCAAGAAATTATTAGATATTCTCAAGATAGGGCAACTAATTTGGTCGGATACAATATGGTTTCGGGAGAATTTGATGTCAATGAGGGAAATAAAGAAGGAATTAAAAAAAGATGGGAAACGGGAAGAGTGGCAGTAGAGGCATTGGAAGAAAAAGCTGGTAAAAAGGGAGTTAATTATAATGGGAAGCATTTTGATAGTTTTAGAATTTTTATGCATGATCCTAATGGAGCGAATCTTCCGAAGACAGATGAGGAAATTAAAGAGGAAGAAGAAGAGAGGAAGGCAAAGGAAAAGAAAGAAAGGGCTGAAGCGACGGAAAAAAGGAAGGCAGAGCGAGAAGAAGCGTCTCAAAAAGAGGAGCGAGTAGGAAAGATAGACGTGGTCGTTAGTAGCGGTGGCGGAGCGAGAACGTCTGAGGACAAAGAAGAGATGAATAACATAAGGATGGAAATTGAAAAAAGGAAAGAAACAAAGGGACGTAGGGAGCAAGTAGATAAAAGATTAGATGAAAATATCAAACGAAAAAAAAAGATATCTTCATCGGAGCGATATAATGAGTTGTACGAAAAGGTGATTATTAAAGGAGAAGAGCTTAATGAAGAAGAACAACAACAAATGGATGCTTTTGATAGAGAAGATGAAGAAATATTGAAAGAATCAATAGCGTTACATAAAGAAAGAGATGAATTAATGGATAGTAACGAAATAAATGACGCGATTAAAGGTCTTGAAAAAAATTTAAAAATGACTATGGAAGGGAAGGATAAGACACTAAAAGACAGGCAAAGGAAAGAAGTAATGGTAGCAAAGCTTCAAGGAAGTATAAAAAAACTTCAAGAGAGATTGAAGAAAAAATAAAATGTATTTGGGAAGTATCGAAAGATAAAAGAATAAAAAATTATCCATAGATAATTTGAAATATGAATTTAACAGAACAATTTAAAAATTTACTCAACGAATCTTTTGTTAGTAATAAAGAAAGAAACGAATGGCTAGATTTGATTCCGGAGATAGAAGAAGATGAATTAAAAAAATTGATAAGTCTTTTATTGCAACGTAAAGAGGTGGCGGAAATAAAAAATATAGGAGCGACTCAAGCTTTACAACAAAACCCAGTTGAGCCAAATATTAGCATTGAGAAAATTTCACAATGGGGAATTATCCAAATTAATGACAGGGCAATATTTGCTAAATTAAAAATTCTCTCGGAGGGAATTATAAAAAACGAAGAAATCGGTGAGGGGGCAGATCTGTTTCGCACCTTAAAAGATTTATTAAGCAAGAATCCTAAATTTAAAGAAGAAAATCATGCCTTGGCGAGAGAATATGATGTGTTGATAGCGAGATTGGCTTATTTAGCCTTGTCCTCAATTGAAGACAAAGACGTTGATGAGCTGTTTAAAAATTTCCTTCTTTTGGGATTAAATTCAGAAGACGTGGATATAAAAAAGAGGATGGATTTGCGGTCCATGCTTTATCACGATGAAGTAAATGACGGTGCAGAAAGAAAAAGAATTTTAAGAGCAATTAAAGAAAATGTAGAAACTATCGGAAAAGAAAAAATTGAAATTTCCGGAGAGGAAAAATTAGTTTCCCCAACAGTTAAAAATTGGCTTCGTGATTATGAATTGTCTTTTGAGGAAAGAAAAGTACGTACCACGGTTGAGGCAGTTACTTATTTAAACCAAAACAAAAACGCGAGAAAACTTACAAAAGAAGACAAAGAACTGTTACTAAAGGTTTTAAGTTTTTATGATTCTTTGATGTTTTCTGGAGCAGTGGAGGAGGTTAAAGCAAGAGATGTTCAGAGATCTGTGGCGAGGTCGGTCAAGAATGAAGCACCAAATATTTCCCCCGAAGATATTGAAAAGAAATATCAAGATAATCTCGGGGACGAAGAGAAAGTCAAGAAAGTGGAAGAAGAAATCTTGATTATTATAAAAAATAACGGCACAAAAATAGAAGATTTGATTTACGAAGAAATTTCTCCGAAAGATACTACTAAAATATTTAATAAAGAAAAAATTATAGCTGGCTTAAGAGTTGTGGCCGGATTGGGAGAGCTAGGTAAGTTATTAAATGACAATCGTTTTTCGGATTTGGTTAAAAAATATTTGAACCAAAAGAATCTATCGCAAACTGTTAATGGTTTTGAAATAAATCCCACAGATCCAAAATATCTGGTTTCTCTTTTAAGGTATATTTTAGAATATTTATTGAAGTTAAACGAAGAAAAATCAGCCGGAATTGGCATTCAATTGGTTAATTTGATGAAAAAGGGCGGAGAAAATAAGTATAATAGTATTGTTTATTTTGATGAAGAAAAAGGTGGGTTTGTCTGGGAGGAATAGTAGGGGGGACTACGGAGATCCTTTTTCGCGTCATTCTGAGCGAAGCGAAGAATCTCCCGCGTATGCGGGCTAGAAAAGAATATCGCGGACATTCGTCCGAGATCCTTCACTGCGTTCAGGATGACTTTTCTAGGACGGAGGCGTAGAAAAATTTTCACTAATCTTATTTAAATCATTGAATAAATCATATGTCCAATCATGTTTTTCTAACTTCCGAATCCGTCACCGAAGGCCATCCCGACAAAGTCTGCGATCAAATCGCTGACTCTGTTTTGGATAATATTCTAAAAAACGATCCATACGCGAGAGTTGCTTGCGAAGTAATGGCCGGCATGGGATTTATTGTCGTGACTGGCGAAATTACCACAAACACTTACATCAATATTCAATCCATCGTCCGCAATGTTTTGGGCGATGTTGGTTATGACAAGCCGGAATATGGTTTTGATTACCATACGGTTGGAATTTTGAATTCCATTCACGAGCAAAGCCCGGATATCGCGATGGGCGTTGTAAAAAGTAAAAAAAGAGTGGGTGCCGGAGACCAGGGGATTATGTCCGGCTACGCGTGTTCCGAGACGCCAGAATTAATGCCCTTGCCGATTACGATCGCTCATAAATTAGCTTTGAAATTAGCAGAAGTCAGAAAAAAAGAAATTTTGAAATATCTAAGGCCGGACGGAAAAACACAGGTGACGATTGAATATGAAGTGATAAATAAAGAGCATGGGCGGGTAGAAAGGATTCCCAAAAGAATTGAAGCTGTGGTTGTGGCCGCGCAACATGATCCGGATGTTAGTTTAGAAAAATTAAGGAAAGATATTTTGGAAAAAGTCGTTAAACCGGTTTGCGGAGAATGGATTGATAGTAAAACCAAATTTTTTATAAACAATACTGGAAGATTTGTCATCGGCGGACCGGTGGCTGATACCGGATGCACGGGCAGAAAAATTATAGTTGATACTTATGGAGGAACCGGAAGCCATGGCGGTGGCGCTTATTCAGGAAAAGATCCAACAAAAGTAGATCGTTCCGGCTCTTATATATCTCGCTATGCCGCGAAAAATGTTGTCGCTTCGGGCTTGGCGGAAAAATGCGAGATCCAATTGGCTTATGTGATTGGCGGAGAAGGTCCTTTGGCAATCAACTTAAATACTTTTGGGACAGGAAAGTATGATGACGAAAAAATATTAAATGCTGTTAAAAAAGTTTTTGATTTTACCCCGGCGGGAATTATTAAAATGTTAAATTTACGCCGGCCGATTTATCGCCAAACCGCGGCCTACGGACATTTTGGAAGGTCGGATTTGGACTTACCTTGGGAAAAGATTGATCGGGTAAATAATTTAAGGAAGATTTTAAAATAAAAGAATACTGTCATTGCGAGCCCCGACCCTTTAGTTGGGGCGTGGCAATCCCCTGATTATTTATTTAAAGAAGGGGATTGCTTCGTCCTCCGCAAAAGGCGGAGGCCTCGCAATGACATGATAAAGGGAGGAGCAATGGTTCTAAACGACGACGAAATATTGGTTAAAGACAAAACCGGCAAGTTTAAAATTTTGCGAGGCGGGAAGTTTTATGATATAGAAGAAAATGCTCCGGCAAAACCGCAGCCGGTTTTAGTTTCAAATAATGTTGACGAGATTTTAAAACAAATCAGATTTAGAGTTGACGAAAATCTAAAGGGGAGATTGGCCGATATTATTGAAGCTTATCTAAAAGATGTTCGTGATAGATATGAAACGAAAAGTGTTTTGACGCGCGAGACAAAAAGCGGGGGATTGGGATTTTTGGGAGAGCAAGCTGATATTGTCATTGGTTTAATCGATAAAGTCGGTAATAAAAAAGAAGAAGAAAAACCCCTGCAAGTCTTGGAAGTTAAAGCCGAACAAAAAAACAAAGAATTTTTACCAAAAGAAGAAAAAAAAACAGAGACTGAAAAAGAAGCTGAAATAGTTAAGACCGAAGAGAAAAAAATAAGGCCCGTTGCCGTCACCACAATTCCAAAAACTGAGTTGGAGGTAAAAGTTGAAGAGATTATTAAAGAGAGCGGAATCAAAATACCCGAGAGCGAGAGACAAAAATTAAATAATATTTTGTTAACACACCTTAAAGATATTAGAGACGGCTACGAACTTCAAGACACTTTATCTAGTTCTTTTTCGGCCGGTGTTTTGTCAAAAGAAAAAATAAATAAGATTTTGGAAATTGCGAGAAGAAAGAGTAAGAGTGACGAGACAGACTTACATCGAAAAAAACTGGAAGAAATCAAGGAAGCGTTGGAGGCGGAACAAAGAAGACGAGAGATGGTTTTTGAGGAAAACCAGAGCAAATTAAACGATAAGATGAAAAATAGATGGCAAGAGATCACCAAGAGAAAAGAGTCTTCTCCGATCTCTTTGCCCGAAGAAAGTATTGTTCGCCCCGGAAAAGAAAGGCCGGAAATTTTATCATTGGTTGAATTTGCCGATTTTTTAGATAGCAAAGTTGAAAAAAAAGATGAGACAGTGAAATCAAAAGAGGAAGCAACAACGTCGATTATTGCCCCAGTCTCAAAAACAGAACTAGAAAATAAAGTAGAGAAAACGCTTCCGCCGAATGTGGAAGAAAAAACGGTTGTAAAAAAAGAAGTGATTTATCCTGCATCAGCTCCCACTATCCAATCTCCCGCCATAGCCACTCGTGTTGCAACGGATAATCCAACAGATGAACCTACGAGCGAATCCGCCTACGCTAAAGCTACGGCTACGGAGGACAAGTCGGCGAGCGAAGCCGCCTTCACTAAAGTTTCGGCGAGCGAACCAAAACCGCTCCAGGTTTTTAAACCGGTGAGCATTCCGATTCGCCGTCCACCGCCGGTTTTTAGAAAAGATCAGCCACGACTTGATGATATCAAATATATTCCCAAAATTATCGGGCCGATAGATGAGTTGAGAGATATGACTTTGGTTAATTTTAGGAGACTGGGCGCGAGTCCGGAGGAGGCCGTGGCAAAAATTAAGGAAAAACTAGATATTTTAGAACGTGATTCTGTGATAAAAAGAATAGCCGGCATTAAGGCGTGGCAAGAAGCTGAAGTTACAAAAATTTATTTGGAAATCAGCCGAGATTGTTTATCAAAAGGAGCTTCGGCCGATCAAATTATTTCTCTTCGCGAGGCTTCAGAGAGACCAACCTTAACCGCAGAAGAATATAAGGCTGTTTTGGAATTAAATAAATTTTTAAGGTATTAGGAAGTGTGATATAATTAAGATATGCAACAATTCGTTATCCCTCAATTTATTGACGTAGAAGATAAAATTATCGGTCCGATCACAACTCGGCAGTTTGTTATTCTTCTTTCTGCAGCGATAGTTTTATTTATTCTTTACAAACTGGCTACATTCACATTTTTTTTAATTTTTGGTTTTCCAACTTTTGCGATAGGGGTAGTTTTAGCTTTTATCAAAATTAATGGTCAACCTTTTCATTTTTTTCTTTTAAATTTATTACAGACAAGTCGCCGACCAAATCTTAGAGTGTGGAATAAAGAATTAACAAGCGATGAATTGATGGGAAATTTAAAAAAAGAAGAAATAAAGGCAGTTATAAAAAGACCGATAAAAGATGTTCTGGAAGAAACCAAACTTTCAGAATTGTCTTTAATAGTGAACACAGGCGGAGCTTATAGAGGAGAAGATAATTGAAGTCGTAATTAGAATTTTTAATTTTATAATTTTGTAATTTTTAAACTTGAATTATACGGAGTGACAGCCTTTAGGCTGTTATGGGTATTATGGGTAATAAGTTTGATAACACGCTAAAGCGTGTCAGTCCGTTCAAGTTTAAGACATTAAAACATTAGAAAATTATTTATAAAATTAAAAATTATATTAGAGCTTAGAATTTAGTGTTTATTCTTTATGCAGAGCAAGAAACTTGCCGGAAAAAAAGTCGGAGTATCCACAAGAGAACGTTTGGATATAGCGGAAATCCGCGAAGATTGTGTTGTCTTGAAAGACGGGACAATGCGAGCGGTAATGCTTATCTCAAGCATTAATTTTGCGTTAAAATCCGAGGAAGAGCAAAACGCGATCATTGCGGCTTACGTTTCTTTTTTAAACGCGATAGAATTTCCTTTGCAAATTGTTATCCAGTCAAGAAAACTTAATATTGACGCCTACTTGGAAAGATTAAGAAAAGCGGAAAAAGAGCAGGGAAACGATTTATTGAGAATTCAAATTGCCGACTATCGCGAATATGTGAAAGAACTTGTGGAGATGGGGGATATCATGAGCAAGCGTTTTTATATCACGGTTCCCTATGATCCGCTTTCCGACAAACGAAAAGGATTTTGGTCAAGATTAAACGAGGTTATTCGTCCGGGATCTGCCATTAAATTGGGCGCGGAAAGATTTAGAAAAAGGAAAAAAGATCTTTTTGCTCGAGTTGAGCATGTGCAGATGTTGTTGTCGGGTATGGGGCTTACTTCGGTTGTTTTGGATACGCAAAGTCTAATAGAACTTTATTATAATCTCTATAATCCTGAACTGGCAGAAACGGAAAAAATGGTTGATATGGGAAAACTAAGGGTTGGAGAATAAAAAAGTTAAAAGTTAAAAATGAAAAATGTAAAGTTCAGTTAAAATTAAATAATTTTTCATTTTAAACCGTAACTTTTAATTTTTCACTTTTCACTTTTAACTTTACTAACATGGCTTTTACACCAAGCGCGGTCTATAAAAAAGAAAAAGTAGCGACTGAGATAAGCAATATTTCTCCGGAAGAACAGAAGCGTCTCGCAGAAGAGGAAAAAATACTGCTTGAAGAGGAGCGGATTTATCGTCGTGGTTCTGTCTCGGTGCAAGATTTGATTTCACCAGCTTCAATGAAAATTGAGCCGTCTTATGTTCTCCTGGGTGATAAGTATGTCCGGACGATTTTTGTTGTCACTTATCCGCGTTATATTACTGTCGGTTGGTTTACGCCGATTGTGAATTTGAATACGGCTTTGGACATCGGAATGTTTTTTTATCCGGTTAAAGCAGAAATAATTTTAAAGCAACTTAAAAAGAAAGCCGGAGCTATTGAGGCGCAAATTTTGGGAGACGCGGAAAAAGGCGCTCCTCGCGATCCGCTTCGCGAAACGGCTCTTCGCGACATTGAACAGCTTCGCGATGACTTGACTCAAGGCATTGAACATTTTTTTCAATACGCTCTTTATGTGACAATTTATGCCAAAAGTAAAGAAGAACTGGATAAAACGTCTGAAGAGATAGAATCGATTTTTGGCTCAAAACTAATTTATACCAAAAGAGTTTTTTATCAGGCGGAGCAAGGTTTTAATTCCACATTACCCCTTTGCAATGATGAATTGATGATTACTTTTAACATGAACTCTTCGCCGATTGCCTCGTCTTTTCCATTTATGTCGGCGGAGCTAAGTTCGGATAATGGAATTTTATATGGCATAAATCGCCATAATAACAGTTTAATTTTGTTTGATCGTTTTTCTCTGCAAAACGCTAATGCCGTTGTTTTTGCGACCTCCGGCGCTGGGAAAAGTTATGCTATTAAGCTCGAAGTTCTGCGTTCGTTGATGCTTGGCGTTGATGTTTTAGTTATTGATCCGGAAATGGAATATAAGCATTTGTCGGATGCGGTGGGTGGAGCTTATATTAATATTTCTTTAGCGTCTGATTCTAAAATAAATCCATTTGATTTGCCGCGTCCGGTAGGGGATGATACGAGCGCGGAAGATATTATCAGGAGTGCAGTTATTACCTTAAAGGGATTGTTGCGCCTGATGCTTGCTCGTCCAGGTGAGGGAGGAAAACTTATTTTTTCTCCGGAAGAAGATTCTTTGCTTGATAGAGCGCTAATTGAAACATATGCCAGAAAAGATATTACGCCGGACACCAACTTAAAATCGGGAATTGAGCCTCCGATCATGAGAGATTTGCAAAATATATTAGAAGGAATGACCGGGGCGGAAAGCTTGGTGGAAAGATTAAAAAAATATACTGAAGGAACATTTTCCGGACTTCTAAATTCGCCGACTACGGTTGATGTAAGAAATCCTTTGGTTATTTTTAGCGTCAGAGATCTTGAAGACGAACTTCGTCCGATTGCCATCTATAATATTATAAATTTTATTTGGGCGGTTGTTAGATCGGAAAGAAAAAGGAGAATCTTGGTGGTTGACGAGGCGTGGTGGCTTATGCAACATGAAGATAGCGCCAAATTTATTTTTGCTTTAGCTAAAAGATGTCGTAAATATTATTTGGGATTGACAACGATCACACAAGACGTCAATGATTTTCTTACTTCTCCTTATGGTCAGGCGATCGTTACCAACTCTTCCATTCAGATTCTTCTGAAACAATCATCAGCGTCGATTGACTTGATTCAAAAAACATTTATGTTGACGCAAGGTGAAAAATATTTGCTCTTAGAGTGCGGAGTCGGCGAAGGAATCTTCTTTGCCGGAGCGAAACACGCGGCTATAAAAATCGTCGCGTCATATTCCGAAGATCAATTAATAACTTCCGATCCTAAACAACTCTTGGAAATTGAAGCAGCCAAAAAAGAATTTGACGAAGAACTCGCCATGGAGAATGAGCCGGCTTGATGTTTAAGTATAAGATTTACGTATTTGTTTTTTCTTCCCCGTTTTTTTTCTGTCATCCCCGCGAAGGCGGGGATCCACTCGCAATTATTTTAAAGTAGATTCCCGCCTGCGCGGGAATGACAAATATATAAGTCATAAAATTTTATAATATGTATTTTTCCCGCAGAACAAAAATAGTTATTGCTATCGTAATCATTCTTTTACTTGCCTTTTTACTTTATTGGTTTTTGTGGCGAGGAAAATCGGTTAACGATGAAGAGGTTCAGAGTCCGCCTCCGCCGATTGCCATTGTTCCTCAAAATAAACCGGCGGGAAGTGTTCCGCCAGAGCCGGTCAAAGGAGAAGAAAAGACAAAAGCAGATCTTGGTCGCTTGGCGGCAGCTTTTGCGGAAAGATTTGGGAGCTACTCCAATCAAGGTGAGTATGCTAATGTCTTGGATTTAAAACCGATAATGACTGGCACGATGCAAAAATGGGTGGATGATTATGTCGCGGAAAGCAAAGCGGCGATTACTGATGTTTCGGTTTATTCGGGAATTACGACCAAGGCAGTCTCGTCAAAGATCACTGCCATAAATGAAAAAGGCGGGACAGCAACGGTCGTTGTCAACACACAGCGCGAAGGAGCTGGAGAAAAAACAGCAGAAAATAAAGAAATTTATTATCAAAATTTAGAACTGGAATTTCAGAAAATAAGCGACGAATGGAAAGTGAACAAGGCGAATTGGTTGGAGTAAATTGAATCATGAATCAAGAATTATGAATCATGATACTTAAGCACCAAATCCAAAATTACAAATCCCAAATAAATTACAATGACCAAAATTCAAATGTTCAAAACAACCGTTGTTTAGAATTTTGAGCATTAGATATTTGAATTTATTTGGACCACGGACAAAGTAAAGGTAATTTATAGCCTGGAGTAAACAATTGACTTTATAGATTATTACCCCGTTGAACGCTCCGAATAACCTAAACTTTGTACGTGGTGGAGCTTGTTATTTTGGATTTGGTGCTTAAAACATTGATTTGATTTTTAGATTTAAACGAATGAATTTTTCTGAAGCGGTTAGGTATTTGTCCATACTCAAGAAGTTTATCTTAGATATTTTATTCCCCGTAGAGTGTCTTGGTTGCGGTAAAGAAAAAGAATGGATTTGTTCCAGTTGCCAAGACAAAATGAAGATGGATATTTTTGTCGCAAGAGGGGTGTTTCTGGATAAAATTATCGCCCCGTATTCTTACGACGAGAAAATAATAAAGCAGGGAATACATTTATTTAAATATAAATTTGTTGAAGATATCGGCAGAGATTTGGGAAAAATATTTGTTAATGGTTTAGAAAAATTGATAAAGAAAAATGATTTTGAAGCGATTGTTATCCCGGTTCCGCTCCACAAAAAAAGATTGCTGGAAAGGGGATTTAATCAAGCGGAGATTTTAGCCTCTTGTGTTGGGAATTTTTTCAGTTGGGGAGTGGAAACCAATGTTCTTTCCCGCTCTCGTTTTACTGTGCCTCAAGTAGGGCTTCCCAAAGAAGAGAGAATGAACAATATTAAGGAAGCTTTTGAGGTTTTGGATAAAAATAAAATTTTTAATAAAAAAATAGTTTTAATAGACGACGTTTTTACCACTGGCGCGACAATGGAAGAATGCGCTAAGGTTTTAAAGGAGGCCGGGGCAGGAGAGATTTGGGGTTTTACTTTAGCTAAGGGCTAGCTGGACAGGTGATTTCAAAAATGGTAAATTACTTTAATTCTGGAGAGGTCGCATAGTGGTTTAGTGCACCGGTCTTGAAAACCGGAGTCCATGCAAGTGGACCGAGGGTTCGAATCCCTCCCTCTCCGAGTGAATTTTTGCTGTTGCAAAAAATTTGAGTAGTCTGTAATTAGTAATTTGGGTAAAAATGGAGAGGTGGCCGAGAGGCTGAAGGCGGCAGGTTGCTAACCTGTTATACGGGTTTAAATCCGTATCGAGGGTTCGAATCCCTCCCTCTCCGCCAATTTTCACTTTTTGTGAAATCGTAAGAAACAGCCTCGGCGCAAA
>MFGA01000021.1 GCA_001778095.1 Candidatus Falkowbacteria bacterium RIFOXYA2_FULL_38_12
ATTTTGTATTGCGAAATTTTCGCTTTACTTAGCCACATAACTCCATTGTATCATAGAGTTATCTGGTCTAGAGCCTATAATATTATTAATTTTTGCTAAGTAAATTCGGCTTAGCAAAAGAGAGGAGAATCAAAAATATGAGAGATGTTCGAAATTTATTCCCCGGAGAGAGAGAAGGATCTACGGAGATTGATCCGACATACGAAGATGAAATGAAGGGAGCGGAAAGAAACGAGCAAACAGTGGTTATGCGAGCGCCAGAAGCGCAAAAAGAGGGATCGTATTATCAGGAGATGGGAAAAGAGAGAGCACAAAGAGCAAGCGAAACGCTTAAAAAAGGATGGGGATGGCTAAAAGAAAAAGTTAGTAGCGGTGCTAGTTGGCTAAAGGGTAAAGTGGAAAAGGGTGCTTATGGAGTACTCGCTGCTCCTGAGCTTTATCAAGATACTAAAAGTGAAGTCAAAAGAATGGCCAAAGAAGGCAAGGAAAAGGTTGTGGATACGTATCAAGTTAAAAAAGCTGAAATAAGAGACGGTGCTTCTAGAAAATATGAAGGGTTAAAAGAAGCAGGTCTTGGTCTTTACGAAAGAGCTAGAGATAGAGTTAATGCTGCCAAGGACAGTTTCGACGATTTTAGAAATGAGAAGAGAAGAGAAAAAATGGAAAGAGATACAATTTTAAAGAAACAACAACTTCAACAAGAAATGTTAGACATAGATGCACAAAAGAAATCTCTTGAAGTTCGGTCTTCTGCAAATATGAGGGAGCTTTTTGAAGTGAGTTCTCTTTTAAAAGATCTTCGAAAACCAGTTGAAAAGAGAAGGATAGCTGAACAAAAAACTAGAAAAGAAGCTTATTCTTTATAATATTTTCTAACTATTATTTTTATAAATATGTCACAAATTACCAAAGAAGAGCTTTTAAATAAGATAAAGGCGTTGGATATTGAGAAGGTTAAGAAGGATGCAATATTGGATCGTATTCAAAGTGCGAGCGAAGTTGACAATGATTTAATTGATTGGCTAAAGAGCGAGGTTCAAACTTTAATAGATAACGGCTTTGCTCAAGCCGGCATTACTGACGACGAAAATGATCCGAAATACCAGGCTAAATTTAAAGAAATGATGAGCGAAATTGACGCGGCGGAAGATGGATTCAACCAAGGAATAAAAAAACTTGAGAAAGAGGTTGATGAGGTGACAGCAGACGCCGCCGAACAATTAGATACTCTTCAGGCACAAGCCGCAAAGAGCAAGCTAGTCGAAGCATAAACATTATTTTTTTCTATAAAAAAACTGATTATCCGAGGATAATCAGTTTTTTATTTTATTTATCTTATGATATAATAATTGTATAGAATATAATTTATATGTAATTAATATGGAAAATCACGAATTTGTCCGAGGAAATGAAGAACCGCCCAAAACAGACGGAGAAATAAGAGCAACGGTCCGGCGAAGAATTTTAAAAAAGGGAGGGGAGATGACTCACGCGGAAAAAGTGGGGCTAGCTTTTATGGATCAGGCAGACAAGCTTGATTCCCCAGGTAGGTCGGAACCAAGAAAGAGAAGAGAGAATATGGAAGAAAGAACTATTAAGCCAAAAGACAAACAAGTAGCTGTTAGTGGAGAACCGCCTAAAGCAACAAAAAAATATAAAGAAAGAAGAGTGCAAGAGACATCTTACGTTTTGCCGGAAAAGAGGAAGACTGAAGGAAAAATTGAGGAGCAGAGTATTGTACTTAATCCCGATCCCGAGGTTGAAGCCTTATTAAAAGAAGGGGCATTAAAGGAAGAAATAAAAGATTTTGAATTAGAGAGAGATAGAGAAGTAAGAGAAAAATTAAGCAAGGCGTATTGGCAAGATAAAAATAGTTTTTCCGGCCAAACGATTGACGGGCTAAATGATTATAATAAAAGACAGGCGGAGATTATCCACGTTGAAGGAGAAATTTTTGACCTAAGAAGTAAGATTAGAGTGAAAGGGGAGAGAGTAGAAAAACTAAGTTTTTTTGATAAAATAAAAAAAATATTAAGAGGAGTTGAAAAAAAGGAATCGCGGGGGCTTGAAGGAGAAATCGCGGAACTTGCCAAAAGAGTTGAAGAAAAAAATAAATATCTGGCAATACTTAAGGAGCAACAAAGAAATTGGGAAAGAAAGTTAGCAAAAAGTAGCGATAAAAAAGTGTCGGAAACCGCAAAATCAAGAAAACGACCAGAGTCGGAGGTACTGCCATTATTATCAAAAGATCTGGTAAAGCAAAATGCGGAGGAGATGGCGCGCTCAATTGAATGGTTGGATGCGGGAATAGAGAAAATTACCGCGGAAAAGGATAGTCTTAGTAGATGGGACCACACCTTTTTCCCTTGGAAAGAAAAGAGACTGGAAGCGGAAATAAAAGTACTTGTGGAGAAGAAGAAAGATAAGGAAGAAGAGTTGACGAGCTTATCGAAGGAACACAATCTTTCCTTTAAAAAAGATATAAAAGCAAATAATGCAAAAGAAAATTCCGACCGAGCAAAGGCGGAAATGACGCGTATTCAAAATAAAGTTTATTCCTTAGAGGATAAAATAAAAATTAAAAAAGAAAGAAGAAAAACGTACGGATGGTTTAGTAAACAAAGAGCGGAAATAGATTTAGAGATAGAAGGCCTTGATCGTGAGAGGAAAGATTTAAAAAATAAAGCCTCTAAATTGAAGCGCGAAAAGGTTTTTAAATAAAATAAGATAAAACGAGCTATAAAGAATTGTGGCTCGTTTTTAGTTTGGCAAAAATTTATATTTTTGCTACAATTTTTATACGGGTCCGTAGCTCAATCGGCAGAGCAGGAAGCTCTTAACTTCAAGGTTCTGGGTTCGATTCCCAGCGGGCCCACCACGTCCAAAGCTTAGGCTAATCAACTTGCCCGGCGGAGCAAAAATCTTTTAATGTTTATTGTTTATTGAGTCATGGATTAACCCGTGCTTTGGACGTGGTGAGCGACACTATCTTAATAATTATGAGAGAAAAACGTTTTCTTTTTTTAGAGCTTTTAATTATTGTCGGAGTTACCGCCTTTTTGGTCTCCGCTTTTTTTGTATTAGAAGATCCAAAGGGAAAATTCGCGGGATCGCGAAATGATCGTCGATGGACTGATGTTTCTTTGATTCTTGACGCGGTTTCTAAATACACCGAAAACAACAATGGAGAAATACCCTCGGGAATCGACGAGTCGCCGGTTACCTTGCAGATAATAGGATCGCGAAGCTTTGGCTGTGGGATAAAATGCAAAGAGATTAATGGGGAAGAAGCTTGTTTGGATTTGAGCGGTTCTTTAGTAGACGGCTATATCAAAAGTATTCCCTTTGATCCTCTTTCCGTGTCGGAAGATTTTACTAAATATTATATCAATAGATTGTCTGACGGGAGAATTGAATTAGGAGCTTGCGAAGGGGAGGCGGGTGCGAGGATTATGGTGGTAAGGTAGCTTTTTTCTGTCATCCCCGCGAAGGCGGGGATCCACTCTCCTAAAAAAGTAGATTCCCGCCTTCGCGGGAATGACAACCTAATTATTACAAAACCCTCCGTTTTCACGGAGGGTTTTTTGTTTTGTCTCTAAGAGTTTAATCTTATCTCAAAGCATCTTTAAAAGATTTTCCCGCTTTGAACTTTGGAACGGTCATGGCTGGGATTTGGATTTTCTTTGTCGGTTCTTTTGGATTAACACCCGTTCTAGCCGCTCTTTTCTTTGGTAGGAAAGTGCCGAAACCGGTTAAGGTTACTTCGTCGCCTCCTTTTAAAGTTGAAACGATGGTGGTTGTAAAGCATTCCATCATTTTTTCAGCGGTTGTCTTTGGGATTTCGCAACAACCTGCGATTTTTTCAATTAATTCTGATTTTGTCATTATTTTCACCCCCTTTCTTGATTCTACGAAAGTACGAAAAGTTACGAAAGATACGAAAAATTTTTAAAACACAGATTTTGTTTTCGTATTTTTCGTGCTATTTTGTATTTCGTAGAGAGTTAAATATTGATTTCTTCTCTTATTTTTTCAATTCTGACAGCTTTTTTGTTTTTGTTGTTGACTTCAACGAAAACAGCGTTAACGGTACATAGCCCTTCTTCCGGAATTTCGTGAACTTGAGGTATTTGCGTCAAGAAATTTTTCAAGATATTCTCTTTATCTACGCCAAGGATTGAATCGCTCGCTCCGACCATGCCGATGTCTGTAATAAGAGCGGTTCCTTGAGGTAGTACTCTTAAATCATCAGTTCCTACGTGTGTATGAGTCCCGAGAACCGCTGATACGCGACCGTCCAGATAGAAGCCTAACGCGTTCTTCTCGGAGGTAGCCTCGGCGTGAAAATCAACAATTATCGCGGAAAGATTGTCGTCTTTGTACTTTTCCAATATTTCGTCCGCCTTTTTAAATGGACAGTCGTATTGGCTTTTCATAAAAACTCTACCTAACAAGTTTATCACAAGTACCTTTTTTGTGCCAATTTCAAAGACTTTTTCGCCTTTTCCAGGAACACCGTCAGGGAAGTTGGCAGGTCTTATAAGTAAGCTATCTTTTTCTTCTAAAATCACATTAACTTCATTTTTATCAAAAGCATGATCGCCGGAAGTGAAAAAATCAACTCCGGCTGTGGTCATTTCTTCCAGTGTTTTTACGGTTGTGCCTTTCCCGTGAGCCAAATTTTCAACATTGGCTATAACTAAATCAGGACCGTATTTCTTTTTTAATTCAGGCAATATTTTAGCAACAGCTTTTCTCCCGATTTTCCCGCAAACATCGCCAAACATTAGGATTTTTAGGGACATATGTTATGAAGCACCAAATCCGAAATTACAAATCCTAAATAAACTCAAATATCTAATGTCCAAAATCCAAAACAGTTGTTTTGAACATTTGAATTTTGTATTTTGATATTATTTAGAATTTGGTGCTTGTGATTTAGAATTTATTTTATTATCTCGCGTATTCCACTACTCTTTTTTCTCTAATAACATTGACCTTGATTTCTCCGGGATATTTTAGCTCTTCTTCTATTTTTTTCGCGATTTCTTGAGCTAATTTTAAGGCGCCGAGGTCATCAATTTTATCGGGAGTGACAAATACTCTTATTTCTCTGCCCGCTTGGATAGCGTAGGTTTTTTCTACACCATCAAAGGATCTGGCTACTTTTTCCAAATCTTCAAGTCTTTGCAAATAATGTTCGTAAGTATCTTTTCTCGCTCCCGGTCTTGCGCCAGAGATGGCGTCAGCCACTTTAACGATAATAGCCTCAAGAGTAGGGGGCATATCATCGTGATGGGTAGCGATAGGAATAATAATTTCCTCGGGAATATTGAATTTTTTGGCAATATCTCGACCAATCTCCGGATGAGTACCGGTAACCTCATGGTCTACCGCCTTTCCAATATCGTGCAAGAGACCGGCTTTTTTGGCCACGCTGACATTGGCGCCCAGTTCCTCGGCCAAAAGAGCGGATAAATGAGCAACTTCAAGAGAATGTTGCAAAGCATTTTGTCCGAAGCTTGTTCTATATTTAAGTCTTCCTAAAATTTGGACTAATTTTGGATCAAAACCGGCTACGCCCAGCTCATAAACCGCGTCTTCTCCGGCTTTTTTAATATCCATGGCTAACTCTTTTTTGGCTTGTTCTACCGCTTCTTCAATTCTTCCGGGATGAATGCGTCCGTCAAGGATTAATTTTTCCAAAGCCTTTTTGGCGACATGGCGCCTGATCGGGCTAAATCCGGAAACTGTAATCGCTTCCGGAGTATCGTCAATGATAATTTCAGTTCCGGTTAATTGTTCAATGGTTTTTATATTCCGTCCTTCGCGTCCGATAATTCTACCTTTCATTTCATCGGAAGGAATAGTAATGGTTGTGGTGGTTATTTCAGTTGCGTGCGAAGAAGCGCAACGTTCGATGGCTAGAGAAAGTAATTCTTTTGCTTTTACGTCAAGGACATCGCTTGATTCACGTTCCAATTTACTAATACGCACGACGAGTTCCTCTTTAATGGTTTTTTCAGTTCTATCCAAAAGAAATTTTTTCGCTTCTTCCTTTGTTAATCCGGAAATTTCTTCCAATTTGGCCAGATGGTCGTCTTTTATTTTTTGAATTTCCGCTTTTACTTTTTCTACTTGGTTGGCCTTATCGTAAAGCTTTTGCTGTTTTTCCTGCAATTCCAAGAGTTTCTGATCAAAAAGAGATTCTCTTTTTTCTAGTCTTTTTTGCGCGGAGAGAAGATCTTGTCTTCTTCCTTCCTCCTCTTTTTTTGCTTCATCAATAATCTGAATAGCTTTGTCTTTTGCCTGAAGCAAGAGTTCGCGCTGTTTGTTTTTAGTTTCGGCTAAAAGTTTTTCCGCCTTTTCCTCGATTGATCCGGTTAGTTTTTTGGCCAGACCTTTCCGAAGATAATAGCCAATAGCAATTCCTACAGGCAAGGAAACCGCGATCCATAATAGATTTAACATAAAGTTTAAGGAGCAAATCACAACCTAAAGATGAGGCAGAAAGCTTTTCGAGCCCTGCTTTTGCCGAAGATAAGTTTTCACCAAAAATAGTTGACTTTAAAGAAAAGTCTCCATTAGTATCCGCGTTTTCCCCTGATTTAAAACCCTTAAATAGATAGGAACAATTGACAATTTTGTCATTTTCCGCTGTTTTTAGTTCTTTTTGGCTAGTTTCTTGTAAGAGTTGGGGAATTTTTACTATTTTTTTTCTTTTTATCATCTTAAAGTAAAATTTGCGTTAGTTATTAATTACTAAGCATTTTTATCGTAGCACGGCTTTCGGTCTCTCGCAAGTTGGTTTAGTAAAAATAGCAGTTGACAATTATCCAATTTTGCTTAAACTTTGCATAGATCCTAGTCTTCTTTTGGCAGTGCTCAATTTTTCCCCTTAAGGTAAGGGGAGACTAAGAGGGGAGGAGCACCATCAAAAGAAGGATGGGAAACCAGCGCTTCCTTTTTGCCGTGTTGGCGAGGAGCAAGCCCTTTCTGAAAAGGGCGTGGAGAAAGTCTGATGAGTATTTTAAGGGAGCTGGTCAACTTCGAGGAGCAGCTTGGTCAGGAGCGTTTCGCGGCCTTGATCAACTCGGGTAACACCGGGAAGGTCAGAGATTTTTGCGACGAGCTCCTCGTCGCCACCGAGATGACCACCGGGGCGTGGACTTTTGAGTTGGTGGGGTTCAACCCCACCGAGATGACCGTCGGCGGTCGCATCTACGAAATTATCGGCTTCCTTTGGGAGCGCGAGAAGAACGTGGGTGGCGACACTATGATCGTGCGGGCGAAGGAGGCGGAGGCCGATCTTGGAGAAGAAGACGGTGAGCACCTCCTCGCTCACCAAGCCGACATCCCCCCCGTGGTACGGGGGAAGGTTGTTTTTGTCTTCCCGAATTGGCGGCGGCGTGGTTCGGGTAATCAGGAGGAGGTGGCGTTCCTCCGCTGGAGTGGCGACCGCTGGTTCCAGCACTGGCGCTTGCTCTCGGACGCCTGGGTCTGGGGAGGTCGCGCTCGTCTGCTCAGCCGCAAATAGTGCCCTTGGATCCTAGGGCAGGCCGTGCTTCCGACCCTCGGTTCTTTGGCCCCGCTTCAAATTTCTTTGCTCACAAGGCAGGGGAAGCGAAGCGGGGCAATTTTATTTTGACAAAAGGGTCTTTAAAGAATAGAATTAAGCAATATAAGGGGGATAGGGGAGTAGCGAACTTTAGTTCGCGTCAATCTTGCTAAAGCGCAGGCTAAAGCCTGCTATTCCGTTTATTTTTATGAACATTACCGAATTGGCTAGAAAATTAGGGCGGACAGCGCAGGAGCTCAAGGATATTTTACCAGGGCTTGGTTTTGATATTGGGCAAAGAGCGATTAAGGTTGACGATAGATTAGCCAGCAAAATCATAGAAAGCTGGCCAATGCTCAAAAAAAAGATGGAAGCAAGGCAAGCCTCGGCGCTTCACGACGAGGTTAAAGAAAAAGGTGAAATTATCGGATCGGTTGGAAAAACTAAAATTAAATTGTCGGCAGTGATTACAGTTCGCGAGTTTGCGGCGAGACTCGGCTTGCCGGTAACGGCGGTAATTAAAGAATTGATGAAAAACGGAATTCTCGCCTCCTTAAACGAGAGAATTGATTATGAAACAGCGGCGATTGTTTCCGAAGATCTTGGTTTTGATTTTGAAAAGGATGAAGAAACCGAAGGTCAAGACAATTTTGTTGGAGATAAAATAAAAGAATTGATGGGCAAGGATAAAGAGGAGACGTTAATGACGCGTCCGCCGGTAGTCGTTGTGATGGGGCACGTTGATCACGGAAAAACAAAGCTTTTGGATTCTATCCGACAAACTCATGTTATGGAAACAGAAGCGGGGGGTATTACCCAGCATATTGGCGCGTACCAAGCAAAATACAAAGACAAAATCTTAACCTTTATTGACACTCCCGGACACGAAGCTTTTACCGCCATGCGTTCTCGCGGAGCAAAAATTGCCGATATCGCCATTTTGGTTGTCGCGGCCGATGACGGAGTTCAACCGCAGACCAAAGAAGCCATTAAAATTATTGAAGCGGCCAAAATTCCTTTTCTTGTGGCAATAAATAAAATTGATAAAGAAGAAGCCAATGTTGAAAAAATAAAACAAGAATTAGCCAGCCTTAATTTGATTCCGGAGGATTGGGGAGGCAAAACGATTTGCGTCCCGATTTCCGCTAAAGCCGGCACGGGGATAGATGGATTGCTGGATATGATACTTCTTTTGGCTGACATGGAAAAAGAAAAAATAGTTGCCAATCCAAACAGGTGCGCGGTCGGCACAGTGATTGAATCGCACGTTGATAAGGGTGAAGGGGCGGTAGCTACGATTTTGGTTCAAGCCGGAACATTAAATAAAAATGATATTTTGTCAGTTGATAATGTTTTTTATGGAAGAGTAAGGGCTATGAAAAATTTTCGCGGTGATTCCGTGGAAAAAGTTGAGCCGGGAACGCCGGTAAAAATAATCGGCCTAAAAGTCGCCCCTGAAGTCGGCGATATTTTAGAAGTTAAAAGTGAACTAAAGGGATGCGAGAGAAAAATAAAACAAATTTATTCGCAAAGAGACGAGACAGTAGTCAAAAAAACGATTGAGAGTAGTGAACACAAAAGGAAAAAATTAAATATAATTTTAAAAACCGATGTTTTGGGTTCTCTTGAAGCCGTCTTGGCTGTTTTTGAAAAGTTAGACTATCCGGATGTTGGTATAGATATTGTTTCAAGGGGATTGGGGAACGTTACCGAGGCGGATATTTTACGAGCGGAAGCCATTCCCGCATCAGTCTTTGGTTTTAATATTTTATTGACTCCCAAAGTGGAAGAATTAGCCAGAGATAAAAAAGTTAAGCTTAAAAATTTCAAAATTATATATGATTTGGTTGATGAGGTAAAAAAAGATTTAGAGGCGCTTTTAGAAATAGAAATTATAAAAACGGAATTGGGTAAAGTTGAAGTTTTGGCGATTTTTAGAACTGAATCCGGCGGGATGATTGTTGGTGGCAAGGTTCGCGAGGGAACAATATTTTTTAATCCAAAAATAGGACAAACAATGATTAGAATAATGAGAAAACAGGGAGGCGAAAGAGAAGAAATGGGGGTAGTTTCAATGGTTCAATTGCAAGCGGGCAAGGTTGATGTTAAAGAAGTTTTGCAAGGGGAAGATTGCGGTATTAAATTTAAAGGAAAAACGATAGTTAAGGTGGGGGATATTTTGGAAGTTTATAAGGAAGAAAAGAGGATAAAGAAATTGGAATAGTTTTAAAGATATTACGAAAATTATAAAAGTTAGCAATTTCCTCCCCCTTGAGGGGGGAGGCTAGGAGGGGGTGGTAACTAAAGTCACCCTCCCCTCAAGGGAGGGGAAACCCGCTAATTATTTTGTCAATTCTTATCTTAATTCATAATTCATTTTTTATGTCCGAAGTAATTTTAAACGAAGAAAATTTTGAGAGCGAAGTTATAAAATCAAACGTGCCGGTTTTGGTTGATTTTTGGGCGACTTGGTGCGGGCCATGCCAAATGATGGGGCCGATAATTGAAGAATTGGCTAAGGAGATGGAGGGCGAACCAATAAAAATAGCCAAAATAAATATTGACGAAGGGCAAGCTGTCGCGGAAAAATATGGAGTAATGAGTATTCCATCTTTTAAGATTTTTAAAAACGGAGAAGTGGTGGATGAATTTACCGGAGCGGTTGCTAAAGAGGAGTTGGTGGAAAGAATAAATAAAGTGAAAAATGAAAAGTGAAAAATTAAAAGTTACAGTTCAAGGTTAAAAGTTACCGGTAAAAAACTTTAGACTTTTAACCGTAACTTTTCACTTTACACTTTTAACTTTTAACTTATGTATGTTTGATATAATCATCATCGGTGGGGGACCGGCCGGGCTTTCTGCCGCAATTTACGCATCTCGGCGCGCCTTGAAAGTTTTAATTATAAGTAAGGATATTGGAGGGCAGGCTGTTTATGCCTCTAAGGTGGAAAATTATCCGGGGCTTGATTTTATCTCCGGATTTGAATTAGCCGAGAAAATGCGTAAACAGGCTGAAATTTTTGGCACGGAATTTTTATCCGCCGAAATCGGGGAAATAAAAAAAGAAGGCGATATTTTTAAAGTAGAGGACAAGGAAGAAAAAGAATATCAGGCTCGAGCGATTATTTTATGTTTTGGCGCTGAACCGAAAAAACTTAATATTCCCGGAGAGACTAAATTTAAAGGACGCGGAGTTTCCTATTGCGCGACTTGCGACGCTCCCTTCTATAAAAATAAAATCGCGGTTGTTGTTGGTGGGGGTAATTCGGCCGTGGATGCGGCAGTTTTGCTCGCCAAATATGCTAAAAAAGTTTATATCGTCAATCATAAAAATAAATTTAAAGCGGAAGAATTAAGAACGAGACAGCTTAAGGAATTTGCTCACTTAGAGATAATTTTGGATAGTGACTTAAAAGAAATTACAGGAGAAGAAAAAGTTTCCGGCGTTACAATAAAAAATTTAGTAAATGAAGAAGAAAAAGAAATAGAAGCGGACGGAGTTTTTATTGAAATCGGTCATATTGTTGAATCTGATTTTATCAGTAGTTTGGTTAAACTGGACGAGCGTAAACAAATTATTGTAGATTCAAAAAATCAAACTAATTTTCCGGGGGTTTTTGCTGCCGGAGATGCGACCACGGTTCCTTATAAGCAGATAGTTATTGCCGCCGGCGAGGGAGCCAAGGCGGCTCTTTCGGCATACGGTTATTTGCAGAAAAAGAGTATTGGAGAATAAAAATAAATACTAAAATTATAAATTTATGCTTCCACTCGAAAGCGCGCTAAACCAATTAAAAAAAGCAGCTGATCTTATAAAACTGGACACAAATGTTTTAGAAATTTTAAAAAAACCAAACAGAATTTTGCAATTTTCCATACCCGTCAGAATGGATAATGGTACAATGAAAATTTTTGATGGATATAGAGTGCAGTGGAATAACGCGCGCGGACCATATAAGGGCGGAATCAGATTTCACCCCAAGGCGGATTTGAATGAAGTTGAGGCATTGTCTTTTTGGATGACGATAAAATGCGCCGCAGTGGGCATTCCTTATGGCGGAGCAAAGGGCGGAGTGACAGTTGATCCAAAAGTATTGAGCCAAGGAGAATTGGAGCGCCTCTCACGAGGCTATGCCAACGCCGTCCGGGAAATAATCGGGCCGGAAAAAGATATTCCTGCGCCCGATGTCTATACCACCCCGCAAATAATGGCTTGGATAATGGATGAATACTCAAAATTTAAGGGATATAATGTTCCCGGAGTTGTGACCGGTAAACCGATAGAAGTGGGAGGATCACAAGGCAGGGGAGTGGCGACGGCGCAAGGCGGTTTTTATATTCTGGAAAAAATTGTTGAAAAATTAAATATTGATCCGAAAAAAACTTCAGTCGTGATTCAGGGCTTTGGCAATGCCGGATACAACATGGCTGATTTTTGTTTTCACGCCGGTTATAAAATCATCGGCATTTCCGATTCTAAAACAGCTATTATTGATAAAACCGGAAATGGTTTTGATTCTCACGAGATCATAAAAATAAAAGAAAAAAAAGGAATTGTCGATGTTTGCGAGTGCCAAGAAATACAGTGTTCCTGTCAAAATCACGCTCACATTACCAATGAGGAGCTGTTAAAAACGGAATGCGATATTTTGATTTTAGCTGCGCTGGAAAATCAAATTACTAAAGACAATGTCGGAGAGATAAAAGCAAAAGTTATTTTAGAACTGGCCAACGGGCCGACATCTTCCGAGGCAGACGAAAAATTGTTTGAAAAAGGAATTTTGGTTGTGCCCGATGTCTTGGCCAATGCCGGAGGAGTGACGGTTTCTTATTTTGAATGGGTGCAAAATTTAGCCAATTATTATTGGACCGAGGTTGAGGTTTTTCAAAAATTAAAAAAGATTATGGTGGAAAACTTTGACGAGGCGTGGAAAATAAAAGAAGAAAATAAAACCGATCTGCGTACCGCCGTTTTCGCTTTGGCGCTGGAAAGGCTGGCGTTGGCGATAAAGGCGAGGGGAGTGGTATAATAATATAAATCTAATAAATTCACTTTTAAAAAGTGACTAACTAAAATTATATGTATAGAGAAAGCGGGCAAATGTCACTCGGAGCGGAAAATTTTTCTTCTTCAAAGAAGGAGGGGCAAGAAGTTGAGGATGGTTTTGAAGAAGAGTCAAGAGTAGACCTTCTTCCCGAAGTTAATAAAGATGCCCTAGTGCAAAGAACGGTCGAATCTACTCGGCCGCAAGATCAGAAAAGAGTGGAGCGTTCTTTAAATGGTGCTGTGGATGTTTATAAATACGAACCGCTAACAGAGGCAGCAGGAGAGAGGTTGCAGCACCCTGGTAATAATGATGCAGAAGGGCAAGCACACGGGAAGCTTTGGGAGATGCGTACAGCTCGTTTAAAACCAGAATTTCAACGTTTGTTTGGAGATGAGTTTACTGGGGCGCAATCGGCGAAGAATGTGATGTCTGCTAGCAGAGAACAGGTGGGGGATTATAGAATATTTCATATTAAAAGACGACAAGAGATAGGAAAAATGATAAAAGATTTAAGAGCAACGCCAGGAGAAGCCAGTAAAAGAAGTATAGAGCAACATGAAAAGGAGATAAGTAACCTGGATGCATCGGATAGAGCACTAGATAATTTAGAGAGGATTCCGGGATATTTTGATTTGACAGAGCAATATAAGAGAGAAACTGACCCCAAAAAACAAAGAGAAATTGGGATAAAAATTGAGGCGTTATTGACCAAGTAAAAAATAGTAAACAAAAAATTGCCGATTTCTGTGATTTTTGATAGAATCAAAATGAAATCGGCTTTTTTGTTTTATTAAAAATAACTACAAGCACTATGCTTTTTCTCATTACTACGCTTGCGGTCTTGGTTGTATTATTTTTCGTCAATAAAGTCATCGCCCGAAAATTAAATTATTCTGTCTTTTTGGCGTTTGGGATTTCCGTGATATTATTTTATGCGTCCCTCTTTTTTTCTTATCAGGAAATTGGCCGTAAGTGGTGGTTTTGGGAAAGTACAGATAGACGAATAGTCGGGGAAACTGATTTATATAAACCGATTGCGACCGGCGGATTTCCTATCAAGGCTTTTGAATATCCAGTGCCGCCGATGGGAAGCGACGAACCTCCGATCGAGGCCTGGCCATTATTTTTTGTAAATATGGCGATATGGTTTGTTGCGGGTAATATTATCGCGGCGTTTTTACCTAAAAAATATTTTAACAGTAAAAAGGCGGAAAATATTATTTTAGCAGTTTTTCTTTTATCGGGGTTAGTGATAATATATGGGTTGTTTTACGTGTTGTTTAAGTTTGATTGAATTAAACTTGTCATTCCTGCGTAGGCGGGAATCCACTCTTTTTTAAAAGATCTGCACGGGAATAATGGGGGGTGCAAATAAAATATGACATACAATCATCAAAAAATAGAAAAAGAATGGCAGAAAAAGTGGGAAGAGGATGAAATTTATAGAGCAGACAATAATTTAAAGAAGCCCGCCTCCGCTCCGCAAGATCCGGAGCTACGGCGAGGTAAAGATAATTTTTATTGTTTAATAGAATTTCCGTACCCATCGGGTGAAGGCCTGCATGTCGGCCATCCAAGAAGCTATACAGCGATGGATATCATTGCCAGAAAGAAGAGGATGGAAGGCAAAAACGTTTTGTATCCCATCGGCTGGGATGCTTTTGGTTTGCCGACAGAAAATTACGCCATCAAAACAGGCGTTCACCCGAAAATTGCCACGGAAAAAAACATTGAAAATTTTACGCGCCAATTAAAGTCGCTCGGTTTTTCTTTTGATTGGTCGCGGGAAATAAATACTACCGACCCGGAATATTATAAATGGACGCAATGGATGTTTTTACAATTTTTTAAGCATGGCTTAGCGTACAAGACTAAGATGGCTATAAATTGGTGCTTAAAATGTAAAATCGGTTTAGCTAATGAAGAAGTTGTGAATGGGAAATGCGAGCGTTGCGGTGGGGAAGTGGAAAAAAGACAAAAAGAGCAATGGATGATAAAAATTACAAAGTATGCTCAGAGGCTTATTGATGATTTGGATAAAGTTGATTATCTTCCGCGGATAAAAGATCAGCAGATAAATTGGATTGGGCGGAGTGAAGGCGCAACAGTGAAGTTTAAAGTTAAAAGTGAAAAGTTAAAAGTTGACATTGAGGTTTTCACCACTCGGCCGGACACGTTATTTGGCGCGACATATATGGTACTCGCCCCAGAACATGAAATAATCCCAGATCTTAAATCGCAGATCTCAAATCTCAAAGAAGTTGATGATTATATTGAAAAATCAAAAAGAAAATCAGATCTAGAGAGAACGGAATTGCAAAAAGAAAAGACCGGAGTGGATCTTGAGGGAATTAAAGCAATTAATCCGGTAAACAATGAAGAAATCCCTGTTTGGGTAGCTGATTATGTTTTGACCGGTTATGGCACTGGCGCGATTATGGCTGTTCCGGCGCATGACGAGAGAGATCTTGAATTTGCGAAGAAATTTAATTTACAGATTAAAAAAGTTGTTCAACCGCCACAAGTAATTCCGAATAGTCCGTTTCAGGCGGGAGCGAGTAGCGGGGCAATCGGCAATTTACAAGGTGATATTGAGAGCGAATGTTTTTCCGGCTATGGCATGTCAATCAATTCAGATTTTCTTAGCGGTTTATTGACGCTAGATGCCAAAGAAAAAATGACAGAATGGTTAGAAAAAAATAATGTTGGCAAAAAAACAGTAAACTATAAACTACGCGATTGGGTTTTTTCAAGGCAAAGATATTGGGGGGAACCGATTCCGCTGGTGCATTGTGAGAAATGTGCCGAGGCTAAACCAAAATTTCTTTTTCTTCACGCTTTTAAGGATTCCTCCGGTAGAGTTTTTTGGCCTTGGCTAAAAAGTGAATTGGAAAAGCGAGGATTCGAAGTTTTTGCTCCGAATCTGCCCAATTCCAATAAACCGAACCTTAAAGAGCAAACTAAATTTATTTCAGAAAATTTTAATATTGATGATAAAACAATAATTGTTGCTCATAGCTTGGGCGGAGTTTTGGCGATGAAAATGTTAGCTGAAAATAATTTGAAAGCAAAAAAAATAATAATGGTTGCTCCTCCGGCAAAAACGGAATTTAAGGATGGAAAAAAGCGTCCGGCAGTGGAAGAATTTTGCGATTGGAAATTTAATTATTCTAAAATTAAAAAAGCGGTGGGGGAAGTAGTAGTGATTGCTGATAAGGAAGACAGTGTCGTGCCGATTGAGCAGCCAAAAGAGATAGCGACCGAGCTTAACGCTAAATTTGTTGAAGTGGTTGCTCCAGCGCCGCATTTTAATTGTGTTGAAGCGCCAATGATTTTAGATAATATTTTGACCGGAGATATTTTAAATCCCGGTTGGGTCCCCTATGAGGATTTGCCGGTAAAACTTCCCGATGTTAAAAAATACGAACCAATAGACAGCGGAGAATCTCCTTTGGCAAATATGCAAGATTGGATAAATGTAAAATGTCCAAAGTGCGGTGGCGAGGCAAAAAGGGAAACGGATACAATGCCAAACTGGGCGGGATCTTCTTGGTATTTTTTGCGCTACACTGATCCGAAAAATAACAAAGAATTCGCGAGCGCTGAAGCATTGAAAAATTTCATGCCGGTTGATTGGTATAACGGCGGAATGGAACACACCACTTTGCATCTTTTGTATTCTCGTTTTTGGCATAAATTTTTATATGATATTGGAGTAATCCCTAAAGAATGCGGAGATGAGCCGTATAAAAAAAGAACATCGCACGGCATGATTTTGGGAGAGGGTGGAGAGAAGATGAGTAAGTCTCGCGGTAATGTTATTAACCCCGATGAAATGGTTAAACTTTACGGCGCAGATACTCTTCGCGTTTACGAAATGTTTATGGGTCCGTTTGATCAGGCGATACCTTGGGACACGAAGGGGTTAGTTGGATGCAGGAGGTTTTTGGAGAGGGTGTGGAAGGTAAAAATGAAAAATGAAAAGTTGAAAGTTGCAGTGAAAAATGAAAAGTTATTGAAGGAATTGCATCGGACTATTAAAAAAGTCGGGGAAGATATAGAAGAGATGAAATTTAATACAGCCATAGCGCAGATGATGATTTTTATTAATGCAGTTGGCGAGGAAGAAATTGATGTTGAAAATTGGAAATTGTTTTTGCAAATATTAGCTCCATTTGCTCCGCATTTGGCTGAAGAACTTTGGGCTAATCTAGGAAATAAGACAAGTATCCATCTTGAAAAATGGCCGGAGCATGACAAGTCATTAATTGTTGACGAAGAAATAGAATTGATAGTGCAGATTAATGGAAAATTAAGAGACAAAATAAAAATAAAAGCTGATCTCGGCGAAGAGGAAGCTAAAAAAATAGTTTTGGAAAGCGAGAAAGTGAAGAATTGGATAGATGGTAAGAAAATAAAGCAGGTGGTTTTTGTGAAAGGGAAGTTGATGAATATTGTGATTTAGTTTAATCTGTCATCCCGAGCTTGTCGAGGGATCTCACACGGTGGTTAAAGAAGTATTATGGGATTTCTCGACAAGCTCGAAATGACAAAATGGGAGGGGAAATGTCCAAATCCAAAATATTTTTCTATTCCTGTCTATTTTTTATTCTCGGCATTGGTCTTGCGCCGTATTTACCAAAACCACTCTGGGTGGGCACGATAGCGCTAACGACAGGTTGCCTAATATTTTTTGTAACTTATCCGAATAAAAAATTCCTCCTTGTATTTTTGGGAGGGATTTTTTTGTTTTTAGGAATATTAAGATATGAGGCGGGAATAGAAAGATCAACGGAACAAGAAATAAGTTTTTATAATGGCGAAGAGGCGGTTTTTGTTGGAGTGGTCTCAGTAGAACCGGACGAGAGGAAAGACAAAGTGAAGTTAAAAGTGTCCGCCTCCGCCTTACGGCTACGGCGAGACAAGGAAAGTGAAAAGTTATCCGCCCAAGGCGGAAAAGTTGACGAAGAGTGGAAAGGTGTCCATGGAAACGTTTTAGTTAATTCCAAGCTTTATCCCAAGTATAAATACGGCGACCGGTTGGAAATAAAATGCAAATTGGAAAAACCGGGAGTGATAAAATCGGACGACGGGTTGGATTTTGCTTATGATAAATATTTGGCCAAAGAAAATATTTATTCTTTGTGCTATTCCCCGAAGATTGAATTTTTGGAAAGCGGGCAAGGTAATTTTTTGATTGGCGCGCTCTTGAAAGGCAAAGAAAAGTTTGTTATAACTGTCAATAAAATTTTGCCAGAACCGCAAGCGGCATTTTTGGGCGGACTTCTCTACGGGGCGAGAAGAAGCATACCGGAAGATTTAATGAACCAATTTAATATTACCGGAACAACGCACATTATCGCCATTTCCGGGTACAACATAACAATTTTAGCGGCCATGCTTTTGAGTATTGCCAAGGGCGTCGGTGTCTCAAGAAAAAGATCGTTTTGGATCGCTCTTTTCGGGATTTTATTTTTTGTAATTATCGCCGGTGGGCAAGCTTCAATAATAAGAGCGGCGATTATGGGCGGGTTAGTGCTTTTAGCCAATCAAGTCGGGAGAGTAAGCAGAATTAAAAACGCTTTGGTTTTTGCCGCGGCCTTGATGCTTATTGTTAATCCCAAAGTTTTAGCGTTTGATGCCGGGTTTCAGCTTTCTTTTGCGGCGACAATCGGCTTAATATTTTTATCGCCGATTTTTGAAAATCATTTTGAAAAATGGCCGTCAGTTTTTGGTGTTAAGGAATCGCTTGTCTCAACAATGTCGGCAATAATTTTGACTGCTCCGTTAATTTTATATACTTTTGGTCGAGTCTCACTCGTTGCTCCTGTTGCCAACATTTTAATTTTGCCGGTGATACCTCTCGCGATGGCTTTTGGCTTTGTGGCAGTAATACTCGGATTGATTAATTTAGGCGCGGGGCAAATATTCGGCTGGCTTGTTTGGTTGGTTTTGAGCTATATTATAAAGGTAGTGGAGTTTTTGTCTAAAATTTCCTGGGCGTCCTTGGATATTGGGAGGATAAATTGGTCGGTATTGGTTTTATTTTATTTGGCGATTGGAATGTTTATTTACGCGAAAGCGCAAAATATCCGCAAAGACGCAAAGTTAATAAAGGAGTAGCGAACTTTAGTTCGCGTAAATCTCAATAAGGCGCAGGCTAAAGCCTGCTATTCCGAACCCCCTTAATAAGAAAGAGAAATACCATTATTATGAAAATAGAAAAAATATTACTCAAATTAGCAACAACATTTTTTATCTTTCTACTGCTGTGGGGAGTTTTTTATTGGCAATCGCAAGAGGAAAAAGGAAAATTGGTCGTTAATTTTTTTGATGTCGGGCAAGGAGATGCAATTCTTATAAAAACCCCGAATAACCAGAAAATTTTAATTGATGGCGGACCGGATAATGGCGTCCTCGCGAAACTGGGCAGAAGTTTACCTTTTTACGATAAAGAAATTGACCTTGTGATTTTAAGTCACCCGCATACAGACCATTTAATAGGATTAATCGAAGTGCTTAAAAGATATAAAGTTAAAAAGATTTTGGGAACCGGAGTAATGCACACCACTCCGGAATATTTGGTGTGGCTAGAAGAAATCAATGGGCAAAAAATACCTCTTGAAATTGCCATCCGCGGGCAATCGTTTGATTTTGGAGGCGAGACGAAATTGGAAATTTTATATCCATTGGAAAATTTAGCCGGTCAAAGTGTAGATGACTTAAATAATACTTCAATCGTCAGCAAGCTTACTTTTAAAAATAATTCTTTTCTTTTTGTGGGCGACGCGGAATTTCCGATAGAAGAAAAATTAATCGCCTCGGACGCGGATTTAAAGGCGAATGTTTTAAAAATCGGGCATCATGGGAGTAAAAATGCGACGAGCGAAAATTTTTTGGAAAAAGTTGATCCGCAAAACGCCGTTATCTCGGTCGGCGCGAACAATAAGTTTGGTCATCCAAGCGGTCGCGTGACCAATCGATTGAAGCGAGAGGGGGTAGAGATCTTGAGAACGGATGAAATGGGGGATATAAAGTTTTTGGGTGATGGAAATAATTTTGTCAAAGCATATTGACAAAATTTATTATTGTATTAGTCTTTATTTAGGAAGGAGGGCTTATGGAAAAAGTCCTCATAACTTTTGGGGTTATCGTCACCGGTGGGGTGACGATTTTATCTATATTATCATTATTCCCAGAATATTGGGTACATATTTTAATTGGAACAATTATATTATGTACTATTTCCCTTGCATTGGAAGAGGAATGGTAGGTGACCGAAATGAAAGGAGTAACGGCCACCTTTTTTATTTTTGTCCATATAGTTAGTCTATTGTTTTTTTTAACCTTTATTGTTAAGATATTAGAAATTAAGATTATTAAACTATCAAATTTTATGGACCATCCAAAACAGGAAAGAACACTAGTCATTATTAAGCCGGACGGAGTACAGAGAACTTTGATCGGTGAGATTATTAAACGTTATGAAAGAACAGGATTAAAGCTTTTAGCCATGAAAATGGCAATTGCCTCCGAGGAATTAGCGACTCGCCATTATTATGAAGTCGGTGGTGATGCTTGGATAACGGAAGTCGGTAGGAAGGCATCGGCGGCTTATGAAAAAAAAGGAATGAAATCTCCATACGCCACTTTTGAAGATAATGGTTGGGCGATTTTAAAATCAAACGCAAAATATTTAAGCGCCGGTCCAATCATTGTGATGGTTTGGCAGGGGAATCGGGCGGTGGAATTAGTGAGAAAACTTACCGGGGGGACGGAGCCGGTCGGAGCTGATGTTGGAACTATCCGCAGTGATTTTACTTTGGATTCTTATCAAATGGCCGATGTTGACGGAAGAAGTATTCGCAATTTAATACATGCCTCCGGAAGCACTGACGAGGCGGAAAAAGAAATAAAAATTTGGTTCAAAGACGATGAGATTTTAAAATATACTTTAATAGTTGAAAAGATGTTGTATGATGTTAATCTTGATGGAATAAAAGAGTAAAAGAGAATTTAGAAAGAGGCTTTAATATTTGCCATAAAGCCTCTTTTTAATTTATACTCTAAAATAGATAGATAGTTATTTATAGTCTGAATCGGGGTGTAGTCCAACGGTAGGACGTACCCTTGGGGTGGGTAAAGCCGGAGTTCGACTCTCCGCACTCCGATTTAGACGGTAATTTTATTTTTATAAATATTAAATATTTTAAAGCTATGAACTTTAAAAAAGTTTTCAGTTTTAGTTTATTGCTTCTTATTGCTGGGGCATCTGCGGTGTTTGCCTCGGAAGAGGGCGGTGTTGCCCATAGCGCAGCAACTACATTTTTGTGGATTGCTGTTATCCTTATCGCCGCTAAAATTGCCAGTCTTGTTGAAAAAATTGGTCAGCCTGCAGTTTTGGGAGAATTGGTAATGGGCGTTATTTTAGGTAATTTATTTTTGTTGGGGCTTCATATTTTTGAACCAATAAAAAATGATTCAATAATTGCTTTTTTATCGGAACTCGGCGTAGTTATTTTACTTTTTCAAATTGGTCTTGAGTCAAATATAGAAAAAATGAAAAAAGTCGGTGTTAGGGCGTTTCTTGTAGCTTGCGTTGGAGTGGTTGTTCCTTTTGCTCTTGGTGTTTATTTAGTTGGTCCATTATTTCTTCCCGGAGCGGATTTTAATTCATACCTATTTATCGGCGCTACTTTAACCGCCACTTCTGTCGGTATTACCGCTAGAGTTTTTCAAGATTTAAAGAAACTCCAAACCAAAGAAGCTCAAATTGTTTTGGGCGCAGCGGTGATTGATGATGTTTTAGGTTTAATTATTCTTGCAGTTGTTTCGGCGATGGTTACGGCTGGCGGGGTCGGGATCGGAGTTATAAGTTGGATTACAGCCAAATCTGTTTTATTTTTAGTTTCATCCATTGTTGTTGGGCAACTTGTAGCTCCGCGACTGGGAAAGCTATTTGCAAAAATAAATACCGGATCGGGAATGAAGTTTACTTTAGCTATTTCTTTCGGCTTGTTTTTCGCTTTTTTAGCTCAAAAAATAGGATTGGCGCCAATAGTCGGGGCATTTGCGGCAGGGCTTGTTTTGGATCCGGTTCACTTTAAATATTTTAAAGATGCAAAAGTTGTTCGTGATATTAGAGGAGCAGTTGAAGGAGCTGACGAAAGGACGAAGAAGAATGTAGAGGAAGCTATTGAACCCCATTCTCATCGACATGTTGAGGATTTGGTAGAACCGGTTGGATTATTTTTAATTCCGATATTTTTTGTAATGACTGGTATGACAGTTAAACTTGATGTTCTTTTTGATGTACCAATATTATTAGTTGCGCTTGGCATTACGGTGGTTGCTTTTGTGGGAAAGATTGTTTCGGGTTTAGTCGCCGGTAAAGTTAATAAGTATATTGTTGGTTTTGGAATGATTCCCCGGGGTGAGGTTGGTCTTATTTTTGCTATGATGGGTAAATCCTTGGGCGTTATTTCGGACGAAATTTTTTCCGCGATTGTGATAATGGTGATTTTATCAACTTTATTAACGCCACCAATATTAGCTTGGCTTATAAAAAGAGACGATAAAAAAATAGCGTAGTGGTTTATTTTCTTTAGAAATCCTCGGCTTTTTTGTTCGAGGATTTTTATTTATACTGATTATCCAGTATAATAAGATAATTGTTATTTTAAAAAACTTTATGAAAAAATTAAAACATGCCCTTGTCTGCGGATTGATATTTTTTGCCATTGGCTTTATTGCCAGTTTGCTTATTTTTAATGGCAAAGCGGAAGAAAAAGTATCCAGTCAAACGATATTAACCGCCTTGCGGGATCGCGGTTTTCTGGTGACAGAGACTTATGTTCTAAATGAGTCGGTTAAAATTGAAAATGATTCGGAAGATTTTTGGCGAAAATTATTGTGGGGTCAGGCAATAAAAGCCTATGGGGTTGTTGAGGTTAATTTGGGAGTTGATCTTGCGAGAATGGAGGAAAAAGATATTGAGATAAATAAAAATAAAATAATTGTTGCCATTCCCAATGTTCGTATTTTTAATTCTCGTCTTGTTGGCGATGTGAGCTTGGAAAACAAACAGGGTATCTTAAAGCGAATTTTTGAAAATGACAATGGGTATAATCAGGCGCTAGAGTCTCTCGTAAACGAGGCAGAATAAAATATTTTAACCCCTGACGTTTTAACTAATGCTAATGGAAAAGCGATTGAAGAAATAAAAAGATTAGTTGGGTATTTGGTTAGAGATAAAGAGGTAGAAGTAGTTATTAAATAATCTTAATTTTTCCCCTCCTTCGATGGGAGGGGTTAGGGGAGGGTGATAAAATAATTCACCCCCACCTAACCTCCCCCCTCAAGGGGGAGGAATTTAAAGTAATATGTCCAAAATCACATTAGTCCATGCCAGAGAAATATTAGATTCACGGGGAAATCCGACCGTTGAAGCGGAATTAATGTTAGATTCTTTCTCCGGCATTGCTTACGTCCCCAGCGGAGCAAGTACCGGAATCCACGAAGCGCTGGAGCTAAGGGATAATAATCCTAAAAGATATTTCGGCAAGGGAGTCTTAAAAGCCGTAAAAAATGTTAACGAAAAAATCAGTAAAGCTATTTGTGGCAAAGAATTTAATCAAAAAGAATTGGATAATTTTTTAATTGAGCTTGATGGGACGAAAAATAAATCAAACCTCGGAGCAAACGCAATCCTCGCCGTGTCTTTGGCTTTTGCAAGAGCCTCGGCTAAAGAAAAAGGCGTTGAACTTTACGAATATTTGGGAGACTTGGTTGGCAACAAAAAATTTGTATTGCCGGTGCCTATGATGAATATTGTAAATGGGGGAAAGCATGCGGATAGCGGGTTGGATTTTCAGGAATTTATGATTATTCCCAATAAATTTTCTAAATTCAGCGAACGATTGCGAGCCGGCGCGGAAATTTTTCATACCCTAAAAAGTATTTTGAAAAATAAAAAATACGAAACCGGAGTTGGAGACGAAGGGGGATTCGCGCCGAGATTGGGTTCCAATGAAAAGGCGTTAGACTTGATTTGCGAGGCAATAAAAAAAGCAGGCTATACTTACGATAAAGTAAAAATCGGGCTTGATGTCGCTGCTTCAAGTTTTTTTGAAAAAGGAAACTATATTTTAAAAATTAATGGTAAAGATAAAAAAATAAAAAACAAAGAATTAATTAAACACTACGAAAATTTAGTAAAAAAATATCCGATTATTTCCATTGAAGACGGCCTGGCCGAAGATGATTGGGAAGGGTTTGCTGAATTAGTAAAAGTCTTAGGCAAGAAAATAAAATTAGTTGGCGATGATCTTTTGGTTACAAATATTGAACGAATAAACATAGCCAAAGAAAAAAACGCGGTAAATTCTGTTTTAATAAAATTGAATCAGATAGGATCTTTAAGCGAAACAATCGCAGCGATAGAGCTCGCAAAAAAATACGGCTGGGCGCCGATAGTTTCTCATCGTTCCGGTGAGACGGAAGATAGTTTTATTGCCGATCTTGTGGTGGGATTGAATTGTCCCTACATAAAAACAGGATCACTTTCCAGAAGCGAGCGAATATGCAAATATAATAGATTGCTTTGGATTGAAGAAAGATTGACAAGCAGATAGCGGATTTCCCCTCCCTTGAGGGGAGGGGTTAGGGGAGGGTGACAATCTTGATTTCTTCCCTCACCCCCACCTAGCCCCCCTCAAGCTTTGAATTACGAAACTCCTAAAATTTGATATACTTAAAAAGACACCGCAAGGTGTCTTTTTAAGAACTGCCGTTCGTATGGAGCCAGAAA
>MFGA01000022.1 GCA_001778095.1 Candidatus Falkowbacteria bacterium RIFOXYA2_FULL_38_12
TAGCGAGGTTACTTTGGTTTGGTTTGAAAAATGAGAGGGAGGGAGTTTCGTAATTCAAAGCATCATGGGTCCGTCCGGTTCCGGAAAATCAACTCTTATGCATATTTTAGGCGCGCTTGATACTCCTACTGACGGTACTTATTTTTTAGATGATAAAGATGTCTCTACTTTAAGCGAAGATGAATTGGCAGACATAAGAAGAGATAAAATCGGCTTTGTTTTTCAATCATTCAATCTTTTACCTCGAGCGACAGTATTAAGAAATGTGATGTTACCTCTTGCTTACGAAGGAGTAGAGAGAGAAGAGCGAGAAAAAAGAGCCAGAGCTTCCCTTGCGGCCGCCGGTCTCGAAGAAAATCGTTTTGGGCATCTGTCCAACCAGCTTTCCGGCGGACAAATTCAACGCGTCGCGATCGCGCGAGCACTTGTCAACAATCCATCCCTGATTCTTGCCGATGAGCCAACCGGAAATTTGGATACAAAAACCGGCGAGATTGTTTTGGATACTTTCAGAAAGTTAAATGAAGAACAAAAAAGAACAATAATTTTAATAACCCACGAACAAGATGTTGCCGAGCATGCCAAGAGAATTATTTTTGTAAGAGATGGCCTAATTCTAAGCGATGCTCCAAACAACAAAATCAAATGAAGACTTTAGATATTTTAGAAGAAACATATTCTGCCCTCTTCGCAAACAAAGTGAGAACGGGACTCACTGTGCTTGGTATTGTTATTGGCATTAGTTCTGTCATTGCCATGCTTTCTATCGGCCAAGGAGCGCAAAGCTCAATTGAATCAAGCATCCAGGCCATTGGCTCAAACATGATTATTATTTCCCCCGGAGCGCAGAGAGGTCCGGGAATGATGGTAAGCGGCGGAAGAGGTTCGGCAAAATCACTCAAACTTTCCGACGCGGAAGCGATTACCAACGAAATTTCTTCGGTTAAAGCTGTCGCCCCTGAAGTTTCCGGAAGATATCAAGTGACCGCAAAAGGGAAAAATACCAATACTCAAGTGGTAGGAACTGTCTTTGATTACACAACTGTCCGCAATCTTGAAATTTCCGACGGATCTTTTATAACCGATCAAAATACAAAAAGCGCTTCCAAAGTTGCCGTCATCGGTCCAACCGTAAGAGATGATCTTTTCGGCGAAGACGTTATTCCCGTTGGTCAAATAATCAGAATAAATAAAATGGAATTTAAAATTATCGGGATAACCAAAGAAAAAGGTGGCGGAGGATTTGGCAGTCAGGATGATATGATTTTTGTCCCGATTAGCACAGCACAAAGATTTCTTTCCGGCGACGAATACGTATCAAGTATTAGCGTCGCCGCCGAAGATGCCGATTCAACCTCTCTTGTTCAGCAGGATATTACCGACCTCTTACTTTCCCGCCACAATATCAGCGATCCTACGGCAGCCGATTTCAGTACTCTAAATCAGGCTGACATTGTCGCTACCGCCACAAGCGTTACTCAAATATTTACTATCTTATTGGGCTCTGTCGCCGGCATTTCCCTTGTCGTTGGTGGCATTGGCATTATGAATATGATGCTAACAACCGTTACCGAAAGAACCAGGGAAATCGGCTTAAGAAAAGCCGTCGGCGCCAAAAGAAAAGATATCAGCACTCAATTTTTGATAGAAGCGTTAATGCTTACCTTTTTCGGCGGATTTGTTGGAATCATTTTAGGCTGGGTTATTTCTTTTATAATTACAAAAACCGGAGTTATTCAAACCGAAGTTTCTCTTTTTTCCGTTTTGCTCGCTTTCGGCGTTTCCGCGGCGATTGGAATTATCTTTGGTTACTATCCGGCGCGCCGAGCTGCCGGGCTTAACCCCATTGAAGCATTAAGATATGAATAATTGTAGAGGCGAAACCTCTAATTTAGAGGTTTCGCCTCTACATAAAAATATTTTAAAAAATAATTCAAACAAAAAACTATGAAAAAAATCTTACCTCTAGTTTTAGGCGTCATTGCCATCGCCGCGCTTACTTTTTATGGCGGAATGATTTATTCCGGAAAAAAGGGTGGCAACTTTAATCGAGGCAATATCCCCGGGCTTGTTAAAGACAGTCAGCAACACCTCGGGGGAATGGGCGGTTTTGGCGCCGGGAAAATGGCTGGCGGACAAAGGGGAGCTAATTTTATTGGCGGAGAAATTATTGCCAAAGATGATAAAAGCGTAACCGTAAAACTTCCGGACGGCGGATCAAAAATCCTTTTCTTTTCCGCGAGCACTGAAATCACAAAATCAGTTGCCGGTTCAAGTGAAGATCTGCAAATCGGCCAAACCATTTCGGCCAACGGTGAAACCAATGACGACGGCAGTGTAAACGCGAAGACTATCCAGCTAAGACCAAAACTTGAAACGCCACCCGCGCCACAGCAATAAAATTTATTTCAAAAACGCCTCCTTTTTCGGAGGCGTTTTTTATTTTCGTGGATTATACTTCTCGTATTTATTGCAAATAACTATTAATAACCACTATTGCATCGTAAAAAGCTTTCCAATCGTCAATATAAACCAAAACTCCTTCTTTTTTTAATTTTTCTTTATATTCGGCAATATCTACTCTATCATCCGCCAGAAGATCTCTAGCTATCTCAAATTTAAATCGAAGATCCTTGTTTATGTTCGCAGTATTTCCTTTTGTCCCTTTCTGCTCCTGATATTTTTCAAATTCTTCGGTCAACCCCTCTCGCTGTTTTTCTCCCCCTAAAGCTAAATATTCGGGGATAAACAATTCATATCTTGCAATATCGTCTCTTTCTTTTTGGCTGATCCCCGTAGTATTTCTTAGTTCCTCTAATGTTTGCAATTTATCTTGCGCCTCTTCTATCTCCCTAAACATCTGTTCATTTCTATCCAATAATCGTTGATATTGTTTTAGTGTCTCTTCTATTTTTGTAATAACTAAATCGACTGCATGATCTTGACCAGACGTATTTTGAAGCTGTTCTCTTACGTTAGAACTCATAAAATTAAGAGCTGCTATTTGTCCCTGGATAAAATCTTCATTTTTTATTTTAGTATTCTTTTCTTCAATACTCTCAGTCTCGCTGACAATCAAATCCCAAAGAACCATCCTGGCGAGTTCGCTATCCTCTACGGCTTCTCTGTCCGGAGACAAGACAAAAGAAAAAATATCACCATCAGACATTGTCGCTGCTCCTCCTTCTTGGATTTTTTTCAAGATGTTGTCTATAAATCTTGAGTCTAAGGACGCAAGTGATGATATTTTTTTAAATTTTTCTATTGTATATGGGTCATCACCTCGAAGTCTTTCTTGAATCAATCCTGCCGTAAAAGTTCCCTTACCAAAAGAAGTCTCTCCACCAGCCACCCCCATCATAGCAAACTGTTCTTTTTCCTTCGCTCCCCTTTCTCTCTCTCTACATTCTTCTAATCGCCTTTTAAAAAATACTGCCTGCGGTGTATTTTTTTTCTCCTCTCCCTCCGGAGAAACTATCATCGTTTTCTCTATTTGCGAAACTGCTGGGGGAGTAAAAAACACTGTATCTGGGATAGGTTTAGTGGGGGGAATTTTCTCGCCCCTAAATCCAAGTTCGGGTGGCGCCTGTTCTGGAGGGGATCCCGGCCAAAAAGCTTCAGTGCCTTCCCCGCCTAGTCCTAAAAGTCCTTTAATAGTTCTTTTCATATTCTTTCAAAAATTATTTTACTTTTTTTATTATATCACGGTTTAAAGGCCTCAAACAAATAAATTTTAGCCTTAAAATCAAAGAGAAGAAAAAACCAGCACCTCCCTCAACACCTTTTGCCCCGGTCTAGAATAAATTATTGACTGGCGCGGGGTAATTTTAACAAAATCTTTATTTTCCAATTCTTTTGGTAAAGGATTAGCGGCCTCAAAGCCGATTTTTTTTATTTCCTCCATGATGGGCAAAAATATTTCTTCGTTTTGAAAAACAAATATTGGAAAAAGAATAACTATTTTACTGTTTGGTTTTAAAACTTTTTTAAATTCGCGAAAAGCATCAAGATAAAGCATGGAGAGCTCTTTTGCAATCTCTAAAATATTTTCTTTGGGTTCGTTTCCGTGAAGCGGGGGACCGAGATATGGTTCAGTCACGATAGCATCAACAGAGACCTCTTCTACTTTTCCAGAAATATGCCGTACGTCGGACTTTATTAGTTGATAGTTGATAGCTGGTAGTTGATAATTCTTTTCCAGCCATTCCAGATTCTCTTTTGCCCCCGCCAAAACCTCTTCATTGATATCCGAACCGATTAAATTCTTGTACCCGGCAATCATTGCCTCACCTAAAACCGTTCCAAATCCGCAAAAAGGATCCAAGATAACTCCGTCATCCTTAGCTTCAGATAAATTAATCATAATTTGGGCTAATTTTGGCGGCATCAGGCCGACTTGCATATTTCTCTTTGGCCGACCAAAATCTCTGAACCCCAATTCCTCAAATCCTTGCACAGCCAATGTTTTTCCTAAAAATACTTGATCATTTTTTACCAAAATTACTATCTCCGCCCCATTTTCTTCCAAAAGTTTGTTTTTAGCGACAATTACCGAGCTTAAATTATCTTCCTTGGAAGTCACCCAGCGTGCAGAAAAACCTTTTTCTTTCAAAAACTTTTTTGCCTCCATGGCCAGACTGCTCGTTTGCTTTTTTGCTTCAGAAAAATTTTTTCCGTCTCTATTTTCCAAGTTATATAAGCTAAATCCGAAAAATATCTTACCACTCTCTGCCCTTTTTGTTGATTCTTTCAAAATTTTGAAAACATTTTCTTTTTCCAGTTTTCCCGTTTCTTCCATAACCACCCCCGCTTTAATTATTCCGCCCAAAACCTTGATCATTTCCCTAATTTCCAGCGTGTCTTTCGTTTCAACCAATAAAACATCGCCCGAGGCCTCTAAAATTACAAAATTTGGGTCTGTTTTTCTGATAACAGCCACGAGCTCGGCGCTTGACAGAGTCGGATTTCTCCCTAAAATGAAAAAGTATCTCATATATTGATGATGCGTACTTATTTAGTATAACACAATTACCTAGACTTTTAACTAAAATTAATCTAAACTTACAACAAACCACTAACAACTATTAACTAATTGATAAAAAAATGCAAGTACTATCAAAGACTTTAATAAAAAATCAAATGGAGCTTGAGGTGGAGATTCCCCTTGACGAATTACAAAGATTCGTAGAAAGAGCCACTATTGTTTTAGGCGAAAGCGCTAAAATAGCCGGATTTAGAGCGGGAAAAATCCCTTATGACGTTTTAAAGCAAAGTCTGGGAGAAATGGCTATCTATGAGAAAGCGGCCGAGCTGGCTATTGAAAAAACCTACCCAAATGTAATAAAAAGTGAAAGCCTTGAGACAATTGGTCCGCCACAAGTCTCTGTTTTAAAGCTGGCCCCGGGAAACCCTTTAGTTTACAAAGCTTCTGTCACCCTATTGCCCCAAGTTAAGCTTGGCGATTACAGAAAAATGAGTATAGCAAGAAAAGAAATCAAAGTTGAAGAGAAAGATGTTGATAAAGTCTTGAAAGATCTCCAAAAAATGCAGGTAAAAGAAAAATTGACCAAAGAAAAAGCAAAAAAAGACGATAAAATTGTGATTGACATGGATCTTTTTCTGGAAAAAGTGCCGGTTGACGGCGGTCAAGCAAGAAATCACACTGTTTATTTAAATGAACCTTATTATATCCCCGGTTTTGCCGAAGAATTGGTTGGCTTGGGAGAGGGGGAAACAAAGGAATTCACCCTTCCTTTCCCAAAAGAATACTTTCAAAAGAATTTGGCCGGGAAAAATGCTGATTTTAAAATAAAAGTTATTTCTGTTTTTGAGCTTGAATTGCCTAAATTAGATGATGATTTTGCAAAAACATTGCGCCAAGCTTCGCTAGAAGAGCTAAAAAACGCCTTAAGACAAAATATTAAACAAGAATTACTGGAAAAAGAAGAGTTAAGACTGGAAGACGAACTTTTAAAGGAAATTGCCAAAAAATCTGACTTCGGAGATATTCCCGAGATGCTTATCAAATCAGAAACCCATAAAATGGTCCATGAACTGGAAGATGGAGTTGCCCAAAGAGGAATGGAATTTAAAACATATCTTGAAAATATCAAAAAAACCGAAGAAGACCTAGAAAAAGGCTTTATTCCTCAAGCCACAGACAGAATCAAGGCCGCCCTTCTCATAAAAGAAGCGGCTGTCCAGGAAAAAGTTGATGCCGACGACAAGGAAGTAGAAGAAGAGATCAAAAAATTTGAGGAAACCTACAAAAACGAGCCGACAATACTGGAAAGAATTCGGGAAAATGAGTCAAAGGATTACCTAAAAAACGTTGTTGTTAACAGAAAAACCCTTAATTTACTAAAAAGTCTTATTAGCCCCACCAAACAATAATCCTTTCTACTGCAACTTGTAATTTTGGCTGCGACTTTGCAAAAATTATTCAACGTATACTTCTGTATATGCTTCATAATTTTTGCTTCGTCTCGCCTAAAATTACTGCGTTTCGTGACGAAAGATTATTGTTTGGTGGAGCTATCATAAAATGAGGATTGCTATCATTTCCGACACTCATGATAACATTTTTACGCTAAAAAAGGCTCTTTTGTGGATAACTAAAGAAAAAATCTCCAAGATTATCCATTGCGGAGATATCACGAGAGTGGACACTTTAAAGGAAATGATGGATAATTTTAAAGGAGAAATGTATTTTGTTTCCGGGGAGCCTGATGACGAAGAATTCAAGAAAGCAAAAGAGGTTGATAAACATGTGCATATCTGTGGAAAAGTCGGTGGATTTACTGTGGATAACGTGAAAATAGGTTTTGCCCACACACCAAAAGATGCTCGTAAACTAGCCGAAAGTAGCCAATTTAATATAGTTTTCTACGGGCATACCCATAAACCGTGGGAAGAGACCTTAAACGGCTGTAAAATGGTTAATCCCGGCAATATGGCAGGGATCTTCTACAAAGCTACTTTTGCCGTTTTCGACACAAAGAACAATAATTTAACATTAAAAATACTAGAAAAGCTCTAAAAAATAAAGAATATGGCAACAAAAAGAACATATCAGCCCAAAAAAACCAGAAGAAAGAAGGTTCACGGCTTTATGGCCAGAATGTCTACTCCCGGTGGGCGCAATGTCTTGAGAAAAAGAAGAGCAAAAGGACGAAAAAAATTAACTGTCTAAACCGGTTTTGGTTATGTTACCAAAGGCAAACCGTCTTTTAAAAAAGGAAGATTTCCAAAAAGCGTGGAAAGGCGGTGGTTCTTTTTATACTAAAAATCTTGGTTTTAAGCTTCGCAAGACAACAAATACTACTCTAAAGCTTGGCGTTGTTGTCAGTAATAAAATATCAAAACTAGCTACTGTCCGTAATAAAATTAAAAGACAAATACGCGAAGCTGTTCATTCTCATATTAAGGATATTGCCCCGGGAGGATATGACTTGGTTATTATCGCACTTCCCAATATTCTCAAAAAACCGCTGGAAGATATTAGAAAAGACGTGGTTATTGCCCTAAATTGCTTTAAAATTTTAAAAAAATGAACACGATTATTCTTACCGCGCGATACACTGTTTTAAAAATAATAAGAATATATCAAAAAACCCTTTCTTTTGATCACGGATTGCCATCTCTATTTTTCCCCAATGGTTTTTGCCAGTTTCACCCCTCTTGTTCCGAGTATGGCTACCAAGCTATTGAAAAATATGGAATTATCCGAGGAGGAATTAAGGCCTTGTGGAGAGTTTTAAGGTGTAACCCCCTTTCTAAGGGTGGTTTTGACCCATTAAAGTAATTTCCATTGTCTTTTTCGAGTTCTCCACACTTCATTAACACCTTATTCACCTATTCCTGTTTTTTTGTCTTTCTTTTTGTGCTATTATTGTGCGTAGAGGCGAGACCTCTCTGGCGATAAAAGGCTCTCCTCTACAAAAAATCGTTTTTAACCATCTCCCTTATGACAAATCAACAAATTTGGCAAGCTGTTTTGGGAGAATTAGAGCTTAGTTTAAGCAAAGCCAATTTTACTACTTGGTTTAAAAGCACTGCTATCTCTTCAATCGAAGATGATAGGGTGATTATTGTTGTTCCAAATACTTTTACAAGAGCTTGGCTACTTAATAAATACAATCAATCAATCCTAACTTCTTTAAGAAATATTAGTGGCATCCCCTTAAAGGAGATTATTTATAAGGTGGAGGTTTTAAAACAAAACCCCTTTCCATCTCAAAATCAAGTAAGTCAACCACAAGTATCTTCACCGGTTGAGGGAAGAGAAACGGTGAGTCCGACATATTCCCCTCAAGCTCCCGCTCCAATTATAATAACAAAAAGCAATCCTTCGGGGCTTAACCCAAAATATGTTTTTGCTAACTTTATTGTTGGAAAAAACAACGAACTGGCTCATGCCGCGGCTCGGGCAGTGGCAAAAAATTTAGGAAAAAGTACCTACAATCCTCTTTTTATATATGGTGGGGTCGGTTTGGGAAAAACTCATTTAGTCCAAGCTATCGGCCACGAACTTTTAGCTCAAGATCCCAATAAAAAAATACTTTACATAACCAGCGAGCGGTTTACTAATGATTACGTCCAGGCGATCAGAAGTAGAACAACGGAAAAATTTAAACAATTTTATCGCTCCCCAGATCTTCTTTTAATTGATGACGTCCAGTTTATGGCCGCGAAAGACGGGACACAACAAGAATTTTTTCATACTTTTAATGAACTCCACCAGGCTGACAAACAAATTGTCATGACCTCCGACCGACCGCCAAAATCCATCCCCGCCCTTGAGCAAAGACTAATTTCCAGGTTTGAATGGGGAATGATTGCCGACGTCGCTCAGCCTGATTACGAAACAAGAATTGCCATTTTAAAAGCAAAATGCGCGGAAAAAGGTTTATCTTTAGCGCAAGACGCTATTGATCTAATCGCCAGCATTATCCAAAACAATATCCGCGAACTAGAGGGCGCGCTCAATAAAATTATCGCTTACGAACAATTTCATCAATCTCCTCTTTCCGTTGATTCTATAAAAAATCTATTGTCAGCGCACGTTTCTCAAAATACTAAAAAAAGCGCTACCCCCAAACAACTTATTTTAATCGTCAGTGAATTCTACGACATAAAAATCGATGACCTTTTGGGACCCAGTAGAGAGAAAAAATTATCTTTTCCGCGACAAATCATTATGTATTTAATGAGAAAAGAATTAGAAAGCTCTTTTCCGGCTATTGGTCAGGAGTTGGGTGGGAGAGACCACACCACAGCAATGCATGCTTGCGATAAGATTGAAAAAGAAATACAAATAAACGAAAGATTAAAACAAGAAATAGAACAAATTAAGCAAAGAGTTTTTACGGTATAAAAATACACCTCCCAGCTTGTGGAAACCCTTGTTTATAATTTGCGAGCAACTGTGATTAAAATGGTAGAAAAAGAAAACACTGAAATTTTATAAACTTTTCGACCACACCTCTAATTTTTCTTTCCACAAGAAAAAAATAAAAAATTGCTTTATTGATAATCGTTTTTTGACTTATCCACTGAAAGTAAAAAGCTTATTATTACTGTTATATTAATTTATATATAAATACAATTATAATAAGAGTATGAAAATTTCTTGCACACAGGAGAATTTAAATAGAGGATTACAAATATCAAGTCATATCGCCAGTAAGAATATTAATCTACCAATATTGAATAATGTTCTTTTAAAAATTGACGGTGGTAGTATTTCTCTCTTAGCGACAAATCTTGAAATAGGAGTAAAATGTTTGATAAGAGGAAAAATAGAACAAGAGGGGTCTATTGCTCTACCGGCAAAATTATTCACCGACTATGTTGGTTCGTTACCTCAAGAAAAGGTTGATTTAGATCTTCAAGATCAGGTTGTGGAGGTCAAATGTGGAAGTTTTGAAACAAAGCTAAGAGGTGTTCTGGCGACAGAGTTCCCTTTAATACCAGAGGTCAGTGATTGTCTGACTTATAGTGTTGATGTTTTAAAATTTAGAGAATCCGTCAATCAAGTTATTTTTGCTGTCTCGGGTAATGAAATAAGACCGGAGATTGGCGGGGTTTTTATGAAATTTAATGGGCAAGACAAAAAAATAACTATCGCCGCAACAGATAGCTATCGCTTGGCGGAAAAGAATCTGGATTTTATTGAAGGTTCGGAAGAAAATAGGGACGTGATTGTTCCGGCCAAGACAATGCAAGAAATTTTAAGGATATTGTCGGTCTTCAAGGATGGTGATAGTCAAGAAGCATCCAGCTCTTTAAAGATATGCTTAACGGAAAATCAAATAATGTTTTCCATTGACGGTATTGAATTGGTTTCCAGAGTTGTGGAGGGGCAATATCCCGATTATAAACAGATTATCCCCAGCTCATGGAAAACTAAAATAAGTTTTAATAAAAATGAGCTAGCTAGGGTAATAAAAACAGCCAGTCTTTTTTCCAAGCAAGGAATTTACGATATTGATTTTAAATTTAAGCCGGGCGAGAACGGTCGAGGAGAGTTGATTTTAGATTCAGCCAATTCTCAATTTGGAGAAAATACGGTTAATCTGGGGGTTGAGCTAGAAGGAGAAGAAAATGCAATAGTCTTAAACTATAAATACTTATTAGACGGTTTGAATGCTATCTACTCGGACGATGTTGTATTGGAACTAATTTCAGGGGATAATCCTTGCACTTTGCGTCCCAAAAAAGATATGGTAGAATATTTATATATAATAATGCCGATAAAAAGGTAAATAATTATTAAAATAAAAAACTATGGAGCGCAGTCCAAAAGAACCAATCACTTTAACCGAGTTTGGTGAGGGAAATAAGGGAATAGAAGATTGGGAGAGAAGGAGAGAAGAGATGAAAGACGAGGTAGAGAAGGTGGAAGCTGATTTAAAAAGAGTTAGCCATGTGTTAGGGGTGTTGATGGAGTATATGAAAGAAAAACTCCCACCAGAAGTTAAAAAAAATATTCACAATTTAGTAAAAGAATAGTGAAACAAAAAACCACCGAAGAAATTATTTCTTCGGTGGTTTTTAATATTGGTTTTTTATAACACGGTAATTTTTATCTCTCCGCTTTTACTTTTTACTCCATCTCTATCTTGAATTTCCGCGTAGAGCGTGTGCGTCCCTGGGGATGGAGCGGTTATCCATTGGAAAGAAAAATCAGTGCTGCTGGGAGCGGAGAAGGTATTAATTACACTTGTATTTCCTAAGTAATTTTTAGAGAAAAAGACAACCTCAGTGATGTTAGATAAATCAGAAAGAGTGGCTTGGATCGTGAGGGGAAAACTATTGGCGTAAAAGGTGGAGTTATTTCTTGGGTTAGCCCAGTTTAATTTTGGAGGAAGTTTCGGCGCTAAAAGATTAATATTTATTTCCGTAGAATTATTATTATCAATATCATCATAGGCCACGGCACGCAAAACATGAAAGCCGTTGGGAATGGAATTCGGAATTGTTCCCCAAAGGTTGAATGGATAGGCGCGAGAGGTTTCTATTAGTTGGTCGTCAATAAAATATTCAACCCGGGAAATTCCTCGAGGCGCGGAGGCGATGATTTGCGTGGAAATTTCTCGAGAATTAATAGTGGAATTATTGGAAGGAGAAAGCATGTTAATCATCGGTTTGTTGGCAAGAGTATGGGCGTCGTCGTATTCGGTCGGAATTTCGGCCAGGGTATATTTATTTTCTTCCGCCCATTTTTGAATAGGCGCTTCCCAGGTGGCAAACTGTGGATCATTTTGCGGATTTTCCGAAGGCGGACCTTTGGGATTATTTTTATCAACATAAAATAAAATTGTATGGACTTCTCTGATTTTTTTTTCTTCAATAAAAGTTTGAGGAGTAAATTCCGTTGCCAGCTTACCCGTGTATTTATCAATTTTTACTATCGTTTCCGGGCCAAGCTCTCCGTTTAAAATAGGTTTATCGGAAACAACTGTCTCCGGAGCGGTAAAAGATTCAACAGAGGTGTCTTTTAAGGCTTTTCTCATAAAAGCATTCCAGATTGGCGCGGCGACCAAGACTCCGTCCGCTCCTTTTTTCATTTCATCGTTGTTATTATTGCCAGTCCAAACTCCGGTTACTAGTGACGGCGTATATCCCATTGTCCAGCCATCGCGCCAGTCGTTGGTTGTGCCTGTTTTGGCGGCGACAGGTCGGCCAGGCAAGGTAAGCGGGCTTCCCGCTCCAAAAATATAGCTTCTAGCGCTGTCATCAGAGAGAACGCTTGTAGTTTGTCTGGTTGTTTGGGCGTCTAAAACTTGTTCTCCGTCTTCCTCTTTCCACTCGTCTAAAACTCGCCCGAGATTGTCCTCAATTTTTAAAATAGCCACGTTTTTATGAAATTTTCCTTCAGTGGCCAATACGGCGAAAGCATTAGTGTGTTCCAATAACTTAACTTCACCTCCGCCCAAAACTAAGGATAGTCCAAAACGAGAACGATCTTTAAAGGTGGTATAACCCATTTTTTCTGCTAAATCCAAGGTATAATTATATCCGGCAAGATATAGCGTCTTCACGGCAGGTATATTTAACGATCCGGCAAGAGCTTTTTTCATGGAAATTGGGCCGTTCTCTTTTCCGTTATAATTATGGGGAATATAGTCTTTCGTATCTGTTTTAAAAGTTGTTTCCAAGTCAAATAATATTGTTTCCGGAGTAAAGCCTTTTTGAAAAGCGGCTGTATAGACAATTGGTTTAAAAGATGACCCCGGTTGGCGCGGACGAAGAGCAACATTTACATTTCCATCAATATCGGTTGTATTAAAATAATCTTTTGAGCCAACCATGGCTAAAATTTGCCCCGTTTTTGGGTCCAGGGAGACTAAGGCGGCGTTACTGGCGTTATATTTTGTTAAATTTTTCTCCGCGTTTTCATTAATAGCTTCTTCGGCGAATTTTTGTTTTTCCACATCAATGGTTGTGTGAACTTTAAGCCCGCCCTGCTCCACCATTTTCTCGCCGTATTTTTCCGTAAGAAGTTCTTTTACGTACATGACAAAGTGCGGGGCGATAATAGCCTCTCGTCTGGGAACAATCCGAGCTAAAACATCAACTTCTTTTGCTTTTTGCGCTTCTTCTTCGGTAATATGACCCGCTTTTACCATAGCATCTAAAATATATTGCTGGCGAAAGATAAGATCATCAGTATTGTTGCCGGAAGGGGAGTAACGAGTCGGCGCTTGAGGAAGAGCGGCTAAAAGAACTCCTTCGGCTAATTCTAAATCTTGAACATTTTTACCAAAAAAAGTTTGAGAAGCTGATTGTATGCCATAGGCGGTTGATCCATAAGGGATTTCATTAAAATACATTTTTAAAATCTCATCCTTGGTAAATTTTCTCTCTAACTGAATGGAAAGCGCCAGTTCTTTCAGTTTTCTGGTATAGGTTTTTTCCGGGGAAAGAATGGCATTTTTTATAAATTGTTGAGTAATGGTTGAGCCTCCCGCTTTTTCACCACGAATAAGATTCGTCCAAACAGTACGAATAATGCCTTTAATGTCAAAACCATGGTGAGTATAAAACCCCTTATCCTCGGCTACAATAGTGGCTTGTTCCACAAAATCGGGTATATCGCTCAGCTCGACCAAAGTCCTCTTTTTCTCGCTGTAAATCTCGTAAAGGATGGTTTTACCGGTTCGGTCGTAAATCTTTGTGCTTTGGGCCATTTGACGCTCCAGGAGCTTGTCTGGGCTGGGGAGGTCTCTTGAAAACCAAGCTAGAGCGGCAACACTAAAAATACTGAAGAATATGACGGCAAAAAGGATTCCTACCGATCCGTAAGCTGCAATCTTTTTAAAAAGGAACCTCTGGTGTCTATTTATTGAAGAAGACTGATAACCGGAATAAGTTCTTTTTGCCATATTTTTTATAAATAAAAAAATTAAGCCCAAAAGGCTAAAAATATTATTTTTTATGATAATTAGCGTATTTTTAAGCCTATTTTCGTTGCCTCCGGGGTTTTGTTGCCCCAAAGAGCGGGGCTTTGGTCGGCCATTTTTCCAATCTCTGGGGGAAAGGATGCGTTTAGGGAAAGACATAAGTAAGCTTGATAAGCAAAATAAGTAAATTAGTAAGTTGTCTCTCTTTCGAAAAGGGTTCAACAGAGAGGGATTTTTGTAAATTCCAAATCCAAAATTACAAGCTCCAAATAATATCAAAATTCAAATGTTAAAAATTACCGTTTGAAATTTTAGTCATTTGAACATTGTAATTTATTTGGGATTTGTAATTTTGGATTTGGTGCTTATTTACTATATATTATATAGAAAATAAGCTTTCTTGACAATTCTTTTCGGTTATAGTTAAATTAAAGATGACAATAAATTCCTCATACTTTTTAGCCAGGCACGTCTTGGCTTAAAAACTATGTCCCGCGGAAATGCTTCGCACCAAAAGATGGACGAACTGTTCCCGCCCTAAGGGGGATAACCTGCCAGAGGAGACGGGCTTTCCCGTCAAATTTTATCAATGCATACACGGCAGCAGAGAAAATTTGACCATAATAACTAAAAACTCGCTTCAATAAAAGGGAGAGGTTTTTTGTGTTTTTAGTTATGAAAATTAAGGAATCTAATAGATTTTTCAGGAAAAAGGTAATATTTTAGTGAAATGAAGAGATACGGCTTTAAAAATTAGTCAAATACAATATTTAAAAATCCATTATATATTATATTGATATGCCTTCTATGCTCCAACAAAATACATCTCGCAAAATGTTTACGAAGTTAAAAGAGGTTATCCCTCTCCCGGAGTTAATTGAACTTCAAAAAAAGTCATACGGCTGGTTTTTTAAAAAAGGTCTCGTGGAACTCTTTGAAGAAATATCTCCCATAAGAGATATTATGGGAAGAGAATTGGAATTATATTTTTCCGATTATTATCTTGATGAACCAAAATTTGATGAAACAACAAGTAAGGCAAAAAATATAAACTATGAAGCCCCGCTCAGAGTAAAAGCTCGTCTTGTCAACAAGAAAAACGGAGAATCAAAAGAACAGGAAATTTATTTAGGCGATGTCCCTTTGATGACAGATAGGGGAACATTTATTATTAATGGCATAGAACGCGCCGTGGTCTCTCAGCTTGTCAGATCATCGGGCGTTTTTTTTACTTCCGAAAATAATCATGGGCGAAGACTTTACGGAGCAAAAATTATTCCCAACAGAGGAGCTTGGTTGGAATTGGAAACCGATTCCACAGGAGTGATTTGGGTAAAAATAGATCGCAAAAGAAAAGTTGCCGCGACTTCTTTGTTGCGCGCTTTCGGTTATGGAACAGACGAAGAATTAATTTCTCTTTTTAAAGACGCGGATACCGATCCGGACACCAGCTATATCACAAATACTTTAGAAAAAGATATTGCCCATTCCGAAGAAGAAGGGTTAAAAGAAGTTTATAAAAGAATTCGTCCGGGAGATTTGGCTACGGCGGACAATGCTCGTTCTCTTATCTATTCCATGTTTTTCAGGTTTGACAGGTATGATTTCAGTATGGTCGGAAGATATAAATTTAATCAAAGATTTGGAGTCAAAGGAGAAATTGAAGACACAAAAGAAAATAGAATTTTCAATCGCGAGAATTTAGTCATGATTATTAAAGAAATAATCAGACTTAACAATACTCAAGAACCGGCTGACGATATCGATCACTTGGGAAACAGAAGAGTGCGCGCTGTCGGCGAGTTGGTGCAAAATAGATTCAGAATTGGTTTGGCAAGAATGGAGCGTATTGTAAGAGACAGAATGAGTACTATGGATGTTACTGTATTAACGCCGAATAAATTGACGAATGCCAAACCGGTTATCGGAGCGGTCAAAGAATTTTTTATGTCTTCCCAGCTCTCGCAATTTATGGATCAGACAAATCCTTTGGCAGAGCTTGAACACAAGAGAAGGCTTTCTTCAATGGGTCCCGGAGGTCTTTCAAGAGAAAGAGCCGGGTTCGAAGTTCGCGATGTCCATCCGACTCACTACAGTCGTATTTGTCCAATCGCGACTCCCGAAGGTCCGAACATTGGTTTGGTCGGGCATCTTTCTTCTTACGCGAGAGTTAATGATTATGGTTTTATAGAAGCGCCGTACCGTAAAGTTATTCGCGAGGTTCCCAATGAGAAAAAACAAACGGAAGGGGAAATTTTAAGAGAAGAAGTAAAAACGGAAAAAATAAAACTGGAAGCGGGAACAAAAATTACCGGAGAAATCGCCGGCAATTTGGAAAAAGAAAAAACAATAAAAATTGTAAAAATAAAACCGAGAGTAACTGATGAAATTTTTTATCTCAATGCTTTTGCTGAAGAAAAATCAGTGACCACGCCGGCAACAACCTTGATAGACGACAACGGATATTTTATTGAAGAAAAAGCGGAAGTGAGAAAATACGGCGAGCCGAGCATTGATTATGTTGTAGCAATTGATTATATGGATGTTTCCCCCAAGCAAATTGTTAGTGTGGGTACTGCGCTTATTCCTTTTTTGGAACACGATGACGCTATCCGCGCGCTCATGGGAACGAACATGCAACGCCAAGCTATTCCCATCATTAATCCGGAAGCTCCGATTGTTGGAACAGGGGTTGAGGGTCGCGCCGCCAGAGATTCCGGGCATCTGATTATTGCCGAAGAAGATGGAAAAATAGTGGAAGCAGAGGGAGATAAAATACACTTTTTAGATAAAGATGGCAAATTTAAAATATATAGATTAAATAAATTTGAAAGATCAAATGCCTCAACTTGTATTAATCAGAGGCCGATAGTTTTTAAGGATCAAGAGGTTAAGAAGGGAGATGTTTTGGCTGATGGACCGGCGACAGATCAGGGAGAGCTGGCTTTGGGAAGAAATATGTTGGTCGCCTTTATGTCTTGGGAAGGATATAACTATGAAGACGCCATTATAATTTCAGAAAGAGTTGTTAGAAAAGATTGTTACACTTCCATTCATATAGAAAATTATCAAATTGACGTACGCGACACCAAGCTCGGTCCGGAATTGATTACAAACGATATACCAAATGTCAGTGAAGAAAAATTAAAAAATTTGGATGAGAACGGCATCATCAGAATAGGCGCGGAAGTAACCTCCGGAGATATTCTTGTTGGTAAAATTACCCCCAAGGGAGAAACGGAACTTTCCGCCGAGGAAAAATTATTGCGCGCGATTTTTGGAGAAAAGGCTAGAGATGTAAGAGACACTTCTCTTTATTTGGAACACGGAGAACACGGGAAAGTTGTTGATATTAGAATTTTTTCTCAAGAAAATGGAGACAAGCTATCGCCCGGAGTAATAAAATCAATTCAAATATCTGTCGCTGATCTTAGAAAATTACAGGTAGGCGACAAACTGGCCGGAAGACATGGCAACAAAGGTGTTGTTTCAAAAATAGTGCCGGTGGAAGACATGCCGTTTATGCCGGACGGAACCCCGATTGATGTTATTTTATCTCCCTTGGGCGTGGTCTCTCGTATGAATATCGGGCAAATTCTTGAAACTCATTTGGGGATGGCGGCAAAACAACTGGGATATAAGGTAGCCACCCCGGTTTTGGATGGTATCAGTGAAGAGACGATCAAGGGCGAATTGGAAAAAATCGGATTCCCGGCCGATGGAAAAATAACGCTTTATGACGGAAAAACCGGCAAGGCTTTTGATAAAAAAACAACTGTCGGACAAATTTATATCTTGAAGCTGAATCATATGGTGGAAGATAAAATCCACCAAAGATCAATCGGCCCATATTCTTTGATTACTCAACAGCCACTTGGCGGAAAAGCTCAATTCGGCGGACAAAGATTTGGAGAAATGGAAGTCTGGGCGCTCGAAGGTTATGGCGCGGCCAATACCTTACAAGAAATTTTAACCATCAAATCGGATGATGTCCCCGGGCGCTCCAAGGCTTATGAGTCAATCGTAAAAGGCGAGCCTATAAAAAATTTGAACATACCGGAATCGTTTAATGTTTTAGTTCGGGAGTTAAAGGGGTTGTGTCTTGACGTTGAACTTCTTAAAAATAATGAAGAGAGTAGTACTGTTGACGGGACTCCCCTTGCGGAAAAATAAATTATTAATATTTTGATTAGCCCCACCGCACAATAACTTTCGTTGCGAAATTTTCAGATTTCAGGGAAATTTTGTAAAAAATTATTGAGGCAATATGGTTTATTGACAAAAGAATTTTTTACGAAATTTACCAAAAGATGGAAATTGCAGTAGAAAGGTTATTGTGTGGTGGGGATATAAATAAAATTATGATGAATACTCCGGCTAAACCAATAGAGTTTGATTCAATAAGATTAAAGCTGGCCTCTCCGGAAGAAATACGTTCTTGGTCTCATGGAGAAGTAACCAAACCAGAGACCATAAATTATCGTACGCAAAAACCGGAAAAAGACGGCCTTTTTTCCGAGAAGATTTTCGGTCCAACACACGACTGGGAATGTTATTGCGGAAAATATAAAAAAATTCGCTACAAGGGAATTGTCTGCGATAAGTGCGGAGTTGAAGTAACTCACTCTTTAGTTAGAAGAGAAAGAATGGGGCACGTAGAATTGGCGGTTCCCGTTTCTCATATCTGGTTTTTAAGAGGGGTTCCCTCCAAGATTGGATTGATTTTGGATTTATCAGTGCAAAGCTTGGAAAAAGTTATTTATTTCGCGAATTTTATTATTACAAATGTAAGAGAAGATTTAAAAGGAGAAGTTTTGGAAAGCTTAAAGCAAGAATTTAAGACAAAGAAAAAAATGATTTTGGGCGACACGGAAAGAAAAATTGCCCAGATGAGAACACAATCAAAAGAAAAATTCAGCGACAAACAGATTGAGGAAAAGGTTGTCGCCTTGAAGCTTGAGCAGGATGATGAAGTTGAACTATTGGACGAAGAGTTTAGTCTCGCGGAAAAGGAATTAAAAGAACTAAAGGCGCTCAAGATTGTTTCGGAAATGACCTATCATGACCTTTCTCTAAAATACGGCCATATTTTTGAGGCGGGAATTGGAGCAGAATCCGTAAGACAATTACTTGAAAAAATAGATTTGGATGAAGGTATAAAAAATCTTGAGAAAGAATTGGTTGGCGCTCTTGGCGCGAAACAAGAAAAGGCCATCAGGAGAATGAAATTATTCAAGAGCCTCAAGAAAAACAACATAAGACCGGAATGGATGATTTTGAAAACCATGCCGATTATTCCTCCGGATTTGCGTCCGATGGTTCCTCTTGATGGAGGAAGATTTGCCACTTCGGATTTGAATGATTTATACAGAAGAGTGATAAATAGAAATAATCGTTTAAAGAGATTGATAGAGTTAAACGCTCCGGAAGTTATTTGTCGTAATGAAAAAAGAATGCTTCAGGAGGCGGCTGATGCTTTGATAGATAATAGCGCTCGTCACAGTAAAACAGTTGTTGCTTCTACGGGGCAAAAAAGGATGTTAAAGTCCATCGCCGATGTTTTGAAAGGAAAGCAAGGACGCTTTAGACAAAATTTATTGGGAAAAAGAATTGACTATTCTGGTCGTTCCGTTATTGTTGTCGGGCCCAGTCTTAAACTTAATCAATGCGGTTTGCCGAAAAGAATGGCTTTGGAATTATTCAAGCCGTTTGTTATTCACGAGTTGATAAAAAGAGAATTGGTTCACAATGTTCGCTCCGCCTCAAGATTTATTGAATCAGACAAGGAAGAAGTTTGGGATATTTTGGAAAATATCGTGAAGGACGCTTTTGTGCTTTTGAATCGCGCGCCGACTTTGCATAGACTAGGTATTCAAGCTTTTCAACCGATTTTGATAGAAGGTAAGGCCATTCGCGTTCATCCTTTGGTTTGTACGGCTTTTAACGCCGACTTTGACGGTGACCAAATGGCAGTGCATGTTCCTTTGACCGAAGGGGCGAAAGAAGAAGCAAGAACATTAATGCTTTCCACTCATAATCTTTTGAAACCGGCGACAGGTAGCCCGATCGCTACTCCGAACAAGGATATTGTTTGGGGATGTTACTACATGACCTCCGACGGGGAAAAGGGAAAAGAAGTAAAAACTTTTGCTTCAACGCAGGAAGCTATTTTGGCTTATAATTTTGAATTGATTAAACTGCAAGACCCGATCAAGGTGAGGTGTGATGAAAGTCTATTGGAAAAATTGGAAGAAAAAGATTTGGACAAAGGTTTTTTAACCACCAGTGTGGGGCGGTTAATTTTAAACAAAGTTTTGCCGGCAAGGATTCCTTATATAAACGAAGTGACCAATGTTAAAAAATTGGGAGACGCCGTCAAATTATGTCTTGAATTTTATGGAGAAGATAAAACAGTTGAGCTTTTGGATGAATTGAAAGAAACAGGTTTCAAATATTTGACCGGCTCGGGATATTCTTGGGGTATGGCTGATCTGCCGACGCTTCCCGAACGCCAAAAAATGATTGACGACGGAGATATTGAGGTTGATAAAATACAAAAGCAATTTGAATCCGGCTTGTTGACTCAAAATGAATATCATAATAAAATCATCAGTCTTTGGACAGCAGTGAAAGATGATGTTATCAAATTAAGTAAAACCAGTTTGGACAAAGACGGTTCAGTCTTTTCCATGATTGATTCCGGAGCGAGAGGTTCTTGGGGACAGGTAACACAGATGATGGGTATGAAAGGCTTGGTATCCAATCCTACCGGAGAAATTATTGAATTGCCGGTAAAGGGAAACTTCAAAGAAGGATTTAACGTTTTGGAATACTTTATCTCCACCCACGGTACGAGAAAAGGTCTGTCGGATACGGCCTTGAGAACAGCCAACGCCGGTTATTTGACCAGAAGACTTGTTGACGTCGCGCAAGATGTAATTGTAAGAGAAATTGATTGTGGCGACCGCGAGGGAATAGTTTTTGATAAAAAAACAAGCGAAGAAATGGGTAGCAATCTTCTTGCTAAAATATTGGGAAGATTCTCCTTGGAAGAGGTTTTGGATCCGGAAACAAAAGAAGTAATTGTAAAAAAGGATGAATTGATTACGGAAGCAATGATCAGAAAAATAGAGAAAATAAATTTAGAAAAACTTCATGTCAGGACAGCCTTGAAATGCCGATTGAAAAAAGGCGTTTGCCAAAAATGCTACGGATATGATTTGGCTTACAATAAATTGGTCAAACTCGGCTCCCCGGTGGGAATCGTCGCCGCGCAGTCAATCGGCGAGCCCGGCACTCAGCTTACCATGAGAACGTTTCATACTGGAGGTGTCGCCGGACTTGATATTACCCAAGGTTTGCCCAGAGTTGAAGAATTATTTGAAGTTAGAAATCCGAAACGTCGAGCTTTTGTCTCCGACGTGGAAGGGCAGGTGCAAGTTGAAGAAGACAGTAAAACGATTATCGGTCCAACGGGAGAAATTATTTCCAAAGGCATTCCGGGACAAAGAAATATCAAGATAAAATATCTTGATAAAGAAGCGATAAAATATCCTCTTCAAAAAATAAAAAACAATACTTTTAAAGTTGGCAATAAGATTAGCGAAGGGGAATTGCTCGGCTTTGATCTTGAGGGAAAAGAATCAAGCGCGACAAAATCGGGAATTATTGTCGCTGTTACAGAAAACGAATTGACCGCAGAAACAGAATCGGAAAAAATTCAAGAATACATTATTCCGCCGGGGTATATCCTTTGGACCAAAGACGGGGATTTTGTTAAAAAAGGTGATAGGCTGACCGAAGGAGATTTGGATTTGCAACAACTCTATAAATTAAAAGGAAAAGAAGCCGTGCAGGAATATTTGATTGAAGAAGTTCAACATATCTATTCTTCACAAGGACAGAAATTGAATGACAAGCACCTTGAAGTTATCGTCAGACAATTATTTTCCAGAGTTTATGTCAGAGAATCCGGCGACACGGAATTATTGCCGGGCGAAGTGATAGAAAAAGCCCAGCTTGAGGATGCAAACAAGATTTTAGACAAAAAAGCCAAACCGGCAGTTGGCGAAGAACTTCTTTTGGGTGTGAGTAAAGTTTCTTTATCTACTGAAAGCTTCCTTTCCTCCGCCTCTTTCCAAGAAACAGCCAGGGTATTAATCAATGCGGCTGTCACCGGTAAAGTAGATAGACTGGAAGGATTAAAAGAAAACGTAATTATCGGACGGTTGATTCCGGCCGGAACGGGGTTTAAGAAGAAAGCAGTAAGTTAGGAGAAATTTACGCAAATATATAAATAAAATATGCCTTAGATTGAGGCATATTTTATTTTAAAACAAGGCTTTGTTATTTTTTTAAAAATTGTCCTTTCTTGCAATTATTGTTAGAATATAACAAATTATCGTTTCTTTTTATAAGGAATTTTGACAAGCTTTTTAAAAAGGGGAATAAATTTGTTTTTTAATTATAAGGGAAAAAGAACACAATAACATTACTAAAATAAGACACTATGTTTGAACAATCTTTTAAAAATATTGATAATATTCTTCATACTGATTCGGGCTGTGGCACCGAGTTGGATTATGTGGAGCAAACTTCGTGGATTTTGTTTTTGAAATATCTTGATGATCTAGAAGAAGACAAAAAGAAATCCGCCACCTTGTCTGGCAAAAGTTATGAATATATCTTATCTCCGGAATATGTTTGGAATAATTGGGCTTGTCCTAAAAATGAAGGTGGGAAGCTAGATCATAACAAAGTGCTAGATGGTGATGACCTGAAAGAATTTGTAAATAACAAACTCTTCCCATACCTCAAAAAGTTTAAAGCAGAAGATCCGAATACGATTGAATACAAAATCGGTGAAATTTTTTCTGAACTCAAAAATAAAATCTCCAGCGGATATAAACTGCGAGAGATTTTGAATGTTGTGGATGATATGCATTTCCGGCTTTATGAAGAAAAGCACGAGCTATCTCATCTCTATGAAGCCAAAATCAAAAATATGGGCAACGCCGGTCGAAACGGCGGTGAATATTACACGCCACGCCCGCTTATTAAAACAATAGTTAAAGTTGTCGCTCCAAAAATCGGCAATACAATTTATGACGGTGCTTGCGGAAGCGCGGGATTTTTAGTGGAAGCCTATAAACATCTAACAGAGAATCAAGCTAAGCTTTCATCTGGTCAAATGGCGATTTTGCAAAATAAAACTTTGGCTCTAGACCAGATAAACTAATGTTTTAAGTACCATTTGTATATCCGCCAAAGCTCTTCTTTAAGTATATCGTAATCTCT
>MFGA01000023.1:0-112877 GCA_001778095.1 Candidatus Falkowbacteria bacterium RIFOXYA2_FULL_38_12
GTATTGCGAAATTTTCGCTTTACTTAGCCACATAACTCCATTGTATCATAGAGTTATCTGGTCTAGAGCCTATATATATATGCTTTAATTGGGTCAACAAATCTCCTTCTGGAGATAAACAAACGAGGAATAAAATGCCAAATTGGAGAGAAGAGGCCTCGGAAGAGGCAAAACGGGAGACATTAGGTGCGGTACGGTGGAGCCAAGAGGTAGACACCTACCTCTGGTACGAGATCGGCGACGTCAGCCGACTGACCAAGGACGAAATCGGCGACATCGTCGCCGAGAACTTCGTGAGCAAGGTCGGCTTCGGAGATGTCGAGCTTCACAGGAGTGCCCAGCTCCCCGGTGGGCCGACGCTCCTGCGGTTGCGTGGCACGCTCCGCCTCCGCCCGTCGCTGACGCTCCGCGGTCGCTACTGCCCGCTCTACCAGGTGGGACATGGCAGTGACGCCGATTGCGTCAACTTCCATGACCTGTGGGGTAGTACACCCACCTAACTGACCCCTCCCTAACAACACCAAAACAGCGAAGACCCGTCGACTAAACATCAGGCGGGTCATTTTTTTATTCCAAAATCAACTCCCCTTTTCCGCAAACTTTTCCCAGTCCGGCGGCATTGGCTTCGTCGGTGTCAATGTGCGCTGATTTTTTGAAGTTTGGTTTGACGCGAACAACAATATTTTCAAAAACTAATCCTCTCTCACCAATAACTTTTATTTTCACTAAATCATTATTCTTTAAATTTAATTCGTCCGCTTCCTTGGGATTCAGATGAAGATGCCTTTTGGCAATAATTACCCCTTCTTTTAATTCAATTTCCCCTACCGGTCCCGCGATTTTCGCCCCGGCTGATCCGGCGACATCTCCGGAAAGGCGAAGAGGCACGTCAATGCCGACAAAAAAACAATCCGAGTAAGATAATTCCACTTGCGTTTTTTCGCGAATTGGACCAACTACTCTTAATTTCTCTATTGTATTTTTTGGGCCGATTAAAGTCACCGTTTCTTCCGAGGCAAACTCGCCTTCTTGAGAAAGGTCTTTTTTTATTTTTAGTTCATATCCCGAACCAAAAAGTTTGTCTAAATCTTCGCGACATAAGTGGATATGGCGGGCGGAGATTTCTATTGGGATTTTAGTAGTCATATTTTTATTCAATTTCCCCTCCCTTGAGGGGAGGGGTTAGGGGAGGGTGAAAATCTTTGTCTACTACCCCACCCCCTCCTTGCCTCCCCCCCCTCAAGGGGGAAGAACGCTAAAATTTAATTCATCAATTTCTCCGCCTCGCTCCTCGTCAAAAGCGGATTTTGCGCGCCAATCCCGGAGACATTATGGGCGCTATTTATTGCTCCAAGCTTTAAGGCTTTATCTATATCGTTATAGATAATATTGCCCGCCAAAAAACTGGCGCAAAAAGAATCTCCCGCCCCAGTCGTGTCGCGGATAATTTTTTCCTGATCAAAAGCCTCTATATGATAAAGATTTTCTTTTTCCCACGCCCAAGCGCCATTACCGCCATCAGTTATTACAATCATTTTAGGACAGTATTTACCCAAAACACCAAACAAATTTTTTACTTCATTTAGCCATTTCGGACTCATTCCGCCATTTTTTTCTTCAGTCATGACAAGTTCAATCGCTTCGTCTTTATTCAAAAAAAGGATATCTGTTTTGGCTAAATATTTTTTTAAATTTTTTAAACCCGCTCTAATTTGCGCCGATCCCAGATTCCAAGCAAAACTATTTTGCGGTTTGAGATAATCTATAATTTTATCGCTTGTCACTTGCCAGTTTTTTTCGGAAACAGAAGCTAAGTAAATCCAATCGAAATTTAATTTTTCAAATGACTTATTCAACAAAAAATTATTATTGGCTCCCCGCTCTAAAAATGCAATATGGTCATCGGTCGCACTCGGGGCGATAATAAATGAAATTCCGGTTTTTTCTTTTTTTCCAACCTGAACAAAATCTGTATTCACCTTATTCTTTTTTAAATTATTAACTACTTGCCGTCCATTATCATCATCTCCGACTCGAACGGCAACACTGGCTGATATTCCCAGTCGCGATAAAGCCACGGCAACGTTAGCCGCTCCACCACCAAAACCAAAATTAGTTTCTTCGGAGGTTATTTTTGCCCCATTTTCAAAGCCGATTAATTTTTGCCGGATAGGATCAAACGGATTACTGACCATTTTGCCTTCGCCAACGGCAAAAGTAATATCAATAGTTGCGCCACCGAGAACCAATACCTTGTTATTTTTCTTCATAACTCTTTGACCTATTACCTTTTTATTTTTTTCAATTGAGCCACCAATTTATCTTTAGCGAGATCAACAGCTTCAACTATGGTGTGGTCATCCTCGCTTACGAGCAATGTCTCTTTGGGCAATTTTAATTCCATAGAAACCTTATAAGCGCTTTTGGTGGCAAATCTTTCGGCTTTAATCTTCAAAAATATTTCATTCTCCCCGTATTTCCCGGAAAATCTATTTATTTGCTCAATTTTTTCACCGATATAATCTTCAAATATTTTCTTTTCGGTCTGAGAGAAATTCTTAAAGAAAAATGATGTTTTCATAACTTTTGTTTTATTAGACCTATTAATTAGACTGCTAATTTCTATATTATATCACTAGAAACCTTTATTATCCATAGTTTATTTTAGCGAAAATTAACGGGAATGGTAAGAAAATCGTCATGTTCGGGTAAACCGGAAGGATTATCCTTTTCAAGAATTAAATCACCGGTTTGCGCATTTTCGCTGTCAAAATCCAGCTCCACGCTAAACGGAACAAACTCTTCGGTCATCCACTCGCCTTCCGCCGTGGCTATTCCGGAAGATAGCAATTTCCCCTCTCTACCGATTAATTTAATTGGAAAAGATGCTTCAAAAAACCAGTATCCGCGAGCCCGTCCGGTTATTTTGAGAGGACTGCTGATTACGGCGTTTGGCCTTGGGGAATCAACAACAATCAAATCTGTTTTCTCCAGCTCATTGCCGATATATTCGACAAAAACTTTTCCCGAAGAATCTCGGCATTGCCTCGGATAAATTTCCATAACAATATTGTTGGCCGCAACGCATTCTTCGAAGGTTTCGATACTCGCCTTTTCTTCATTGCCTCCTCTTAAAAAATCAATTCCTCCCAGTTTAAAAAGCAAGAATAATCCTACTCCAATCAAGGCCAAAAAAAGAACTACCAATAAAAGATTTTTTTTCATATTATTTGATTAAATTCTAAATTCGAAATCCTAAACTCTAAACAAATTAAAAATACTAATTTTCAAAATTTCAAACAATTGTTTTGAACATTGGAATTTTGGTCATTAGATATTGTTTAGGATTTAGTGCTTAGGATTTAGGATTTTATTATTTCTATAACCTTTTGCCTCGAAGTATATCCTGAAACAATCCTGACCGAAGCGCGCGGAACGTTAAAAAAACCAGCGACAGCTTTTATTATTGCTTCATTGGCCAATCCTTTTATTGGCGGCTCTTTAACTGAAACCGTATAATGGCTTTCATCCATCTTTTCAATTTTTTCTTCTCTGGCGCTTGGTTTTGCTTGGACAAATATTTTCATTTTAGTTTAAAATCAAATGCGAAGCTATGATGGCTGCCGTTTCCGCTCGAAGAATTAGACTTCCCATGCTTATTATTTTAAAGTTATTTTCTTTGGCAAAAATTATTTCCGATTCATCCCATCCTCCTTCCGGACCAATCATGATGCCTATTAATTGTTTGGTTTTTTTCGGACCGAAAACATCGTAAAAATTATTTCCTCGCGGATCAAAAATAACATTAAGATCATTGCTCGCCGCCTGCAAGACAGCTTTTTTAAATTCTTTCGGTTCGCCGAGAATCGGAACTATTCCTCTTCCTGATTGTTCTGCGGCTTCATGAATTATTTTTTCCAAACGATTTCGCTTGAAAGAAAACTTTACTGTTCTTTTGGTAATAAGGGGAACTATCGCGGCAATGCCTATTTCCGTGGCCTTTTCCGCCACAATTTCAAAATTTTCTTTTTTTAAAACCGCGCAATACAAGGTCGCTCTTGTCTCCGGCTCATTCTTATTCTTATTTTTTTCCAAAATTTTTACTTCCAGTTTATTTTTTTCAAATTTATTTATCAAAGCCAGCGCCTCATTTTCCTTGCCGTCTCCCAAAATAATTTTATCGCCCGCGCCCAGACGCAAAACATTTTTTATCTGATTAAAAATTTCTTTATCGGAAATGACAAAGGAATCATCACTAAAATCAAAATTTCTAATAAAACGATGTAATCTCATTTTTACTTTGCGCTAAAAATATTTCTTCCGGCCAGTTGGCCACAGGCTCCTTTAATACCCCTTCCGAAGCGCTGTCTTTCCGTTACGGTTATTCCCGCCTTTGTTAAATAATCTTTAAACTTTTTAACTTGTTCTGTTGTTGATGGCCTAAACACGCCGGTGGGATTATAGGAAATAAGATTGACAAAGAATAATTGATTGTCCATTTTATTAAATAATTCAACCAGCTCTCGCGCGTCTTTCAATGAATCGTTTATTTTATCAATCATCAAATATTCAAACATCACTCTTCTGTTGGTTGCCTCAATGTATCTGTCAACCGATTCCATAATATTCTTTAAATAATTCTTTTTATTGGCGGGGATTATTTCCGAACGCAGGCGATCGTTTGGCGCGTGCAAGGAAATGGCTAGATTTATTTGCAACGGCTCTTTTATTATTTTTTTGATGCCCTCAATAATGCCAACCGTGGAAATGGAAATGTGCCTGGCGCCGATATTTAATCCGTCGTTACTGTTTATAATATAAACCGCGCCAATAACATTATCGTAATTTAAAAAAGGTTCACCCATCCCCATAAAAACAACGCCGTCAACTCTTTCATTTTCTTTTTTTAAGAATCTGGCTACCAAGAGGACTTGACTGACTATCTCCATAGCTTCAAGATTTCTTTTAAAACCGATTTTCCCCGTGGCGCAAAAAAGGCATCCGACCGGACAACCGACAGCCGAAGAAACGCAAACCGTATTTCTACCGTCAGCGTGACGCATCAACACTGTTTCCGTTTCCAAACCATCATCCAAAGTAACAAGAAATCTTGTAACCATTTCTTCTTTCGCGTCAAAAATCTCCGACTTTATAAAAAGCGGATATTCTTTATTAAGCTGTTCTCGAAGATTGATCGACAAGCTTGTCGCTTCATTCCAATCTCCGATTAGATGCTTAAAAAGCGCCTCTTTAACTTGTTTTAATTTAAAAGGCGGTTCGTCTTTCAATATTTTCTCCAGTGTTTTTAGGCTTAGCATTTTATGGTTGAAGAATATCCTCTGTTCTTCCGTTTATAGAAATTATAACTTCATTAACTTCGGAAAATTGTTTTATCGTTTCTCTAATTTGCGAACTTATAGCGGCAACACGACAAGATCCACCGACTTGAAATTCAAGAGTTTCATTGAAATCAATTTTTGCCACGCCGTCCTTAATCTCAAAGCTTTGAATTTTTACTCCATTTGGAATACTTGTTATAAAACCGTTCTCCTTTTCTTCGTCAGTTGGTCCGAGCAATAAAGCTTCCACCGCATCTTTGATTAAGTTTTCTGTCTTTAAAATTTTTCTTTCCGTTGAAAAGGTTTTATTGCAATCCATAACTTGCGGATCAAGTTTTGTGTTGGTAAAAAATAGTTTGATCGTAGCTAAATCTTCTGAATTACTGTCTGGCGGGAGCTGTTCACATTTTTTGTTCGGGGGTCCGGCAGACGGCGTGCCATGCTTTATCCATTCTCCGTTCTGGCAAATCCAATCATCCTCATTGCCAAACAAGCGGATAAAACCGAAAACTACAATCAGTGTGAAAATAACTACGGCAAAAAATTTTAAAATTGTTTTTAGCATAATTGATTTATTTTTCATTTTCTTTAACCGATTTTATGTAAGCGCAATAATCGCAATTGAGACCAGCCGAAGGAATTTTTGCTTCGGATAAACACTTATGGGCCTCTAAAATTTTTCCCTCTACCCAACTATCATCGCCCTTGTAAGGAATCAAGGATATATCAAATTCCAGTTTCGCGTCAAAAGCCTCTCTGTCTGTCTGCCCGTTGCAATAAACAAAGTAGCCCGTGTTGGAAACCTTAAGATTGTTATTTCTTAAAAGCCATTGATATATTTCCATCTGTCTCTTGTAACCACCCTGCCAATCTTTATTCAAAGAGTCTATTTTTTCCGCCTTGCTCGTCGCTTTGTAGTCAACAACGATATACTCCCCTTTCTTATTCTGCCAAAGATCGTCAATCGCGCCAAAAATCAATAAATTGGTTGCTTTGTGAAGATATTGCACTCCGGTAAAATTATACCTCCATTCGGCAAGCTTTTCGTGGCCAATCGGACGAGCATCAATCCCGTATTTCTCGATTAAGGGGTGTTTTTCATTCTTAGCTCGATGAATATCAAATTCTTTCTTTAAAAGGGCGTCAACCGCAGAATTTAGAGAAAAGGGGTACCCTGGAGGCCTAGCTACTCCCAGCTTCCGGTCTAAATAGAAGCATCTGGGGCAATCTACAAATAGCTCTATCTTTGACCTGCTTAGTTTGAAGGGTTCCTTTGCTTTTGGGTCAAAAAGCCCTTTTGTTCTTTTTGAGCTATAATATTGAAACATAATCAAAAATGCCACTACTACTTATACTGTAATAATGGCATTTTTTAGGAATATTTGCAAAAAATTACTTTATTTTTTGCTCTGCTCTTTTTTCTTAACAATCTTTCTTACAACGATATAAACGACAAAAGCTAAAATCAAAAAATGCAACAGCTCCCCGAGAAACGCGCCCCAGCGGAGACTTATGGGGCCAAGTTGAAGCACTGCTTCTTGCCAAGCGATTCCCGATAATAGCGGATTGAGCAAGGGCATTACTATATCATCAACCAATGACTTAGCTAAACTATTGGAAGCCGCGCCCATCACAAAGGCAATGGCAATTCCAACTACATTATATTCTTTAATAAACGCTAAAAAATCTTTGAGCATAGTATTTGCTTTTGAGATTATACAATCTTTAATTATTCTCTACCCTTATTTCTTCTTTTTCTAAAAAACCTAACAGCTGCAATAATAACCAAAACAACCAACGCAATCGGCAAACAAATAAAGGCTAGCCAAATTAGAATATTCACAAATCCTTGAAACATTCTCACCATTGCCGAAAAAGCTATTTTAATCGTATCCAGCGGTCTCCATTCGGAGGTAGGTATTCTAATAGTCGGCTCTTCGGATAAAGTAATTTCTATTGTTGCCAAATCGGTCAAGTTGGACAGATATTTAATTCTTCCTTCAATCCCCTCAATCTGTCCTCTGATGTTAAATAAATATTCATTAACTTTCAAAATATCCTCTATCTTCTTCGCGGTTTTCAAAATTTCCTGATATTGTCCTTCTTCTATTCGTAAATTTTTCAGTCGGGCTTCCATGTCAACAAATTCTTCGGTCACGTCAACTCCCGACAAGCTTTCGGATTGGACAACCTCTGCCATTTTTTTAAGCTCATTTATACTTTTTTCAAAATCTTTTACCGGAACGCGAATCGTAACTGTTCCATATTGCGTTTCGTCGTCTCGTGTTCTTATGTCAGAGCTGGAAATAAAACCTTTTTTATCGCCAAGCATCAAAGATATTTGATCAATGGTTTCACTAATTTTTTTAACAACCAAATTCAATCTGGCCGATTTTATTACTCTCTGTTCTTCTATGGAATTTTGACCTGAAGAAACTGCCGTTTGTCCTTCTGCGGCAAGCATAAACGCGGCTTCTTGCCTTTCTCCTACAAAACTTTCGCTGGGAGCAGGGGCATGAGCTGCCATATCATAAGCCTTAGGAGAAACTACTTCTTGTTCGTAACCTCTAGAAAATCCCGACAATCCCGCCGCTTGTTGTTCCTCAAAATAGTTTGCGCCGATCACGCCGGCAATAATCAAAGTAATAATTGGTAAAATAATTAGGACTCCAACAACTATTCCCGAAATCAAAATAATTTTTTTGGTTTTTGGTGTCATAGTTTTAAAATTAGCTTATTAATTTATATTTTATTGCTTAAAATTATCGCCTCTTCTATAAGCTCTAGATTATCCTTTAAACCGTTGCATATTTTCAACTTATGAAAATCTTTAATATCGATCCACTCGGCGAAATCGGCATATTCTTTTTCTTCTTCATCAAAATTATCTTTGGATATTTCACCGCTGATTTTTTTTACTAAAAAATAAATTAACTGGCAGTTCCAATATTCATCTTTATGTGATGGCGAAAGAGTCGGACGAAAAAAATCGGTTTTAACACGAATAATTTTCATTGGCTCTATTTTAAGGCCGGTCTCTTCAAAAAATTCTCTTTGCAACGCTTCTTCCACAGTTTCATAAATTTTTATTCCTCCACCGGGAAAATTATATCCATCCCATTGTTTTGACAACAAGACTTTATTTTCCTCAATCAATATGCCGTAGACAGACGGCCTAAACCTTAATTCATTTTCACTAACTTCATATTTATTATTGTCTCCGTCTCGACAGATTATTTTTTTTATTTTTTCTTCCATAAAATTATTGCTCCATTTCTAAAATATATTCACCCTTGTTTGCCGCCCTATTGGCCTCCATTCTCTTTGTAAATTCTTTTTGAGCTTTTGAAATATTTTCGCTTTTGCCCACCCAAATTTCCAAAGACGGTCCCTGCAATGCTCGGCCAAAGGAAAAACTTATTTTCCAAGGCGAAGGATTTAATTTATTAACCGCGTTTAAATTGGTTGTTGCTTGAATTGCCGTTTGCCCTCCGGACAAAAATACAATTCCGGACACTTCCGCAGGCACGGAATTCTTAAAACATCTGATCGTTGCCGCGGCTATTTCTTCCGGATTTGCTTGTATCTGACAATCTTTTCCCGAGATAACCATGCTTGATTTTAAAATCAAACCATCCAACTGAACTTTCTTTTCGCGTAATTCTTCAAAAACTATTTTTAAAACTTTCGTAGTTATTTCTTCGCTTTTTTCCAAATCATGATCTCCGTCCAAGAGCACTTCCGGCTCAACTATCGGCACAATTCCCGCTTTTTGGCTCAAGTAAGCGTATTCGGCAAGAATCCGAGCATTTTCCAAAATACAATCGTCTGTCGGCAAATCTTTACCGATTTTTATTACCGCGCGCCATTTTGAAAAACGCAGTCCCAGTTCATAATATTTTTTCAAACTTTCCAAAAGGCCATCCAAACCTTCCGTAATTTTTTCTTCCGGATGAAGAGGCATGTCAATGGTCCCCTTATCAACCTTAATGCCGGGAATAATTCCTTTTTCTTTTAACAATTCAATAAACAATTTTCCCGTTGAATCTTTTTGATAAACAGTTTCGTCAAAAAGAATAACTCCGCTGATATAATTTTCTATTCCTTCTGTCGTCAAAAACAATTCTCTGTATTGTCGACGATTTTCTTCGGTTGATTCCAACCCGATTGACTCTAATCTTTTTTTCGCTGTCGGCATACTCTCGTCCGCGGCCAATATTCCTTTGTAATCCGTGATAATTTTTTTGGCGATTGATTGTAATGTTTCTTCATTCATAAAATTGCTATCTCTCCCTTATAATAATCTTTCTACTGCAATTTCCATATTTTGGCTGTGGCTTTACAAAAATTATTCAACAGATACTCTGTATATGCTTCATAATTTTTGCTTCGCCTCGCCTAAAATCTGGAAATTTCGTAACGAAAGTTATTATGCGGGAGGGCTATTTTTTAATTCCAAATATATCGTGATGGGCTTCTATGTAACGCAAAGTCCCCGATATCCCGCGCAAAACCATAGAATGGGTGACAATGCAATTTTTATGAAAAGCAACCCCGCCCAAAAGAGGCCCGTCAATCACTCCCGTTGCCGTAAAAGTCAGTTGCCTACCCTTTGCTAAATCGCCGGCGCGATAAATAGTTTTCGTATCAAGCCCAAACTCGGAAACTTTCGTCGCGTGCTTTTCGTTCGGGGGTTTAAATCTGCCGAGCAATTCTCCACCCATTATAGAAATCGCGGTGGCGGCCAAAACTCCTTCAGTACTTCCCCCGATACCCATCAACATATCAATTTCATTATCATTAAAACAAGCTGAAATCGCGGCGGCCACATCTCCATCGGTAATCAACCTCACTCGCGCGTTTGCCGCTCTTATTTGGTTAATCAACTCTTCGTGTCGCGGTCTATCTAAAACAACTACCGTAATCTCTCGTGTGTCTTTTCCTAAAGCCTTGGCTGTTTTTTTAATATTATCCGCAACCGGAGCATCAAGGTCAATTACCGAAGCCGCTTCTTTACCCACGGCAATTTTTTCCATGTATGTGTCCGGGGCATTTAACATAGAATTGCGCGAACCGGCAACAATAACGGAAATTGCGTTATATCTGCCAAAAGCAACGCTATCGGTCGCCTCAAGCGGATCGACAGCCAAGTCCATCTCCGGACCATTACCCTTGCCAACTTGTTCTCCGTTATATAATTCCGGCGCTTCATCTTTTGAGCCCTCGCCGATTACGACCGTTCCCCTAAAGTCCATTTGGTTAAAACGAGAACGCATCTCATTTACAGCCGCGCCGTCGGCTTTTTTTGCTTCCCCCCGCCCAATCCATTCTGCTGCGGCGATAGCGGCCGCTTCAGTCACTCTTACGAATTCTAAAGCTAAATTTCTATCCATAGATTTTTATCTCCAAAATTAATTATCTTTTTTAAAAATATTTAATAATTTTTGATGAATAAGTCCATTACTCGCGATAAACTTATTATTTTCGTCGTTCTCTTCTTTCTTTCCCTCAAAATCAGTTACTAGGGCGTTGGCCTCCTTGACTATCAATTTACCGGCGCAAAAATCATGCAGACTAATCTTGGAAAAAATTACCGCTTCTATTTTCCCTGAGGCCAAAAGACAACAACTGGCCGCCGGAGACCAATTATTGATCATCCTATTTACTCCCGCTTTCCAAATTTTACTCTCAATTTTATTCGCCGAATTTATCGAAAATTTATAGTCAAAAGCGTAAACAACTGTTGATTTTTTAATATCGTTTTCTTTATTGACTGATATTTTTTTATTATTTAAAAAAGCGCCTTTTCCTTTTTCGGCGTGATAGACGTAATTCAAAATAGGCAGATAAACAACTGCGGCAATCACTTCTTTATTTTTTCTTAAAGCGATGGAAATTGAAAAATCGGGAATACCGATCACAAAATTATATGACCCATCAAGCGGATCTACCACAAAATCATACTCTGATTCTTTTCGCAGATAACCTATTTCTTCGGAGTATATCCCAAAATCAGGAAATTCCTTTTTTAAAATTTCCAAAATCGCCGTCTCGGATCCGGTGTCTGCCTTAGTCCTAAAATCATTTAAGGATTCCTTTGTTGTAACTTTTAGGCTTTCCCCGAATAATTTCTTTGCCACTTTACCCCCTGCTTTGGCGGCTTTAATCATTTTTGTTATTTCTTGCATAGATTTGTTGGACGCTTAATCTTGAATAAGAATATCATTTTTCTTGATTTTATTCAATTTTTTTGACATTTTTCAATAATTGGAGTACATTAAAGCAATATCCTTAGAAAATTCGTCGAGCTTCTCAAGAGAAATTAAAAATTAACTTTAAAATATTTATGAAAGGTACTATAAAAAATATCATTTTTGATAAGCACTTTGGTTTTATTACTCCAGAGGACAATTCAAAAGATGTTTTCTTCCACGAATCAGGACTTCAAGGAGTGCAATTCACCCAATTAAAACAAGGTGATGTGGTCACTTTTGAAGTAGAACAATCAGAAAAAGGACCTCGCGCTATAAACGTCGCTCTCGCTGTCTAAAATAAAACTAAAAAACACCCGGCTTTTTATAAATGAAGGGTGTTTTTTATTACTGCAGGAATAATCAAAAACCGCGACCTTTTATGGCCACGGTTTTTAATATTTTATTTTTTTGCTGAAGATTTTTTAGCAACAGTTTTTGTTTTCTTTTCCTTTTTTTCTTTTTTATCTTCCTTGTCTTTTACCTCTTTTTTTGCTTCAACATTGGCGTTATCGCTTTTATCTTTTGTCTCCGATTTTTCCGCCAAAATAGCCGGGGCTAATTTTTCCAGTATTTTATCCAGTTTAGTGTTTAACACTTTGATCTGTTCTAAAATCTTTCCTTCGTCCTGACTCTTTCCCGCGCCGTCCTGTTTTCCAAAACAATTACTGCAAAATACAGGTCTATCTCCGGTTGGTCTGAAAGGTATTTGGCAAGAATTTCCACATTTGGAACACGTCGCGTCATACATCCTTTTATCTTCAAAACGAGGTCTTTCACGCCGATCATCGCTGAATCTATTCGGTCTTGGGCCGGCATTGTCTTGTTGTTTTCCAAAACAATTGCTACAAAATACCGGTCTATCTCCGGTTGGTCTGAAAGGAAGCTCGCAACTGGCGCCGCATTCACTACAAGTAGCTTGATGCATAGCCGGTGACCTGCCGCCTCCGCCAAATCTTTTTCCTCCACCGAAGCTACGGCCAAAACCGCCACCCGATCTTTTTTCATTTCTGCCAAAATTTCCCATATTTTATAAACCCCGCTAAAACGGGGCATTAGATTACTTAAAGTGTAATTTGCCTTATTCTAACACGTTTTAAAATAAAAATCAAGAGATGCCCCAATCGAATCATTTTAATCGAGAAATAGTCTTGCCAGTCGAATTTCTTCGTACGAATAATCGTCGCCTAAAATTTCTTTAACCGGCGATAATTTTGAATCCCCAACTTGACCAAAGACCACTCTTATTTCCTCCAAACGATCTCCTTTGATAGTTGATTTCAAATAATCAAAAATGGATCTATCTTCAAGCGAGGCTATCTTTTCCAAATGCGCCATTACCGTATTTTCTTTCAACCCGCGCCTTTGGGAAATCTCAGCAATCGGTAATTTTTCCAAAACTAACAATTTTGTTTTTTCGTAAGTGGAAATGTCGGGCTCTTTTTTTTCAGCTATTTTGCTAACTAAATTTTCCTGCCTTTCAATTTTTTCTTGCGTGTCAATTTTGGCAAGCAGGGAGGCCGCTTCTCGCGACAATTCAATTAGGATTTTATCCAATTCCAAAATTTCTTCATTAACCCGCAGAGCCATTTCATTCAAGCCCATTAATTTTAAACCGGCGAGTCCTCGCACGCGAGAAAGAGCCACGTAACCCATTCCGGGAACAAAACATTTTGATAAATCCATTTCAGCGGCATCAAGGGTCATTCCCTGGCTTTTATGAATAGTAATCGCCCAAGCCAAACGCAATGGCACTTGAATAATCTCCGCGCGAACCTTTCCCTCTTCTTCAATGGTCCAGCTCTGCGGACGGGCGGCAATGCGTTCACCTCGGAGTGTCCGCACTATGGGAAAACCTTCTTCGTTAAAATCAACAATCTTACCGAGCGTGCCGTTAACATATCGCCCCTCTTGATAATCGTTTCTGATAAACATAACCACTGCTCCAATTTTTAATTTCAGCTCAACCGGAGCTAAACAATTTTGAGAGAGTAACTCCGCGAGTCGCTGATTGCCATGGCTCGTCATTTTATATATCAATAATTTTTCGGGTAAATGGCCAAGTTCTTTACTATTGATAGCATCAACATCAACGTTGTGCGTATATAATCTTGTCGGTTTGATTGATCCATCAATTTCTTTATTAAATCTGTTTCGCAACGGCTCCATGACAGAGTCGTTAATTTTAGCGCTCCGAATGCCGTCCAATAAACTTGTCAATTCCGTATCGCTGTGACGAAACTGTTCATCCAAATAGCAAATTTTCAAATTCATTTTTTGCCAGATTTCCGACTTGTGAACGAAATCCGCCTCCCCGCCTCCCCGCGTAACCGGGGGCAATTGAAAAAAATCTCCGCAAAGAACCACTTGCATACCACCAAACGGCTCCAAGCTTCGTCTAAAAGCTTGGCATAATTGATTAAGTAAATCCAATCTGAACGCATGAAGCATAGAAACCTCGTCAATAATCAAAACCTTTGTCCTTTCATAGCGCTTTACCAGTCTTCTTTTACCTAAAAATTTATCATAGTCTTGAGCAGAGAGAACGTCTCTAATCCCTAACCCCGACCATGAATGAATTGTCATTCCGCCCAAATGCGTCGCGGCAATACCCGTTGAAGCGGTTACGGCCACTTCTATGTCATTTTCCCTCAAATGCCTTATATATTTATTTAATAAAAAAGTCTTGCCACTGCCCGCAGAACCTGTTAAATAAACGTTGTGTCCCAGTTTTAATATTTCCAAAGCTTGCTGTTGAGTCATAGTGTTATTGAATACTTAGTATAGAATAAGTATACCAAATAACACCCAAGCCTGCTATAAAATTTTGACATTTTTCAATAATCAACGCATAGTAAAGGTAGTCAACCCCTTAGAAAATTAGTCGAGTTTTTTAAGCAAGAGGTTTGTCGCCCTTTATGCGACAGACCTAGTAATAAAAAATTAAAATTCACTGCGTATATGACAGGAACTATCAAAACTATTATTTCCGACAAGCACTTCGGTTTCATCACACCTGCAGACGGGTCAAAGGACGTTTTCTTCCATGAAAGCGGACTTCAAGGAATCCAATTCTCCGACCTAAAACAGGGTGATACGGTCAGCTTTGAGGTAGAGCAATCCGAAAAAGGACCTCGCGCCATCAACGTTGCCATCGCCGCCTAAACTGTTTTTGCGGAAAATAAAATACCCCGTGTTATTTCTAACGCGGGGTATTTTTTATTATTAATACAAAATCTCAACCTTAAAATTTTCCCAGATCAAGCTCATTATTAAATTTAATCTCTTTTACAAAATCAGGCATATGACTGACTAAAATGATTGCGCCGTCGTAGTTATTTATAGCCTTGGCAATAACCGGAATATGACGAAAATTGATATGATTTGTCGGCTCATCCAAAACTAAAAGTCCCGGTTTCATTAATACCAATCTGGCAAAAGACAATAATCCTTTTTGACCTTCTGACAAATGAGATATCTTGAGACCCATTAATTCACCGGTAATCAAAAGATTGGCGGCTACGGAACGCATTTGCTGAATATCGCCCCCCTCTATGATCGCGCTCTTTAAAGAATCAAAAACAGTTTGATCATAATCCAGTGTCGCGAAGTCTTGGCTATAATAACCCACCCTTGTATCTTTCAATATGACTGCCCCTTCACCGGAATTATTTATCAAAGAGCGTAATAGCGTGCTCTTGCCAATGCCATTTGGTCCGGAAATCAAAAGTCTGTCTTTTTGTCTTAATAAAATATCCACTTCTTTTATTACCGGCTCGTGATTTTTTATTATCTTTACCGATTTAAGAGTTACCACATTGCCGATAATTCCTTGTGAGGGAATATTAAAATCTTTAATGGTTTTATCTTCTCTTCTAACGTCCACTTTGTTTTCTTCCAATTCCTTAATTTCTTCTCTCAATTTACTCGCCAGTCTGCGCATCTTTCCTCCTTTGTTGGCAAAAAAGTTTACCTTTTCCTTGTTGTCCAAAATCTCTTTTTCCAATTGAGCATTTTTTTTAATTTCCCTTTCTATTCTGCTGTTTATTTCTTCCACTACCGAATAATAATCGCCAACGTAAGTTTCTATTTTCTTGGTAAAAATATCAAGATAAATAACTCCTTCGGTAAAACAATTTAAAAAATCGGCATCGTGGGAAATAACTATTACCGTTTTATCATACATGACTAAAAATTCTATGAGATGATCAATGCCGGTCTTATCCAAATTATTAGTCGGCTCATCCAAAAGTAAAATGTCGGGATTTTGAATAAGAGCATAGGCTAATAAAATTCGCGCCTGCTGGCCACCGGACAAATCTCTAACCTTTCTATCGATGGGAACATCAAGATCAACCGCATTCATCACCTTGCTTATCTGGCTTTTGATATTGCCCGGAACATTACCGTTAAAAGATTTGGCGAAATAATTTTCAACCGTTAAATCCAAATCTTGTTTATCAACCATTTGCGATGCTGTGGCGATAGTCGCGCTGTCAGTAATAAAAACATTGCCTTTTGTCGGCTTTAACTCCCCTTTTATCAATTTAAATATTGTGCTTTTCCCGGCGCCGTTTTGTCCCATTAGGGTTATTTTCGAGCTTTTACGCACGCAAAAACCCACTTCATCAAGAACTGGTTTTTTCTCCTCATATTCAAATGTCAGATTATCAAATCTTAGGATTACTTCTTCTGCCATAGTATTTAGACCCACTGCATAATAACTTTCGTTACGAAATTTTCAAATTTTGAGGAAATTTTGGCATAAATTTTTGAGGCAATATGGTTATATTGGCAAAAAAATTTAGGGCAAAATTTACCAAAAGATGGAAATTGCAGTAGAAAGGTTATTACGCAGTAGGTCTAGTATTTATTCTATATTAATAACAAACCTCCGGAAGAGGTTCGTTGTTAGAAATTAATAATCTCATGTTTTTGACCTGCTGTCAATATTTGTTTGAATATAATCTAACTGCGCTAAAAATTAATTAAAGCGCTATTTCTTTTCCGTCTTGCAAATGTATCGCTATAATATCTCATTTAAAGGTTTTATGTTAGGAAATTTGCTCAACCATTCCGTGATAAGTTGACGCAAAGTATTCTTCGAGATAGGATCAACTATTTTTTCAATCTTTGATAATAATTTTTCCTTAATAAGAATTAAATCACTCTCATGGTAGGCATCAACATATTTTTTGTAATGAGTAAGCTCAATATAGTCCGCCAATTTCGCTATTATGCTTTCGTCCGATTGAGTGTCAAATATTTCATTGGCAAGTTTCTGAAAATAATCTTTCTGGCTGCCAAAAAAACTTGATAAATATTTATGATTCTCCGCTTCAAAGGCTTTTGCGCACTCTCGGGCTTTTGGGTTTACTTTAGCGTAAGGCATTGCTATGTCGCCACCAAACAATTCTCCTAAATCATGAATTATACAAAACTCTAAAACCTTTTGAATATTTATTTTAGCCCCCTTTTCTTGGACGCAAAGAGCCAATTGCCAACCTATAAATGAGACTAAATAATGATGTTCAGCTAGATTACTTAGCTCGTTTTGCTTGATACCCGAAAGTACATATCCATACTGCGGCATAGAGCGGGTATGTTCAATCAGATTAAATAAATTTATTAGTTGTTTCATATTTTATCAAGATTTAACCTAAATAATGTTTACGAAGTTTCTCTGGAAATTTCTCAATCGCGTAACGGAGCATTGTTCTCGGCATCTCACGATAATGCTTATCTAAAAATTCTGTTTCTTTTTTTATCCCGTACTTTTTGCCCACTTCGCGGAGCATCCAACCGACTGCCTTATGAATGAGATCGTGCTTGTCATGTAGCAAAATTTCCGCAATCTCAAGCGCTATCTCCGGCTTTCCTTCTCTGATAAAAGTAAAAGTCGCGAGCATTGCCACGCGTCGATCCCAAAGCAAGCGCGAGCGGGCGAGCTTGAATAGAATTGACGGATCCTTATTAAGTAAATATTTTCCGACAATATCCGGGGCGCTTGAATCCACAAGATCCCAATTATTTATCCATTTTATATTGGAAATGTATATTCTGTATATTTCTTCTTGCTCCGTCAATCCTCCTTTTTTAAATTGGCTGACCATAACAAAAAGAGCGGTCAATCTAAATTCATGTTCTCTGGACTGAAGCAGATCAATTATATCAGATAAAGATAAATCTCTATATTTTTTTGCCACTTCTCTCTGCCTTGGAACCGTTACGCCAATAAAAACATCCCCCTCACCATACTCCCCTTTTGCGGTTTTAAAAAATCGCGCCGACCCCTTCGCCTTTTCCGGCGAACCAAGCGAGCGTAATTCTTTTTTTAGTTGATTGAGGGTGGGCATAAAGTGGAATCAAAATTAACTTTATCTATTATTTTTTCTAATTCTCGGAATAATCATTGGCACCTTACGTGCGTATTCCGAATACTGTTGCCCAAATTTATCTATCAATACTTTTTCTTCTAGCTTCATCCAAGCAAACCAAATTATCGTTGAATAAATAACGGCTACAAAAACTCTCAAATTGGGAAAAGCAATGAATACTCCCCAAGCTAAAATCACGTCAGCCATATAAATAGGATGTCTGACAATACTATAAACCCCGACATCTATTATTTTATTTATTTTTTCTGCGCTCTTGATAACCTGTTTATGAATATAAACCGCTGAAATAAAAAAATAAAGCCAAAATAAAAACGCTATTATCAAAATTAATTTGTTAAAAATTCCCGATATAAATAGTCCATCGTCGCCGACAAAAACAAAAATAACAATCGCTCCGACAATTATTATAAGCCACATTATTATGGGATTAACTATTTTTTTCATTTTTTTAAACTTTTTTATCAATACTAGCGCCCCCCGTCACAATCTGCTCCGCTTTCTTTAAAAATTCCAAATCTCTTTCCCGTATGAAGGAAAATGGTCCGTCGCAATTATTGGGTTTATCGTTTTTAATTCTTACAATAGCATCCTTGAGGGGAACCCATACTATCTTAATACCTCTGCCTAGCTCTTCTTCTGTAAAATTAGGTTTACCCTTGGATACAATCCTTCCATAATAACAATATGATACTTGCTTCAAATTAACTCTTGATTTAAATTCAATAATTTTACCAACCTCACCTATAACTTCAATTTTACTGCCGACCTCCTCGAGACATTCTCTTTTTAGAGCATCTATCTTGTCTTCCCCTTCGTCTATACCGCCCCCGGGAAGTTTATGATAATTATATTTTGAAACAAATAATAACGGGACTAAACTATTCTCATCAAAAAGAACGGCTCTTGACGCATCTCTGGTTTTCCACGTTGTATCGTCGGAATAATTTTTATCCTTTATCTCTTTTAAGAGTTCCATACTTCTTAGATTGGTTTTACCTAATTATGCATAATTTTTGCGGATCAAATGTTACTTATCATATTTTTCATTTTTTTCCCATATTCCGCTATATGGACCAAGTTTTAGCAGTTTTGTTGCTTCAGCTTTGAGCTCTTTGGCAATACCAACGGGGTCATAAATTATTTTGCCATAGGTCCAAAAATGCAAAGCAGGTGGCTTACCTTCCATTCGATTTATATCAAAGTAGCGACGTATTACCTCGGGAGGATTGCAAAATAACTCTATTCTACAACCAAAACGCATGCGATATTTCTCTGCCCAGTTGGCATCACCCTTTGTTACAACCCTAATATCAAGATCACTTTCGTCGGTGGGTTTTCCATAAACATAAGATCCTGTAAGCAAAATGGCTTGGACTCTTTCATCTTGTTTTATTTCTTCCAAAATAGCATCAATCTGATTATCTGTTAACATATGCCCCATTATTTATTTTTACATATTGAGAATTGTTGGCAACAAATTTTGCAGATTCTAATATTTTATTCATAATGCCTTAATACTGAAAGATAAACTAAGCATATCTTATCAAAAAATATCATAAACCTCAATATGACTTAAAAAAGAGGCGGATAACAAGACTTTGATATTTGCCAGAAAAAAAATAACCCTTCGGGCGGGGTTATTTTTAATTTACATAATCTCTTACTAAAATTTCGAGATAAAAAATATTCTCAACTCTTTTTATATGAAAAACAACCAGATTGAACTGGCGACCACAATAAATATTGCCGCCACTAAAAATTTAAGGGCAAATTTGCGATCTCCTTGCATAAAAGAATAGACTGCCTTACTTGATAAATTGGTGGCATTAACCAGTAAAAAAGTGACAAAGGCAAATTTAAAAGTAATCGCCTGACCGGCCATTTCCGCCAAGTTGACTAAGATCGCATCAATGCCGGCGAAGGAAGCAATAACCGAGCTAATTATAAAACCGGATTGCCCGAATAAGATTAAACAAATTTTTGTCACAATTTTAATAACAATCAATATGATGCCGGCAAACTTCAAGGCTGGCATTAAAGAGAATATTTTGCCGGTCGTTGCCTCCTGGCCTTTCTCTTGTTTATCCGGTTCTTTTTTCCTCAAAAAAATCATGGCAAGCAAGCCCGCAGTGAAAATCATTATCAAAATACTGGGCGCGATAGAAACAAGCCATTTTGGATTAAGCGGACCGACTAACAAAAATATTTGCAAAAAACTGGCCAAGTTGGCTAAAATTGCCGCTCCAACCAAATGATTAACAAAACTGGTTTTCTTACTCTTTTGCGCCAAAGATTGAGTGGCAGAAGTGGAAGATATAAAGCCGGCCATAAAACTGGTTAACGCAAAACCTTTTTTGTTCCCCACAATCCGACCTAGAATATATCCAAAAACATCAATGCCGGTAATCAACGCCACTACCATCCAAATTTTTCTGGGGTTTATTAAGTCTAAAGTATTAAATTGACCCAAATCTACATTCAATCCTTGTAAAATTTCCGGTAAGATGGGCAAATCTTTTAATTTATAGGCGACATCCGGCAAGAAAGGCAAAACGACCAACGCGATGATGGCGTAGCTGATGAATGATTGTAATTCTTGTCTGGAAACACCGACTACGATTTGCTTGGTCTTGGACTTCAGAGACAAAATAAGCATTAATATAACAAAAATGACAACTATAATCTGCAAAGGTACGGTATCCAATATTAATAATAAACCGATCAAAAAAGTGATTACGACCGACAACTCACTGGTTATGCCAAAATCGTGAACAGTGGAAGATCCGACAATATAATAAGAAATCAACAAAACTAGAAATCCACCAACAACTAAAAGCGCCAAAGAGGAAAGATTATGCGTAAAAAATATTCCGGCCAAAGCACCCATCAAGGCAATTAAAGAATAAGTCCGCATGCCGCCTATCGCTCCGGCGCCCTGTTTGCTCCCCTCCCGCTCCAAACCAATAGTCGCGCCAAAAATAATTGAGAGTATTAATTTTACAAGCAATCCTGAAAACATAATTTTAAAAAATTAATTTTTTATTATACTATTTTGTTTATTTTTTTACAATAAAAATAACCCCACTCTTCGTAAAAAATGAGGTTATTTTTAATTGTTCTTTGTTAAATCATTAACGCCCTTCCTCCTATTTCCATAAGCAGACCTGATAGAGCCTCTATTTCTTTTATTTTTTTATTTGGAATAATATCTTCAGCCAATACCTCCAGTCTTTCCAACGTTTCGGCCAATTTCTGCTTTCCCGCCGAAGCTGATTGCACAAAACGCACTCGAGCGTCTTTTTCAATCGGACCGCTTTTAATAAGATGAACTTTTTCCATCGGCAAAAGAAGGCGCGTTACTCCCGAAGGAGTTAGCCCGATCTTATCGGCAATATCCACCCGGCGCATCTTTTCTCCTTCTGCCTGGCTTAGATGAAATAAAATCAAAAACTCGCTGAAACTTAACCCTCCCAATCCGCGATCAAAACGACCGTTAAGAATGGTTTGCGTTTTAGACAGATTGATGAAGAATTCTATTGACTTATTTATTTTTGTCATAATTTTATTATTGATTAATACTTTACTAATCAAGTATATAGTAAATAAATTTGTTGTCAAATTGATTTACTGACGATAGCAGAGTATACTTGTGGCACGCAGTTAATTAATTAAACGAAATTGTATGGGAATTTTTCTTTGGATCATCTTCGGCGGTCTGGTTGGTTGGGTTGCGTCTCTGATCATGAAGACCGACGGGCAACAAGGTATTGTGCTGAATGTTGTAGTTGGCGTCATTGGCGCGGTGCTGGGCGGCTGGGTCATGAGCTTGATCGGCAAAAGCGGTGTAGGCGGTTTTAATTTATATAGCTTTCTGGTAGCGCTACTCGGAGCGGTAATCCTTGTTTGGATTGTTAAGGCTATACGAAGTTAGTAGTAATTTTCATTTGTCATAGAACTAAAAACAGCTCTTAATTGAGCTGTTTTTTGACTTGAATATACAAAAATCGGGATCGCAACTATTACTTGAGAATGAGAGAATACTGGGGTGATAAATTAAGTGTCTTCCCCAGTGGCTACTTACTATTTATACATAATTAAGTTGAACAAGTACCCTGTAAAGATTATACCCGTCCCAACAACCGAAGCAAAAATAATTATCAGCCTTGTTTTCATAACTTTCTTTAAAATCATAAATTCCGGTAAAGACAAGGCTGTGACGGCCATCATAAAAGCTAGAGTTGTACCAATAGCTACGCCCTTTTCAGTTAAAACGCTTACCAAAGGAATAACACCGGCGGCATTAGAATAAAGCGGAATACCTACAAGCACTGCCAAAGGCACGGCATACCATTTGTCTGCTCCGGCATATTTTGCCAAAAAATCTGCCGGCAAATAGCCGTGGATCCAAGCCCCTACGCCAACGCCAATTAATATATACAGCCAAACCCTTTTAACTATGTCCCAAGTATAATTTTTGGCATAATTTAATCTTTGCGACCAATTCATTTCCGGTAATTGTAAACTGTTTTTAGCTTGATTTTTCCTGACAAAATCGGCAAGCAAATGTTCTACTGGAAGTTTGCCCATAATTAAACCTGACACAATGGCGATTGTTAGACCACTGACTATATAAATACCGGCAATTTTCCAACCAAAAAGACCAAATAATAAAACTAGAGCTACCTCATTGATCATTGGTGATGACACCAAAAAAGAAAAAGTAACTCCAAGCGGTACTCCCACTTCTACAAAACCTAAAAACAACGGTACGGCCGAACAAGAACAAAATGGCGTGATAATGCCAAATAGCGCGGCTAAAATGTTTCCCACAAACTTATGCTTACGGGATAGAATATTACGAATTTTTTCAGGCGGAAGGAAGGAGCGGATAATAGAAACTGAAAAAATAATAGCAGCTAACAGCAGAAAAATTTTGATCGTGTCGTACACGAAAAAATTCACTGCTTCGGCTAGAAGTGTTTTGGGGGTGATACTCAATATTGAATAAGTTAGCCAATCGGCAAAAAATTTTATCATTTTGCTAATAACTTTTTAATTTCTTCTACGCCCAAGACGCAACCATAGCTAACAACTTCTCCGTCAACCACAACCGCTGGCGTGCTCATAATGCCGTAGCTCATAATAGTCTGAATGTCGACTATTTTATCCACCGGGGCATCAATATTTAATTCTTTCAAGGCTTGTTTGACGTTTTGTTCTAGCTTCTGGCAATTAGGACAGCCTGTTCCTAAGATTTTAATGTTCATATTCAAGTTTAGTTATTTAAGTTTACCCCAAAGAGCGCGCAATATCGTTTTTGCTTGATCTTTATAATACAAATAAGCAAAGGCGAATATAATTAATTGCAATAAAGTTAAAGTTAAAGGTAAAAATTGTAACGTTGGTAATATTCCGATCTCGGCAACCAATACCAATGAAATTATTACGCTCACTATCCTCCCAAGATTTAGGAATATCTCATGGTCAAATATAACTACAAATTTATCCTGCTTCTTTTCACCCAACACTGTGTCCATAACACTCAAAAACCATGGATTTAAAGCTAGCCAATAGAAAGCAAGCGATAACCCACAAAGCAATACAAAAATATAAACAGAGAGATGAGACATAAATAGTGCTAACAATAATGCTAGCAAAAAATTTACTGAAAATGATAACAATAAAATATATTTACGATCTCTGCGACTGCTATATTTCCCATATATGTACAATAAAAGCATTGATATTAGGGAAACAACAGCGCTTATGGTGCCTAAAACATTTTCTTTTCCTAAAAAATATAGAATGAGCAAGGTAGGTAAAAAATACATAGAGCCGTCAAGAACACCCATACCCATCGCCACAATTCTAACCTGATTCCATTTTTTAGAAATAGATAACTGCCATATTTTTTTTATTGTCGGAGTCTCAAGGTTAGTTTTAAAAATTACCAAACCAGACAAAAGCATAAAGATAAAAGCTATAAATATAAGCAACAAATAAGCTCCTGTCGCCGAATAACCAAGCATTGATTCCACTGAAAAAATTATCCATCCGGACACAAAGGCAACAACCATTCCTGATATTTTATTGGCTAAAGACACTATACTAAAAAAATAATTTCTGTGTTCATCTTTTGTTTCTTGAAGGGTTAAATAATTACGACTAGACCAATAAAGTCCAGAGCCAACTCCATAAATTAAACCGTAAGTTAAATAAATAAAAAAACTGAAACTAGATAAAAATATCGCCAAAAAACCCGCTATTATTGAAATCAATAACCCTAAAATATAAGTAAATTTAATATTAATTTTTCTTAAAAGTATAGTCGCAAATAAAAAACCAAAAGGAAGGCCGATAAATAAACCTAGGTTATACCCGGCCACATTTATAAAAGAACCCGTTTGCCTCCAAATAAAAGCATTTATAAATAACGATATTATCGGGTACGCTGCGCCCCACAATGCGTAAGAAAAAAATAAGCTTTTAGTCTTATCGCTAATAACATCAAAAGATATTTTGCTTAATACCATATCTATGATTTTTATTAATTACTTAAGTATAGCATAAACCAAAAACAGCCCATATTTAGGCTGTATTAAAAGGAAAAGGCGGGACCCCTCCGGGATGCGCTTAGAACTTTTGATTAGAAAATTGTGGGAGTGGAGATGGGGAGATGAAAAGGTTTAGTCGGAAACAGTCTCTAATTTTGCTCGTTGAATAATCTCTTGGATAAATTCCTCTTTGGCTTTAGTATAAGAAGGCCTGTCGTTTGGATATTGCTTTGCTAATTTGATCTTAAGTTTAATGTATTTATTTCTTGATGATTCATTGCGTCTTAGATGGTCACGAAACATAATATGATCTTTCCACCCAGAATCGCTGTTCATTTTTACAAGATTGAGATGATGGGTTCTTTTTTCTTCAGAGCCTTTGGCAAAAAAATGGCGATCTGGATACTTATGCATATAAGTATATCCAATCTTTTTAAGTGGTTCTATAAATTTATTGATAGCCACATCATCAATTGATTCTACTGCCACATTTATATCAATAAGTGGTTTTGCTGGAACACTTGGGACAGCAGTACTGCCCACATGTTCAATTGCGATTATGTTATCGCCAAGCTTATCAAAAAGAAGCTGTTTCTCTTTTTTGAAAAGCTTAGCCCATTCATCATAATGTTCACTTAATTTTACTGTTCCTCTTTTAAGACCGAGGATAGACATATATTTATTTCTTGCACACATAAAAAATAAACGATCTGGAAGAATTATGATTCTTCCCTAATGACCCCTTGCCACCTCTAACGTCTTGCTCCCATCTTTGTACACTTTTTATAGAAACTTTTTAATTTCTTCTGTGTATTGAGCTCTTACTATTAAACCAGGATCTTCTTGTCTGACATAATGACCACAAATATTATCTTTTTTATATCTTGGGAAAAGATGAAGAGTAAAGTGTTCCGCAGTCTTTGCTGTGCCGTCATCATGCATCCATGATACTCCATCAGCCTTAGAGGCTTGTTTTATTGCTTTTGTAATTTTTTTGGCAAGGATATACATTTTAGCTAAAACTTCATCGGGGATCTCATATGTATCAATGTAATGTTTTTTTGGCACAATTATTGCGTGATAATTATTAAGTGGTGCCCTGCTTAAAAAAGAGGTAAAGAGATTGTCTTCATAAATTACTACTTCTTTGTCGGTAAAATTACAAAATACACAATCTTTAGAATCAACATGCTTTGGCCCATCATGTCCACTTTCGCACCAAGGACAATTTCTTTTTTCTTCCATAAAATTTTAAATCAAGAATAATTATCTCTATCCCATTATACCAAATTACCCCAATATTTCTAATGTCTAAGCCCCCTAGATTTCAGAACTAAAAAAGCTCTTGTTGGAGCTGTTTTTTAGGTTTCTATTTGAAACTCGGGGACAAGGATTCGAACCTTGATTACCAGGGCCAGAACCTGGCGTCCTGCCGTTAGACGATCCCCGAATAATTTTACTCAACAACTCTCCCGCCGAATTCTTCTAAAACCTTGTCCACTTCTATCGGCGGTGGCTCGGCTGGCTCGGGAATATCGGCAATAATGCCGGTTACTCCCAAATCACTGCCAATCGCTTCTTTTATCAAATTCTTCAAGAGCAAATTGTTTTTATTCTCATTTATTCTTTCTTTGTGAAACCTGTATTTAAAACCTATCTGCAAAATTCCATTTTCCACGATGATCGGCTGACCAACTCTTAAAATCAAGACAAGTGAAGGACTGCGATCCGCCGCCAACCTTAAGATATCATGCCACTTTTCTTTTATTTTCTCAAGGTTAAAATCTATGACCAGGGGCCCGGAATTCCTTACTTCAATTTCCTCCACTCTCGCGTTTTCTTTTTTCTCCTCCGCTTTTTGAAAAGAATCTTTTATTTTTGCCCTTTCTTCGTCAGTAATGTTTAAGCTTTTTCCAACCGGTTTTGAACTTACGGTAGAAACTTCTTGAAGCGGTTTTGAAGCGCAGACATTACCCCTGGCGATTTCTACGACAGCCATTTCAAGAGGCAATTGAGCTATGTCGGATGATCTTAGTTCTTGCTTTGTTTCAATAAATAAACCTATCCAATGAATTATTTTTTGCGCGTCAATATTTTTGGAAAATTCCAAAACTTTTTTCTCGGATTCTTCGTCCAAATCAAAAGAATATTCTTCCAACTCCCCGCTTACGCCTAAAAGCAATATTTTTCTCAAAAATTCTATCAAATCCGAAGTGAATTGAGAAAGATCCGCTCCGGCGTTAACCAATTTGTTGATAAGTCTTATCCCCTTTTCCGCGTCTTTCATTGCCAAATATCCGACAAATTCCGAGGCTGTATTAAAATCCGACCGAGGAATGATTAGTTCAGCCTGCTCTTTGCTGATTTTATTATCTTTATCGCGCAAAACCAAAACCTGACCGAGTAGACTTTCCGCGTCGCGCACACATCCTTCAGAAGCGCGGGCAATGCTTTCCAAGATACCATCATCAACTTGGACTCGCTCTTGGCTTAAAATATATTTCAATCTCTCCACCATTTCCCTCTTTGATATTTTTTTAAAATCAAACCTCTGACAGCGAGAAATTATTGTCTGAGGAACTTTATGAGTTTCAGTCGTCGCTAAAATAAAAATCACTCGAGCCGGAGGCTCTTCAATAGTCTTCAAAAGAGCGTTAAAAGCCGAAGTGGAAAGCATGTGCACTTCGTCTATGATAAAAACTTTATATTTTCTTTTGGAAGGAGAAAATTTAGCGTTGGCGACAATATTCTCGCGAACATTATCCACTCCGGTGTGTGAGGCCGCGTCGATTTCCACAATATCCAAATCCCGCCCGGAAGAAATTTCCTCGCAGGAATTACATTTGCCACAAGCCTCCGCTTCTCCCGGTTTTCTATTCTCGCAATTTATCGCTTTTGCCAATAGTCTCGCGATGGTCGTTTTTCCAATACCTCTCGGCCCGCAAAAAAGATAGGCATGAGCGATTTTATCGGTCTCAATTTCGTTTTGTATGGTAATTTTAACATGATTCTGGTTAGTGATTTCTTTCCAGGTCTGCGGTCTGTATTTTCTATATAAAGTGGTGGACATAGTGGCTTGTTAATTGAGGTATCTTAGCCTATTTTAGGATTAAAGTCAAAACAAAAAAGATTTTCATTTTGAAAATCTTTTTTGTTATTTTACATGGGCTCAATTTACTTGCCTTCCTCTCTTTTAAATAAAATAATATTGCTAATATTTTCGTCTTTTTTAAGATCAGCAAATAACTGAGATATACCGTCTACCCCAACCTCTTTTGCTATTCCTAAAATATATCCGTCTTCGCCTAAAGCATAATAACAACCGTATTTATCACCACTCTCCCTCCATCCTCTAAATAAATTATTATTGAATTCTTCGCGTTCTTGCATCATTTTTTTAAGTTGTTCTGTCTTTTTTCTTTCTGCGGGTGACATATTTTCCAATGTAATTAGAGATTGCAATTCTCTTGAAGGGAAAAAACTTACTTGATCACCCTTTTTAATTTCAGTTCCCTCACCAAAAGGAATATCTAAAAGTATAGTAAGTGGAACACTGACTTTATCTTCGCCTACACCCAATTTAACACAAAGAGAACCTTCTCTGTTCTCTTCAACGGAAAATGTTTTTTTACCATCAAAACAATAAGTAAATAATGAATCTTTCCAGGCTTCAGAATCATCTCCAGAATAATAACTCTCAACCCCACGACCTTTTCTAAAAGCTTTCGCGGGAACATCCATGCTCCAATGCTTGAATGTTTCTCTTGGCTCCCCCCCAAGGCTTTTAACTCATCCCCTTCTCTTTTTTGTTTTTCGTTCATAAATTTATGTTAATTTATTAGTTATTCTTCTTAATAATATTCTCCACTGCCGCCCATTTGCTCGGTGTGCTTTTGGGAATAAGAATAATCGCCTCATCGCCAACAACCGCCCTAAAATAAGTAACCGGCGAAGCCAGAATCTTCCACTTTTTTTCTCCAACCGTGACACAATATCCTCCGTCAGTTTCGCTTTGTTCTAATTTTCCAATTACCCTCGCTCTTTCAATCGGCCCGATTTGTTTAAAAAGAAATCTGCCTTTTTCATCTATCGTCAGTTTTAGGATATCACCTTCCACCAATTTTGATTTTGAAGCGTAATTCGGCGGAACAATATATTCCTTGCCGTCTTCGCCAATCATATTTTGCCCGTCAAAAACTCCTTCCAAAATTCTCTCTCCCTTGTCGCCCAAAGCAACCGCGCTCTCACTTTCCGCGCCCTCGTCTTTTTTATCGCCGTCTTCCTTAATATTTACTTCCGGAAAAACAATTTCATCTTTTTCCAAACGTTGACTATAATTTTCTCCCCTTTCCGTGATTTCTTCTCCTAAAAGATAACTAATCCGTTTTAAATTATTTTGTGTCTCCTGTATAACTTTTTTGATCAGCTCCACTTTATCCAAACTCAAAGAAACTTCAATGTCTTTCAAATCTACCTCTTCTTTTTTTTCACTAACTTCTTCTCCTTCATAAAAAAATTTATCGTCAATGACGCTTTTTTCTTCTTTTACTTCTCCCGAGTCTTCGTTTGATAAATTTTTAGGATCGTTAAAATTGATAAAAAAATTCTGGTTTTGGTCTGACATATTTTTTGTTTTTGTTTCATCTCGCCGTAGCCTTAGCGTCGGCGGATTTCATCTCGCCGTAGCCTTAGCGTCGGCGGATTTCATCTCGCCGTAGCCTCTTGCTTTGCTGTAGCTTTAGCGAAGGCAGGTAGCGTAGGCGGATTTCATCTCGCCGTAGCTCCACTTTATTTGGATATCCAATATCCAACCGCAAAATCTACATCCCCTTTTCTCCATAGAGCGGTCCGGACGTTCTTTCCGGCTCACCGAGTCTTGTTCTTTCGGCGATTTCCGCTTCCACAATTCTTCGGTCACGGCCGTATTTTAATCTTGATAATTCCTTGATCGCCTCGGCTATTTCGCGATTTCCTTTTTCCGGAGGATAAACTTGCATATTAAAAGCTTTTGAGGCGGTATTGTCTATCAAGAGCTTGGTGTAAGCCGTGTATTTTTCAATATTTAAAACATCATATTCGTTAAAGACGGGCGCGAATTCTTTGGCGATTGTCTCCGCGTCGTCAACGCCGATTCTAAAAGCAATCATGGTACCGGCATTGCCAAAAACAGCGTCGCGAATTTCGGTTTTGTTATCTTTGACCAGTTGCCCTATATATTGATGAGCAATATTCAAACATAAGCGATATTTTCTCGCTTCCGAAAGAATAGTGGCAATACTTTCAGTAATGAAATTTTGGAACTCGTCGATATAAAGATAAAAATCATGCCTTTCTTCTTCAGGTATATCCGCTCTCCCCATAGCGGCCATTTGCAGTTTTGAAACAATAATCAAACCTAGCAAATTACTGTTCACTTCGCCGGTCTTGCCTTTGGCCAAATTGACCAAAAGTATTTTCTTTTTATCCATTACCTCGCGAAAATCAAAACCGGAATGAGTCTGACCAATAATATTTCTCATCATTTCATTTTCCACAAAGCGACCAACCTTGGAGATTAAGTAACCAAACATTTCTGATTTATGAAAATCCGACGTTTTAGCCACTTCTTTTTCCCAGTAAGCGCGCACTATCGGATCTTTTACTTTAACGAGCCAAGCCTTTTGAAAATCGGGATCGGTGATCATGCGAGGAATTTCAGCTAGTGTTCCCGGATTTTCAATATCAGCCATCAATGTCAACATTACGTTTCTCATGGTATGTTCAAACATCGGACCAATCATTTCCGGCGGAAAAAGTCTGTAGAAAATAGCAACCATTTCTTGAGCGGCAAAATCTTTTTGGTTTTCATCGCTAGCTTCAAGCATATTCAAACCTATCGGCCGTTCCAGATCGGACGGGTTAAATACTATAACGTCATCAGCTCTTTCTTTCGGAATACAAGCTAAAATATCATCAACCAAATCTCCGTGTGGATCAATAACCGCGACTCCCTCGCCGTTTCTGATATCCTGCTTGGCCATATTTTGCATTAAAGTTGATTTACCGACACCGGAACGGCCAATCATATAAATATGGCGACGCCGATCTTCCCGTTTTATTCTAGTAACAATTTCCTCTCCGCGAAAAATTGCTTTGCCCAAAATCAAACCCTCTTTGGGCATATTAACCGGAGGCGCGGCTTTTTTAGCCAGAAGCCACTTAATATTCGGCGTTTCCGTCCAGGGTAAAGGAAAATGAAAAATGCTGGCGATCTCTTCAGAATTTAAAACGACTTTTCTTTTCTCGCTAAAACCGCGATGGATAAAATTTTTGATCAACTGACGCAAGTGCCAACCACCCTTGGGCATGACCCTACTAAAACTGTTGCCGTATTGATAAATATTGTATTGACTAAACGCATTGGTAATGCTTTCAAGATGCATTAATGTTCTTTCTTTATCTTCCGAAGAGACAACAACTCTTATATTCACATCTACTCCGGCTCGGCTTGCTTTTTCCTCAAGACCTTTAACAACTTCTTCATCCATGGGAGATAACCTATAGGGTTCATTTTTTACTTGCATCATTTGATCTTCCGGTTTTTTCTTGTCATTCTGTTTAAAAATAGTAGCCAATTCTTTCAAAACTCTTATTATGATATTTGCCGTCACCTCGTAGATTGCTTCATCCATCTTTTTACCTTGTTGCATCGCTTGGGCGACTTTTATTCCCGGCTTTCGCCATTCTTTTTTAGCTGAACAAATGACAAACTGAATCGCCGCGCCTTCGTTTTTTTCCAGTTTGGAAAGAACATTAGTCAGGGCGCTCATGGGGTCTGTCTCTGTTTTTTTATAAGTTTTTATCGGAAAAAAATGAGGACGCTTAAAAATCAAATAACCGGCTCTGACCTCTCCTTGCGGAGTAAAAATATTATAATCTTCAGTTTCTTCAATAAATGCCTCGGGGTAGTGCGCTCTGATTTGTTGTTCAAGATAATTTTGCAGATAACGTGGCGCGACAACATAAAAAGAAATTATTCCTTTATCGGCGACTATTTCAAAGGAAATGTAATCCGTCCGTCCGGTAAGCCAGTACCAAATGCCTCTTTGGGCTTTAAGACCGCCGATGGTGGAAAAAAAAGCTTCGGCCGCGGCCACGCCCTCTTGAATAACCTGCGGATTAATTTCTTTTTTCTCTTGGGCTTTTCCGGCTGATTCCTTAGGTAAAGTGACCTGAAGAACAACATTGCGGAAAGACGCGGCCATTTTTGTTTTTTGATGTAAAAAAACACGCAACAAATAAATAACGAGCCAAGTCCCGGAAAAAATACCAATCAAGGTTAAAAGCAAGGATCCTTCGGGAGTCCCGGCAAAATCTCCAGCCATCTGCATTTGTTCTCTGGGAACGACTATTTGCTGATAAAAAAAGAAGCTGAAAATTATCGCCACCGCGCCGAAAGAAAATGAACTCTTTATTTTTTTCCACTTTTTGTCCTCAAGGCTTTGCATAAAATAAATAAATTATATCTATATTTTTTTCTCTCTTTCTACATATTCCATAATCTTGTCGGTTTTTATCTTTGCCTCTTGTTCAAGAAAAAATCTATTCACTCCGGGAATTGTCTGCAACCAAATCTTAATCAACGCCAAAATTTTTCTAGCAATCGCTTTTCCCGTTTCGATCATTTCCTCTATTTTAAGAGAAATCTCCTCCCCTTTTACTTTAAATTTTTGCTTGGCTTCTTCCGGCATTTTAAAATAAATGTCTCCCAGATCTTTTTCCAATATTTTTTCAACTTTGGTTAATGTTTCACTTTTGGAAGAACGATTAGCGCTCGGCGCGAAGGTTTGCGGAAGATTAATGGACGGCACTTCTTCTTTGTCTAAAAAATCATCATGAGTTTCCTGAATTTCTTCGGAGAAATCATCTTCTTCAAATTCTTCTTCTACTTCTTCCTCGATCTCATATTTTTTTTCCGCTTCAAGATTTTCTCTTTCTCTTAAATTTTGCGGCGCTCTTCTTTGGGGGCTGATTTTTCCTTGCACTTGCGGCATATAAATTACTAATTAAAAACTAAAAAATAATTAATCTCTTGAATTTTAATCTTAAATCTTACTAAATTGTACCACATTAAACTAAAATGTGCTAAAATATAAATGTGCTTAATCCTGTGTATAAATATCTATGTCTTCTGATGTAAAAATTATTAAGAATAAAAATTTTTCTTGGTTTAATGTCGCGAATAATAGTGAAAAGGAGATAAAATACTTAGAAAAAGAATTTAATTTTTATCCGTCGGATTTGGAAGACTGCTTACCTCCTCTTCAACGTCCCAAACTTATCGCTCGCCCCGATTATCTTTTTATGATTTTGCTTTTCCCTGTTTTTGACCGCGAGACAAAAACCATTCACGCCTCGGAAGTTGATTTTTTCATCACTCCTAAAACTCTTGTGACCGTCCATACCAATGAATTGGGGCAGATTGGCAATACTTTTGGCGAATATAACAACAAAACTTTAAAATGTTCCAGCCCTGCCGCCCTTCTCCACGAGATATTAAACCGCTTGCTTTCCGAGTGTTTTCCTATGCTTGTCCATATCAGTAATGACATAGATAATGTAGAAGCTCGGATAAGGGCTGATTTTGAAAAAGGAACAATTACCGAGATTCTCCGCATAAAAACAAATATCGTCAATTTCCGGCGGGCAATGCAACCGCATAAACAAGTAATCCGTTATTTTATAACCGAAGCCTCTGTTTTCTTCCCCAACAACCAGCTGAAAAAATATCTTGATGATCTTATAAACTATACTAAAGAAATTTGGGATCTCTTGGATAACTACAAAGATACTATTGACGCTCTCCACGAAACAAACGTTTCCTTGATTGATTTTAGAATAAACGAGATAATGAAAACTTTGACCATTTTCTCCGTTATTGTTTTCCCCTTAACCTTACTTGCCTCTATGTTCGGTATGAATGTTATCAAAATGCCTTTTGTGTCCCACCCTTATGGCTTTTTCATTATTCTTGGACTAATGGCAGCCGGCGCCTCCGGGATGTTGATCTTTTTTAAGAGTAAAAAATGGTTCTAAAAATTAAAAGTTGGCGTCAATTTCAACTTTTAACCTTAAACTGCAACTTCTCACTTTTAAGCTTTCACCTTTAACTTTATTTTCTGCCCTTCTGCTGTATCTAAAACGTTATATCCGTCGACTTCTATTCTCTTACGAATTTCATCCGCCCTTACCCAATCTTTATTTTTTCTCGCTTCTTCTCGCTCTTCGAGAAGTTTTTTTATTTTCTCGGGGATTTCCGATAATTCTTTTATTTTATTTTTAATATCAAAACCCAAGACTTCGTCAAATTTTAAAAGAGAATCAATCCCGTTACCGGTTTTAACTATTTTCCAAACTACTGCCAGGTCTTCGGGTACTCCCAGATCATTGTCTAGCAATTTTTTAAATTCTTCTTCGGCTGGAATATCGTCTCCTTTTTTAAGATCAATTGTGGCGCTGTATAAATTATTCAAAGCGTTTTCCGCCGCCCCTACCGCTTCAAAAGAAAAATTAAGTTGCTGGCGATAATGCGCGCCAAGACAAAAATATCTGTAGGCCAAAGGATTCAAGCCCTTTTCAATCAAACTGTTTAGGGTAATAAAAGTCCCGGCCGATTTTGCCATCTTATCTTTTCCGATTACAATAAATTCGTTATGCATCCAAAAACGAGAAAAAGTCTTTCCGGTCGCAGCCTCACTTTGAGCAATTTCATTAGTATGATGAACGGAAATATGGTCAACCCCACCGGTATGAATATCTAAAGTCTCGCCCAAATATTTCATGGCCATAGCGGAACATTCAATATGCCAGCCGGGAAATCCATCGCCCCAAGGCGACGGCCAATACATCACGTGCCCGGCAAAACGACCCGCGCGCTTAAACCACAAAGCAAAATCAGCCTGATTTTTTTTATCTTTATCTTCAAAAACTTCCTTGCGAACCGCTGTCTTTTTTTCTTCCAGTTTTTGTCCGGTTAATTTTCCATAATCGGGAAACTTTTTTACATCAAAATAAATTGCCTGGTCTGTTTCGTAAGCAAATCCTTTTTCCACTAAAATTTTAACTAAATCAATTTGTTCTTTGATGTGATCGCTGGCTTTAGCCCAAGTTATTTTATAATTTTTATTTTCTGTGTATTCGAAAATATTCAGTTTTTTTAAATCATCTTGAAAAGCCACCGTATATTTTTCAGCTATTTTTTTCATTGATTCCAGAGTCAACGGAAACCCTTCGCGAGCCAGAGCCTTCATCATCTTGTCTTCGCCGGCATCGGCATCGGAAGTCAGATGACCAATATCCGTAAGATTAATAACGTGGTCAACTTTATAACCGTTATAGAGAAGAGCGCGAATTAGAATATCGTCAAAAATATAGGCGCGAAGATTGCCGATGTGGGCATAGTTGTAAACCGTCGGCCCGCAGGTGTATATTTTGACTGTTTTGCCCTTCTGGGGCTTAAAATTTTCTATCTTTTTGGAGAGGGTATTGTAGAAATTCATATTATAGAAGTATAGCAGAAAAAAATTAAAATTCAAACCAGTTTTCTGTCATTCCCGCGAAGGCGGGAATCTACTTCAACGATAAATAATTACGAGTGGATCCCCGCCTGCGCGGGGATGACAAGCGCAAAAACAAAAACGCTGGACGGAGTACGAAAATATACTAGCCCACCCAGCTTTTAATATATATAAAAAATCAAAACAAAACTTTATCCTATTATAGCACAAACCTAATCCCTCCCCAACTCCTCCAATAATTCTCTTTGCCTTCTCGAAATTCTTGTCGGCGTAATAACAATTACTTCAACAAGCTGGTCACCCAATCCACCGCCGTGAACCGTATCATTAATCCCCCTCCCTTTTAATTTAAAAATTTGCCCTGATTGTGTCCCGGCCGGAATGGCAAGCATCACCGCGCCTTCCAATGTCTTTACTTCAATTTTGTCTCCCAGCGCCGCTTGGGTAAAACTTATTTCCGCTTTCGTTAAAATATTATTGCCGTCGCGCCTAAAATCACGATCAACCTTAACTCTAAAAGTAATAAATAAATCTCCCGGCTCGCCACCTTTTCCTCCAGCCTCGCCTTCTCCGGAAAGACGAATAGCTTCTCCATTTATAATTCCGGCCGGTATTTTAAATTTTATTTTTTTGGAAGCGCGCGTGACTCCGGATCCTCGACATTCTCGACATTCTTTTTCCGCTTTTTTCCCTTCGCCTTGGCACTTCGGGCAAACCGTCACTGTCTCGAAACTACCAAGAAATGTTTTTTGAATGGCTCTGACTTTGCCTGACCCATTGCAATTTACGCAAATAGAAATTTTGCTTGTCGGATCATCTCCCGATCCGCCACAATTACTGCAAGCGCTTGGTTTATATAAATCTAAAATCTTTTCTTCGCCAAAAACAGATTCGCGAAAACTAATTTCCATTTCCATCTGAATATCTTTACCGCGTTTTACTTTTTTCCTTTTCTTCCCGCCACCGAAAATATCTCCAAAACCAAAAATATCTCCAATATCATTGAAGTCAAACCCATTAAAACCATTAGCAAAACCAGATCCGTCAAAACCGGAAAAACCACCCGGGCCTCCGGCCTGATCAAAGGTGGTTCCAAATTGGTCGTACTGTTGGCGTTTTTCGGGGTTGCCCAAAACCTGATAAGCTTCATTTATTTCCTTGAATTTATCCACATTACCGCCCTGCTTGTCGGGATGATGTTTGTGAGCCAATTCGCGAAAAGCTTTTTTAACTTCATCCTGCGACGCGCCCTTGCTAACGCCTAATATTTGATAATAATCCTTTGCCACATTAACAGAATCATGAATTATTAATTATGATTTCGCAATCAAAATTCTTGATTCATGATTCTTGATTCATAATTCATTTACTTCACTTCTTCGTACTCTCCCTCAACAGTCTTGCTCTTATCGTCTTTCTTTTCTTCATCTTTTTTTTCATCATTATTCCCTGAGCCTGGCGGAGGGGTTTGCGCTTGTTGGCTCTGATACATCGCCGCGCCGACTTTTTGTCCGACTTGTGCTAATTCATCTGCCGCTTTCTTGATCGCTTCTTTATCGTCAGTATCTTTTACTTTTTTCAAAGCTTCCATTTTTTCTTCAATCTCTTTTTTATCTTCCGCTTTTATCTTGTCCGCCAAGTCTTTCAACATTTTTTCGGTTGTATACAAAATTGTTTCAGCAGTATTTTTAACTTCAATCATCTCTTTTTTCTTCTCGTCGTCCGCCGCATGTATTTCCGCTTCCTGTTTCATTTTTTCTATTTCTTCTTTTGATAATCCGGTTGAGGCAGTAATTGTAATTGACTGTTCTTTCCCGGTTGCTTTATCTTTTGCTTTAACATTTAAAATTCCGTTAGCGTCAATATCAAAAGTCACTTCCACTTGCGGAACTCCGCGCGGAGCGGAAGGAATGCCGGAAAGCATAAATCGTCCCAAAGTTTTATTATCTCCCGCCATCGGACGCTCACCTTGCAAGATATGAATCTCTACAGAAGTTTGTCCGTCGGCTGCAGTAGAAAATACTTGAGTTTTTGATGTTGGAATTGTTGTATTTCTGCTTATAAGAGCAGTCATTACTCCACCTAAGGTTTCGAGACCAACAGTTAACGGAGTAACATCAAGCAACAAAATATCGCGAACCTCGCCTTGCAAGACTCCAGCCTGTACCGCCGCACCAATGGCTACGACTTCGTCTGGATTTACAGATAGATTCGGCTTTTTGCCAAAAAACTTTTCAACAGTTTGTTGAACTAAAGGCATTCTTGTCATTCCGCCGACCATAACTACTTCTTCAATATCTTTTGCTTCCAATTTTGCGTCTGCTAAAGCTTTTTTGCACGGTTCTAGAGTTGCCTCAACAAGATCACCAATCAATTCTTCCATTTTGGCTCTAGTTAATTTCATTACTAAATGTCTTGGCCCAGAGGAATCTGAAGTAATAAATGGCTGATTGATTTCTGTTTCCATGGCTGTAGAAAGCTCAATCTTTGCCTTCTCGGCTGCTTCCTTAATTCTTTGAAGAGCCAAAGGATCTTTCGCTAAATCAACACCTTGGTCCTTTTTAAATTCATTAATAATCCAATTAATAATTCTTTGATCAAAGTCATCGCCACCCAAATGCGTGTCGCCATTGGTTGATTTTACTTCCACCGTATCCGCGCCAATATCCAAAACGGAAATATCAAAAGTACCACCGCCCAAATCATAGACAGCGATTTGCTGACCTTTCTTTTTATCAAATCCATAGGCCAAAGCTGCGGCAGTCGGTTCGTTGATGATTCTTTTTACTTTCAATCCGGCAATTTCTCCGGCGTCTTTGGTTGCTTGCCTTTGCGCGTCGTCAAAATATGCCGGTACGGTAATGATCGCTTCTTCGATTTTCTCGCCAATTTTTTCTTCGGCATCAGCTTTTAATTTCTGCAAAATCATGGCAGAAATTTCTTGAGGAGAATATTCCTTGCCACTCATCGCGATTTTCACTCCCTCGCCGACTTGTTTCATTTTGAATGGCAAAACTTTCAAATCTCTTTGCACTTCCTCGTCGCCAAACCGTCTCCCGATTAAACGTTTAATCGAGTAAAGGGTATTTTCCGGATTGGTCACCGATTGACGTTTGGCCAATTGTCCAACCAACCTCTCGCCGTTTTTTGAAACAGCAACAATAGACGGAGTTGTTCTCGCTCCTTCTTTATTTTCCAAAACCTTTGGCTCTCCGCCTTCAATTATCGCCATACAGGAATTGGTTGTTCCTAAGTCTATACCTAAAATTTTTGACATAGTTTTTTATGATTAGTTATTTGTAATTTATTTTTTAACCCATCCAGGATTATCTGCAATCTCTTTAAAATTTCTTTCAAATTAGAATTCACAATTTTCTGTGTATTTGGAAACTTATTTTCATCGCTTTTAATATAATCTCTGTCATAATGAGCACAAAATCTGGGCCTTTTCTCTTCTATATATCGTATAATGTCTTCCTTCTCTATTTTCTCTATCTCACTAGCGTTATCGAACAAATTATAAAAAGATATTGTCCTTGTATCTTTATCAAACAATCCAGCAACCTTTATTATCAAATAATCTTGAATTATCCTATTATAGTGCCCAAGTCCAAGAGGATTTTCTGGTGAATCTAAGTCCATCGCCGCCCTGAGTTTTTCATTAATTTCCTTTAATTTATCAAATGCCATCTCGCAATTTTCAATATTATATTGCAAATAATTAATCTCTGGCGACATGTCAATATAATATTCCCATAATGTCATTTTACACTGTGGACATAACTTATTGCTACGCAACTTATTTATTATCTCAATTTCTTCCCCCTCTTGATTTATACTCACATGGCCACACTGATCACACCAATATGTTTTTATATTTAACTTATTTCTTTTCATGCAATCATTCTTAATCTTTAATTATTTCAACAATTTAAATTCATGCACTCCACATGAAAGCGACTTTTTTCTCCTTTAAGGGATCTTTTGTAACAATCCTCTATAAAATTTAAACGTTCGGTGGCTCTAACATTTTCCTCATAATTATCATGCGTCTGTTTTTGCCAACGCAATAATCCTACGATAATTACAACTAACAAGGTAAAAGAAAGACTAACCCCAATAATTGCTGTCGCTTTCCATAATTTATTCATAGTTTTTTATGCCTAATTATTTACAAATTCCTGTTCCGCTCCGAGATGAAGCGGAACAATTTATCTGCGAGCAATTACTTTGTTTTTAATTTACTTTTGTTTATTCTTAATCTGTTTTTAAACTTCTTATTAGCTGTTAGCTGTAAGTGTATTATTTTTTATACATACCATTTCATGAGTAATTCTATCTTCGTTAGATCTAAAAGATTTTTCACAAAAAGAACATTGGTATAAAGACATATTTTATTTCTTCCCTTTCACCACCTTCACCTTAATCGCCTTATTTTTTTCTTCCGACGCTTTAGGAACAGTGATTTTTAAAACTCCATTTTCCGATTTAGCTTCCGCCTTATCCCCTAGAACCGCGACGGGCAATGGGATAGTGCGATAAAAACTGCCGTAGCGCATTTCTTTTCTATAAAAATCTTTTTCATCAACTTCTGATTTTCTTTCGGTTTTTCCTTGCACTGTCAAAACATTATCGGTAATGGAAACATCAACATCATCGGGATCAACTCCGGCCAAAGACATTTCCGCAACAACGCCGTCTTTGGTTTGATAAACATCCACTGCCGGAATAAAGCCGGCTGTTTTATTTGGCCACTCCGAAAAATTCTCAAAAAGTTTGTCCATTTCTTCAAATGGCTCAAACATTGGGAATGGCCTCCAACGAATAATTGCCATATTATTTTTGCCTCCCTTAAACGCCCGCGCCAATTTTGATATTGATCGCGAACTTAATTATGGAGTAAGTTAGATTTTGGTTGTCAGTTGTTAGAAAATGGAATAGCAGACTTTAGTCTGCGCCTTAGTAAGATTAACGCGAACTAAAGTTCACTACTCCCTTTTTTTATAAGAGTGGATCCCCGCCTTCGCGGGGATGACAAAGAACGGATTACTCGCTCACTATCACCTTTGCCGCGATAACCACCCTTCCGGCCAGTTTGTACCCCCCGCCGACTTCTTCCAAGACGATATCACTCCCGACTTCTTCTCTTTTTTCTTTAGCGACCGCTTCATGAAGCTCCGGATTAAATTCTTCTCCGACTGTTTTTATTTCTTCTATATCCAAATTTTTCAAAAAACCTTCAAATTGTTTTTTTATGTTTACAATTCCCTCTGACCAACCTTCGCTTTTATCATTATTGCCTGAACCTACAGAAGGCGCCTCCTTACATGCCCTTTTCAACCCATCATAAATCGGCAAAAATTTTAAGATTATTCCCAAATTAGCAAACCTCACTAAATCTTTTTGCGCTTCTCCTGACTGATTTTTTAAATTAAGATAATCCGCTTTGGCTCTTTTCCAGCCGTTCAAATACTCTTCCGCTTCCTTTTTACATTTTTCCATTTCCAATTTTAAATTTTCCAGTTCATCAGCCTCTTGTTGTTTGTCGTCAGTTGTTATTTTTTCTTCTGCCATAATTTAATTGTCATTCCCGCGAAGGCGGGAATCCACTCTTTTTATTTATATGTTTATATATCCAAAATTTCTTTCACGTATTTTACCAACCCAACATTCTTTTTATAATCCATTCGGATCGGCCCTAAAACCGCGATAACACCTTTACCTTTTTTGCATTTACTTATTATCACACTGCAATTATCACTAAAAGGATTTTTACTGCCAATTAAAACTTTTATGTCATCACCAATATCATCAAAAATTTTATACATAACCTCATCAAGCTCATCAACAACTTCTCCGATTCTCCGCGCTAAATTTTGATCATGGAATTCCGGTTTACCGAATAAATTGGAAAGACCGGTATAGTATATATCTTTTGCATTGAAAGCCAAAATTACTGCTTCGCCGGAAATTTCCGCCAACATCTTGGCGATTTTTTTATTCGGCATCTCCTCGGACTTTGCGCTTTTATTTAAAACTTCTTTGTCTTTTTCCGAAATTTTAACATCTTTTTCCGTATTTATTTTTTCCAAATAAAAATTATAGCCAAGCTCGGTCGGTATCCTGCCGGCGGAAGTATGCGGCTGGGTAATATATCCTTTTTCCTCAAGAGCCGCCATTTCGTTTCTAATGGTTGCCGAACTCAACTTAAAACTCCCCCGCCCCGCCAAAAAACCGGAAGCGACCGGCGCGGCTTTCTTAATATATTCGCCAACCAAAGAAATGAGCATTTTTTCCTGTCTTGTTTCCATATTAGCTCATTGTAAAAAATTAGCAGTCGCTTGTCAAGAGTGCTAATTTCATATTACTAAAAACGCGAAGGGCTGTCAAATGCCGTCCGCGCTATTTTACATTATTTTTCCCCTCCCTTGAGGGGAGGGGTTAGGGGAGGGTGAGAAAAATATTTAACTACTGCTCCACCCCCTCCTAGCCTTGCGCCACCGCTATAGCTTTAGCGACACGCGGCCCCCATCAAGGGGGAGGAACTAATATTACTCATTCTTTTTAAACTGCGACGTAATCTCGCACAATAAAACATTTTCTACATGAATTCCTCTCGGATGGAAAATTCTATCCAGTTCATTTTTTATCGCCACTTCTATTTGGTTTCTCTGCAAAGAAATAATATCTTGAGTGGAATAAAGCGAAGCAATCATTCTTAAACGGCTTCTGATCGTCGGACGAATAATTTTCTCCACAAAATCCTCGCCGATATTTTGCCAAATATAGGGAATCTGATCCACATCAAGCCGTAAAAGCATTGTCCCTTCAATTTGAATGTTTCTGTTATCTAAACTGACGGCGCCGATAGGCGTATCCCCCAGCGCTCGGACATTTTCCGCGTTAAAATCTTTGCTGATATTGTATTCAAGAGTTTGAGTGTTAAAAAGTTTGGCTCTTTGCCAAAAAGGAATTTTGAGATGAAGCCCCGGATGAAGCACCTTTTTTAAGACGCCTCTCCCTAAATCATAAACACAAGCGACATACCCCGGCGGAACAGTAATAAAAAAACCCTTCAAGACATCCTCAACAACAAAAGAATACATTATTTTATCCAATGAATCAGCCATATTTTCTTTTATTCTAGATAAATTATCTTCTTCTAGCTTATTCTTTTCGGCCATTCTGTCAACCACTCTTCACCTTCTCAATCTCAATTTTATTATCCGCGATTCTAATTTTAATTTTAATTCTTTGTCGCACAATAATAATCAGGAAAGAAAAAACCAGCGAGGTTAATATAAAAATAGACTTTGCCATTGGCAACGTCCAAAGTATTAAAAATACAACCAACGGAAAAAATATTTGATAAAAAACATCTGATTTTGTAAGCGGACTCCCCTGACTTCTCTGATCAAAATAAATTTCCAAAAATAAAATAATGCCGACTATTCCGCTCCAGAGCAAACTTCGTACTCCCAAATCATACCCTAAAAAATTTGTATTTATAAAATCAGGCGTTCTGACCCAAGAATAAAGATCTGCCAATTTTCCGTTTATTCCGCCGACAAAAACTTGATACAAAAGAACTAAAATCAGGGCTTGTCCGGCCAAGACTAAAACCTTAGCCCACGGACTGACGCGGTGTTCGCGCATTACTTGCCTGATAATTTCATTTTTCTGAACGGGATCATTTTTAAAATCATGTTCAATTTTCGCAATTTTTTCTCCCAATTTTTCGTAAAGAATTTTACTACGCTCGGAAACAACCGTAAAAGGCAAAAGCGCGATACGGATAATAAAAGTCAAATAAATAATAGCCAAACCGAGATGACCAAAGGCCAAGCCATTGTAAAGCAGGATTAACAAATTCAAGAGCGGAGTATATAAAAAATCGTGCCAAAGCGCTGGAAGCATAATGTAAAAACTTTTAACCTTTCACTTTTAACCTTTAACTTTTTTGGTACCGCTATCGGGATTTGAACCCGAGTTTCCTCCGTGAGAGGGAGGCGTCCTAGACCGGGCTAGACGATAGCGGCCCGTTACCGGGTCGTCATCCTGAACGCAGTGAAGGATCTCGGGCGAATGCCCGCTATATTCTTTTCTAGCCCGCATACGCGGGAGATTCTTCGCTCTGCTCAGAATGACACAAAACCCGTATTTATATAACAATATTATAGCCAAAATGACAAAAAATAGCAAAAGATAGCCTAAAAATAGCTTTTTTCTAGGCTATCAAAAATATTTAGCTCTGCCATTCTTCTCCCTGTCGCACCAACAAATCTTTAGCCAAAAGAGGTTCAGCCATTAATTCTTTGACCACTTTTTCCATTCTTGCGCCCTGCGATCCTTTTACCAATATTAAATCACCTTGTTTTATTTTGCTTTGAGCAAAGAGACCGGCTTCCTCAGCAGTGGGAAAATTGAAGACAACTTCTTCGGGCATCCCCTCTTTTATGGCAGATCGTCCAATGTCGCGCGATCGCTCTCCAACAGTGATCAAAAAATCAATGCCATTGGCAAAAACCGCCCGGCCAACCTGACGATGACCTTCTTCACTAAAACCGCCAAGTTCAAGCATATCGCCCAAAATAGCAAACTTTTTATCATCTTGCGGTAAATTTATTGACTTCATCACGCCCAATGCGGCCTCCGCCGGTATGGGCGAAGAATTATACGAATCATCTATTATTAAAGTTTTTTTAATGCCGGGAATTAAATTCATTCTTCCTTTTGGCGCCTTATAATTTTTTAAACTTTCCGATATCTCCACTAAATTCATGTCATAGGCTACACCAACAGCTGTAGCAACCAAGGCGGCATAAATGTGTTGTCTTCCCAAAACTCCCGGGATAAAAACAGGGACAACCGAGCCGTTGTAGCTCAATTTAAATTTCATTCCTTCTATTTCAATACCGTCTCCGATAATGCTATCTTCCTGCGCTCGCACTCCCGCCTCAGAATCAAATCCATAGGTCAAAACTCTTGCCTTTGATTTTTCTCGCATCTCATAAACCTTTTCATCGTCATGATTCAAAATAGCGCACCCGCTTGAATCAAGATGACTAATAATCACTCTTTTTTCTTTAACAATTTTATCCACGCTTTCAAAAAATTCCAGATGCGCCGGACCGATTCCGGTCGCCACGCCGATTTTACAAGGAGCCAAGTCTGTTAAATATTTAATATCTCCGGGATGATCGGCCCCCATTTCCAAAATTAAAATTTGCGGATAGTCTTTATCTTTAAATAGAATTAAACTTATTCCCTTGAAAATAACTTTTAGCCACTTAACAATTGATCTATTCCCGGATTCCACATCCAAAATAGACAAAGGCATCCCCAGCTCATTATTATAATTTTTTATGTTTTGTCTGACTTTAAATTTAGACGACAAGACAGCAAAGACAGCTTCTTTGGCTGACGTTTTTCCCATACTGCCGGTTATTCCAATCACTTCCGGTTTATATTTTTTCAAAACTTTTTTAGCTAAAATGTAAAGTATCTTTTGCATTATCTTTTTCATAATATTTCTTTCTTAATTAATAAATTCATAAAACAATAAATCCCAAATTCTAAAATCTAAATTTCAAATCAACGTCTAAAGCACCAAATCCAAAATTACAAATCCCAAATAAATTCAAAGCACCAAATTTAAATGTTCAAAACAATTGTTTTTGGATTTTGGACATTTGGTTATTGTAATTTATTTGGAGCTTATGATTTTGGATTTGTGATTTTACTAACAATTTATAATTTAAATATAAATAAAGGCAACCGTGGTTTCTTACTTCCTATTTGGCGGAACTCTTAAATAGTTTAACACATACTGAGCGATTTCTCCAAAAAGAGGCGCGGCCGAACTTTCCGCCCAAATAACATCTCTCGGGTGATCAATTTTTGTTAACATCACAAACTTCGGATCTTCCACCGGAGCAAAACCGACGAACGAACCAATATTTATATCTGCTTCATAACCAAGTCCATCTTTTTTAGGAACTTGAGCTGTACCGGTTTTACCCGCGACATAATATCCCGGAACACCGGCTTTTTTCCCATGTCCGTTTTCCACAACGGAAACAAGCATGCCTCCCAAAAGGGTGGAAGTCCTTCCGGAAATAACCTGTCGGACAAGCTTGGGAGAAGTCTTTACAACTTCACCATTGCTTTTTCTCGCCTCATCAACAATATATGGCTTCATTAATTTTCCTCCGTTGGCAAGAGCGCCAAAAGCCGAAACCATTTGAATCGGGGTCACGGATATTCCTTGACCAAAAGAAGCGGTCGCTCCCCAAATTTCTCCTTTTTTCTCTAAAGACTTCACATTGCCACTTGCCTCATAATCAAGCTCAATTCCAGTCATTACCCCAAAACCAAAATCATTAACATATTTACGAAAAGAGTCAACTCCCATTTTATTCATAGCAAAAACCACTCCGGTGTTTAATGACGCGTCTAAAACCTGCGTCATTGTTTGTATTCCATGCGCCTTTAAGTCGGAATTTCTGATTGTGTAGCCGTCTATTTTTAGAAACCCCTCATCATTATATGTGGTGGCGGGAGTAATTTTACCCAAATCAAGCGCCGAGGCAATGGTTATCGCTTTAAAAATTGATCCGGGCTCATATTGATAAAAAATAGCCGGATTGTTAAACGTGTTTATGTTTTCAGTTTTGGCGTAATCGTTCGGATCAAAATCGGGAACAGAGCACATTGCCCAAATTGCCCCGGTCTTGGGGTCCATAATAATTACCGACCCACTGTCGGCTCGATGCTTTTTTATCGCTTCTTGTAGCTTATTGCAAGCAAAAAATTGTATATTTCTATCTATTGTTAAAACTAAATCTGTCCCGTCTTCGGCTTTGTCCCAAGTACGGCCGGAAATCGGTATCCATCTTCCGGCAACATCTTTTTCTGATTCCATAAATCCCTGTTTGCCGGCCAAATCTTTTTCAAAAAAACCTTCAAGACCATATTGACCAATCTTCTTGTCATCTTTTGTTCCCAAAAATCCCAAAATATGACTGCCAATATTTCTTTCCGGATAAAAACGCTCACTCTCTTCGGTAAACCCAATCCCACTTGCTTTTAGCTCTCTTATTTTTGTTGACATCTCTTCACTTACTCTTTTTTTTAAAGGTTCATACGGATCGTTGGATTTACTAAGCTTGCCTAATATTTCATCCAAAACTTTTTGTCTTGCCTCTTTATATTTCGCTTCCAAAATTTCCGGAGTTTCCCCTTCCTTAATTTCAACGTCGCTCCTGGTGAAAAATATATCCGTAAGTTTTTCCGCCAATTCCGCGGGATTTTCCACTCGGTTCGGTTCTGCGTAAACTTGATAAAGAGATTGGTTGGTCGCTAAAGGATACAATTTTTTAGTTTCAGACGAATCCCCCACTTCTTGTATTAAAATTTTTCCTCTTTCCGGAATAATTGATCTGGAAATTTCGTGCTGGCCGGCGGCTAGGGCTAAATAAAAATCATGACTTAAAATTTGCAGACTAAAAAGGCGAAAAATCGCCACTCCGCCAAACAAAAAAATAACAACTGTAAGAATTATTAAACGGGTATCTTTTGGGGAATGGTCTGCGTTATAAGAACTTCCCTTCTGCAAAAATTTTTTTGTCATAACCCAATCTCGGCGGTTAATTCTATCCAATTATTATCGTCCCATTTATACGCTTTAAACTTGCTGGATTTTTCCGTATCAGAATAGATATACTCAACTGTCGCCTGATTGCCGATTCTTTTTGATCCAAATGTTTTTTTATCCAAAACGATAGCTTTAACGGTGCGCTCTATTTTCATTTTTCCCAAGGGTCCACTGAAAATAACAAATTCTCTAAATCCCCTGCCTTCCATTTCGCCCAACTCTTCTTTTCCCTCCTCCACAATTTCAAACTTTTCTTTAATTTTAGATTTTGCGTCAAGCCATTTTTCGTCAGTCATAGAAATTAAAAGTTAAAAGAAATAAATCAAATCAAAAAACTCCAAAGCTTAAGTTAATTCGAGAAACTACGGGAGAGGCGGAGGCCAAGATAGTAACGTGCATAGCTGGGAGTGTTGGCAGTGACATGCAGCCGCCGAGCATCCGAATACCAGCCCGAGAGCACGACCCCAGAACCGGAGAAGGATTTCATAAGCCATGTCCAGTCGTTTTCACCAAAATGTTTGTGATTTTCTTCAAAATACATTCTCTGAAGAATCTCGCATTCTTCTAAAGACAGACTCTCGGCTTTGATTTTAATTTTTTGTCCGCTGATTTTTACTTCAAAATCAACAGGCAGATCCTGGCCTTTAGAGATTCTGCTTTTAACCTCAGCTTGGTCCATACCCGTCAAGGCCATGATATCTTTCCACGTGGTAGCTTTGAGTAGCGGATGATCCGCCAAATTTTGCGAGGAATGAACTAAAATAATTTTATATTTGCTTTCCGGAACGGAACTAATATTTTGTTGATCTCCCACCAAACGGTAGTAGGTGGCGGCAACGTTGCCTTTGCCCGCACACTCACTCATGGTTTCAATAAGCTTGCTGTTGAGACATTCTTCTTTTGGCAGGTTGTCCGGAATAATGAGGATGGAGTCATAGTTATACTTTTCAATTTCACCTTTAATTTCCGTATAATTTTTTTTCCATATTTCCCTGACTACGGATTCGTTGATTTCTATACCGAGTTTAGACTTGTAGAATTCTTTTTGCTCTTCTATGGTCTTATTAAAGTTGATTTCTATTTCTTGGTCTGCTTTTCGCTCTTCTTTACTAGTTATTTCTTCATATTGTAAATAAAGATCAAAAGCTTCTTGTTCAGCCTCCTTATCACCATATTCTTTCCATTTTTTCAATGCTTCCTCTATTCTTTTCCGCAAAAAAATTATCTTTTTTTCACTAGGAGTCAAGTCATTTTCCCTTTTACAAAGAAAACTTTGGCCATAAAAATTACTAGGTATTAATTCCTCTATTGTCGGCCTTTTCCTATAACCTTCTCTCATAAAATTTAAATTATTCTAAATATTTTCTTCCCTCTAACCCCTCTGGCATATATTCTTGCTCTACGGGTTTATTAAAATCCGGATTATATTTATATCCCGCGCCGTAACCGATATTTTTCATTAATTCTGTCGGCGCGTTTCGCAAGTGAAGCGGAACGGGATCATTGCCTCGTTCTTCAATGTCCTTTTTTACTTTTCCGTAGGCAATATAAAGAGAGTTTGATTTTGTCGCTTTAGCCAAATAGACAACCGCTTGAGCCAAAATCACATTGCATTCCGGAACGCCGATATAGTGGCAGGCGGTAAAAGCAGAAGAAGCTTGCACCAAAGCTTCCGGATCAGCCAAACCAATATCCTCTGAAGCAAAACGAATTAATCGGCGAGCGATGAAAAGCGGATCTTCTCCGGCTTCCAGCATTCTCGCCATCCAATATAGCGAAGCGTCCGGATCGCTTCCCCGCATTGATTTATGAAGGGCGGAAATAATATTGTAATGTTCTTCTCCGGCGCGGTCATAAATCAAATTTGTCTTTTGCAGAGCCTCTGTGATTATCTCCTGATCCAATTGTACCATTTTTTGCTCTCCCTTGCGACTTGCTTTAATTGCTATTTCTAGCGCGTTCAAGGCAGTGCGCGCGTCGCCGTTGGACATTATTGCCAAAAAATCCAAAGTTTTTTCTGTCACTTGAATATCCAGATAACCGAATCCTTTTTCTTTGTCGGACATTGCTCGTTTTATTATCAATTTAAGATTTTCCGGACTCAAGGGCTTTATAACAAAAACTCGGCATCTTGATAAAAGCGCCGAATTAACCTCAAAAGAAGGATTTTCCGTGGTTGCCCCTATTAAAATAATGATTCCGTTTTCCACAAACGGCAAAAGGGCGTCTTGCTGGGCTTTATTCCAACGATGTATTTCATCAATAAATAAAATTGTCCGCTCATTTCGCATTTTTCGCTTATCCTCGGCCTCGCTTATTACCCTTTTCAAATCAGCTTTTCCGGAAGAAGTCGCGCTAATGCTCTCAAAATTTGATTTTGTCAGTTTGGCGACAATTTTTGCCAAGGTTGTTTTTCCCGAGCCGGGCGGTCCCCAAAAAAGCATAGAAAAAAGTTCGTCTTTTTCTATAGCGCGACGCAACAATTTTCCCTCACTGATAATTTCTTCTTGGCCAAAAAAATCATCCAATGTTTCCGGCCGGATTCTATCGGCAAGAGGAGCGTCTTTTTTCAAATATTGATTGAATTGGTTATCAAACAAACCAACTTTTTGATTTATTGGCGTCATAATAAAAAAATATGTCATTTTCGCCCGCCTTCGCTATGGCTCCGGCGAGACAAGCGCAGGAGGGAATCTACTTTTTTTAGAAGAGTGGATCCCCGCCTGCGCGAGGATGACAGTAAAATCAGAAACTGCTCAAATTTTTTAGAACAAACTCCTCGCTGTACCATTTTTTTCTTAATTCTCCGGCAAGAAAGAATGAACCGGTCACTAAAATAGCATCTTCAGGCGAAGCTAATTTCAAAACCATATCTAGCGCCTGACTTGGATCATGCAACACGGTTATTTTTGCTTTTGAATTTTTATAACGAGAAAAGAATTCCGCTAAATCTTTTGGCGGGGCGCATTTTCTTTCGCTAACCAGGTAACGAGTACAAAAAACATGATCGGCAACTGGCGCGATAATTTTTACAATTTCTTCCACTTCTTTATTTTTAGCAATGGAAAAAACTAAAAATAACTTTTTGTATTTTATTTTTTTAAGGTTGGCTATTGTGGAACTTATCTTGGAAAAATTGTGAGCTCCGTCAAGAATAACGATCGGATTTTTTTGGACAATTTCAAAGCGACAAGGTAGCTTGGTTTTTTCGAGCCCAATCGCGATATCTTTTTCGCTTATGCCGATGTGACGCGCGACGGCAGAAACAAGCGAGGCGTTAATTTCTTTTACGTCCTCGCTTTTATTTTTAATAAAATTGAATTTAACTTTTTCTTTTTGGCAAATTTCTTCAAAAATTTTAAGCAAGCGCGGTCTTTGCTCTGTCGTGAAAAAAACCGAGCCCTTTTTTATAATCCCGGCTTTATCATAAGCAATCTTTTTTAATGTTTTTCCCAGAATATGCGTGTGGTCGTAATTGATATTGGTAATCACGGTGGCAACAGGATTTTGAATAATATTAGTTGCGTCATATCGCCCCCCGCATCCAACCTCGGCAACAACCCAATCGCATTTTTTCCTCGCAAAATAAACTAGGGATATGGCAAAAAATAGTTCAAAGTAAGATGGCCCGCCGTATGGGCTGGTCACAAAAGCCTTGTCTATGTGTGGCTTTAAATACGCTAAAATATCCGCGAACTCATCGGGCGGAATATATTTATCATTAACCCTGATTTTTTCTATTGAGGTAGTGGCAAAAGGAGAAGTAAAAAGACCGACATTTTTCCCCGAGGCAAAAAGTACTTCTTGGAGCATCGTCGCTACCGTCCCCTTACCGGAAGTCCCCGTAACGTGAATAAACTTAAAATTTTTATCAGGATCTCCCAAAAGATGGAGAAAGTACCTCATTCTTTTTGTGTAGATACTCTCATCAATCTTGTGATCTTTTTTCATGTAATCACTGGACAGAACATTGGAAAGACCCTCAATAAACCTCACCGCCTCATAGTATTTTTCAAACTTATCCATAGTTTACGATAGACGACTCAGAAGACCGGCCCAAACATATTTTTTATCTACCAAAAATTCCAATTTGACCCATTTTTTTTCAACTAAAATATTCAAGACATTATTAAAAACCAAATACGTGGCCATAATGCCAAAGGCGAAGAGAATGCGTTCCATGGCAACGACCGGAATAAGGGATGTCCAGATCGCTTTAGAGAGACCAAAAACATAAAGATAAAGGGTGCTTCCGACCGCGTGCGCCGTAAAAGTTGTTCCTAGGCTACGCCCCAGTAAAGATTTATCGCGGAGAAAATAGCAAACTATCGGGATCAGCCAATACATTGAATAATACCAGGCTTGGCGGCCGATTGGGTGGGAGATAAAAGCAACGATGGCAATGGCCGGAATGATAATATTCGCTTTTCCTTTTTTGGCGAAATAAAGAGCGGCGAAGAGCATGGGAAAAAATTTAATGATCGTGCCCGGATCAATAACGTTTGCGCCATGGATTAAAAAGTTAGCCAATTGCATTAAAAAAATAGCAATAATTCCCGGGACTAAACCGATAAAACCGGAAGCAACCGGACCAAAAAAATCAAAAAGAGTAAATTTGGTTTTTGATCCGACGATCTGGGCAACGGGAACTTGCAAAGCGATTAACCCGATAACCGCAAAAATCACGATAAATAAAATGTTCTTTTTGTTAAAATAGTCTTTTATGTTTTTCATAAATATTTGATATTAGAAAATGATTAAATTTGTGCGTTCTCGCTAAAATAAAAATTAGACCATAGTTTTTTGATAGTGGTTAATTACGAGGAGATTATACCTTTTTTTCGGATTTTCGTCTACTACAAATAATATTTTACAATTCGGCATCATAGTGTTAAGATAAAAACAATTTCGGGGACTAGTTCATCGGCAGAACGCTCGGTTCGGGACCGAGAGGCAGAGGGTTCAATTCCCTCGTCCCCGATTTTAGTCCGCCGAAGCTTTAGCGGAAGCGACCACGCTTAGCGTGGTCAACGGACAGCTCAGCTGATCGACCAAATAAGCTGTTTTTAAAATATGAATGAAAACGAATTTGATATTATAGTTGTCGGCGCCAGTTTCGCAGGAATGTCCTTTGTTCGCAACCTCCCAAGAAATTCAAATTTAAAAATTTTAGTAGTTGACGCAAAGGTGGCAATTGGCGCAACAGTTGAATCAACCGGACTCATAACCGAACATACAAGACGGTTATTCTCCGGTTTTTTTGATATAGACCAATATATAACCAATAAAATTACAACTATCGGTGTAATAACCACCGATTTCGAAGAATGCTTTTTCTCCAAACAACCAACGCCGTGGATTTACCAAACGGACACCAAAAAGCTTATCCAATCGCTAGCTTCCAATTTGCCTCCAAATGTAACCGTCTGGCCGGATACCTTTTATCTAGAAAACGACAAGCCGGATGACTTTGGATGGATGAATATCACTCTTACGAAACAAGGGAAAAATGTTAATCTGAAAACAAAATTTTTGATTGGCGCCGATGGCGGAAACTCAAGGGTGGCAAAAATAAATAATCTAGACGAAAATAAAAAATTCCTCTTCGGAATCGAGGAAGTTTATTTTGGAAAAATTAATCTCGGACCAAATCCTAATGAAACAATTTACCATTTTTGGTTTGGCGAGTTTTCTCTAGGCTATGGCGGTTGGCTCTCCTCAACAATAATTGAGGGAAGGCCGGCCTTTCGTATCGGCCTTGCTAAAAAGATTGGCGACAGTAAAGATTCCAAGAAAATATTACAACAGTTCACGACAATACTTCTTCAGAAAAAAATTATTACGATTGAAAATCAAGACAACTCCTCTTGCGGGACTTACGGTAGCAACATCCCTATTGGTGGACCTCTCCAAAAATTTTATTGTACCGGGGTTATGTTAATTGGCGACGCAGCCGGATTCTGTGGAGCATTTTCCGCCGATGGCATAAAAGGCGCGGTGATTTCTGGTATTGAATCGGCAAAAATAGTCTCTACGTATCTTTCGTGTAAACTTCCCGACAACTCAATTTTGAAGAGCCTCCACACTAGAATGAACGCTCACCATAATGTAATCACATATTACAAAAAACAAATATTCTACCGTTTTGTCTGGGACATAATGCGATCAAATCGGACATTCAGGCAAATGTTTAAAATAATCAAGAAAGAAAAAGAGGGATTCTTAAAACAATTCTGCGACAGCAAGGAAAAAGGTAAGGGATTGATTTTTGTAGTTTTAAAATTACGCAATATTCCCAGCTTAATTTTATACGCCTTTTATTTATTAATAGATTTATTTAAAAGTAAATCCGTTAAAAACACTGATTAAGTTGATGGTTAAAAATAAAATCCGCTAGCCTTACCAGCGGATTTTTTGTATAAAAATTTAATTTAAGATTATTCCACTTCTTTTTCAATATTTTTAATTTCTTTGCCGACAATTTCCGCAATATTGTTTATATCTCTTTTAATCTTTCTAATATTTTTCTCTTCCTCTGTAAATTTAATTTTTGATCTTCTCTTTTCCAGCAGTTTAGCCTGCTCTTGAATGTCTTCTTTTAGTAAATCAATCGTTCTGTAAAGAGCATATGTGGCTTCGCGGGCTTCTCTGCGGATTTTTTTGCGAAGTGAGAAAAATTTATTTAGAACAAACGTAATGATGGCAAGCAAAAGAATAATAATCGCGACAACGGCAAGAGTTAGAAAATCTTGATCCCCTATTTTCTGCTGACCAACAACAAAAGAAACTTTATCGGTTGGTTTGCTCTTAGCGCCAACGCTATTCACTGCCTCTGCCCAAAATTCATAATTTCCCGCTGTTGCGGTTTCTTTCGCAGTAAAAATAAAATTTCCGCTTTTATCACTGTCTATAATATAGTTTTTTACATCCTTTCCCTGTTTTTGCAACCATAGGGAAACTCGGGTACCCGAGCCTGTTGCGCCTTTAAAAATAATTTTTTCTCCACTTTTGATTCCCTTCGGATAATCGATAATGTTGGGCATATCAAGTGGAGTAATTTCAAATTCCGCCGAATCACCGACGGCATTACCCGCCTTATCTACAGCTCTTACATTTAAAATATGTTTACCAAAAATAAGCACCGAAGTTTCAAAAATTCCATCTTCGTTTCCTTCCCAGATTTGCGTATTTTCTTTATCAATATCTATTTCATAGTAATCAATTCCGGATGTTCTATCTTCTGCTTGAATTTTAAACTTAACCTTTGGATTAGTCAGATCTTCTCTCTTTTGCTCTTCTATTCTAAGACTAACTGGTTTTTCCATATCTATTTGAAAACGGAAATGAAAAATACTTCCCCAACCTGCGTCATTTTTTAAACGCGCGTGAAAATACCAAGTGCCATCCGACAAATCAAAAATCTCCTTAGATGTAATTGCTGATGTATAAGTTGTCGTTGGGGTAGATCGAGGTATTTTACTGATAAGCAACTGCGCTCCCTTTATTCCCTGCGGGACTGTCCAAACGAACTTTGCGTCTTCTGATGCATACCATTTGTCCTGATCCGGATGTGTTGGCGAAGAAATGTGCGGCGCGGAAGGCTTGTCGGAAATCACAGGCGCCGGCTTCACCTCGGGAGTAGTGGGAGTAGCGGCGCCTATGCTAAATTTAGCAGTTCCCAAACTTTTTAAAATATTTGTGCCATTTCCGTCGTTAGCTAAAACTGAACTTGAGGAAAAATTCAAAAGAGCCTCTCCGGCCTTTTTCGCTTTAAAGTTTATTGTAATAAGCTTTCCGCTGGCCCCCTTAAATCCCGGATTTAAAACGATACCCTCAAAATTTATTTTCCCCGTACTGTTTTGGAATGAAGGTTCTTGAACCCAGAGACTAAGAATAGAGCCACCTTTTGAGATAGAGGATACTTCTAATTGATCCTTGGGAAAAGAAACCGTTCCGGAAACCGCATTCATGACTTGGTCGGAACTTGAAACATAAATACCGACTGAAAAAGAAGAATTTGAAGAATATGACCAGCTGGATGGAGAAAAATATAAATTGGCCGCTTTAGCAAAAGCCGGCCAACAAACAAAAAAAATAATCGCTGAAGAAAAAAATAATAAAATTTTTACTTTTTGCCTCCTCGCCATAGAATTATCGAAATCAAATATCCAATTACTATTACTAATATAGTTATTATAGCAAAAATTAAATATCTTTCATACCATTTTTCAATTTTCTGTCGCGGTAAAATAGCAACTCTCTCGTTTCCCTTTCTATCTATGGCCTTTACTGTGATCTCTTTGCTTAAATTTTGATTTTCTAAAAGATATGGGCTTTCCGCTATAACGCATTTTTTCCCTTCGCATACTTCGTAATGATCAATCCCCGAGACTTTATCTTGACTGCTGAAAACTAAAAACTGCTTACCATTAAATATTTCCGGATCGCTTGTCATTATCAATTCAATCGGCTCGGGAGGCTCAATATCTTTTTCCTCGGGAGCAATGGAAGATGGAAAAAGCTGGTCTTGTTTTAAAATATAAAAACCAGGGTTAGATGTTTTTATATTTGCCTCTGTCCCCTCCCCGTCATTTTTTAATATTTTTACATTGTTAATTCCAAAAATACCCTGTCCTTCTTTAAGAGATTGAAATACTGCCGAGAAAACCAAACCCTTTTTATCGGAATAGCCTCCGGGAATAATTCCCGAAAACATAATTTCTCCATTACTATTCTTTGGTTTGTCAATCCAAAAATTAATAATGGAGTTGCCGTCTCTTATCTCTTTTAGAGAAATGATTTCTTCGGGGAATATTATTTTCCCCTCAATCGCGTTAATATCTTCATCTTCCGTATTAACAAAAAATCCCGCTTCAAAGATATCGCCGACCCGAAAAGTTTGATTTTTTATTTCAAAAATCGTCTCTGCAGCGAAAGTAAAACGGGCTAAGAACAAAAAAAATAATATAAAAGTAAAAACAATAATTTTCCGCATAGTTTAAAATTACCCCGTCCAGTAAAAAGCCATGATAGAAAAATCCACTATATTTATTTTTCCATCGTTATTTAATTTTTCCGCTTCTATTTTTTTAAAATCTGACGATAGGCTTCGTTTATACCAATAAGCGGCTATAGAAAAATCTATAAGATTAACTTTAAGGTCTCTGTTCAAATCTCCCTTAATTGAGATCTTTGTTGGCGCTTGATCCGATTCCGTTTCGGTTCCAACGGCAAAATTTACGGTTTTACTGAAAGAGCTAACCCCTCCTTCAAGAGCGGCCTTTGATTTTGTAGAATGCTTTCCCATCTCCAAGGGCGAAGTATCAAAGTTATATAAATATATACCTTCTTTGTCAGCATTTGTTTTTACAAAAAATTCTTCTTCTGAATTAACTGAAATTGTAACTTCAGCATTAGATGCGCTTTGACCGAAAATAGCAATATCTTCTCCTCTTTCAACAACGCTTTTATCAACTGCGATGGAGGGAGAAATAAAAATTCCACTTACTTGCGTCATCGCTCCTCTCGTAATAAAAACCGGAAATGTAAATAAGCTTGAACGCCTTCCCTGATTGTCTTCGCCATAAACGCCAAAAATATAATTTCCCGAAGACAAACCGGAAAGAGAAGCATTAAAGTTAGAATCCGGACCGGCAATAGTAGTCAAAACAAGCTGGCCGTCTTTTAATATTCCGACCTTGCTTAATGGGTAGGCTCTTCCGGAAAAAATAACACTGGTGATAACAGCATCTCCTCCACCGCCTCCACTCCCACCGCCACCGCCGGATGTACAAGAAGAAGTATTAAAAGTACAATTTGCGTTGCACAACAAAGATCCGCCGGCATATCCTTTACTTACACAACTTGATCCAGCCAAATCAACTCCATCGCATTCTTCTCCCGACTCTTGAACATCATTCCCGCACAAAGCAAGAATTTCAATTCTTAAATTGGTCACCCCGGAAACTGACGCGCCTTTTGGAAAAAAAATAAGAACGCAAAAAATAGCGAAGAAGAAAAAATATTTTATTTTTGATAAGAAAACCATAATTGGCTAATTAACGGCCGTAATGGTCAATACCATATCAATATCATAATCACTGGCGATTCCTTGTTCTCCGGGAATTTTTTGACTTATGGAAACCCCCTGCAACACCCAATCACCGATGTCATCAGAACTAGCCGCTCCGGCAAGAATAGTAATGCTATTAACTGGTGTTTCGGCAACGGCATCAAAGGATGCCGAGGAACCCTTGGAAACATTATCAGTATCGCAAGCTCCACACTGACCGACCGTTAAAGTCGCAGTGGAAGGATTCACTGTCATTTGACCACCCACGGAATCGGCGTCATCAACATCAACAGTATCAGTACATCCACCGCCTCCCGGGTCATTATAATCAAAATCGGAAGCCGCGCCATCCCAAACGTCTGTCGCCGGAGTTTCCGCCGCTAGAGTCAATGTCCAACCATTATTGGCGCCATTGTTATTATTAACATAAATTCGTTCCGTATTGGTGCCAAAGGAACCGGTTGTTGTCTGGCAAGCAAGACTAAATGCTCCCGAGCTCATCGCCATAGTCGGCGAACCAACCGAACTATAACCGACATTAACAATATCTGTGATTAAAAAGGCGTCGCTTTCTATAGTAATAACCCCGGAAGAATAATCGTTCACGTCAAGGGCTATTCCATCGCTTGTTATACCATAGACATAGTACTCGCCGGCAACCATGCCCGTAGTATCCCACTCGCAAGTCGTCCCTCCTATTCCCTCAACTTGATTTTGGCATTCGTCTATTGCCGTTCCATCCAATCCACTCCCTGTAGAGTCATAATAAAAATCAACTGTAACAACTTGTTCTCCATCGCTTAAACCGTAGGTGATATTAAAAGTATCTCCAATAGTAACCGTATCTGATATTCCATCTGGTTGAGAAATACTTAGAGAGGGGGCATTATTACTAGTTAAATCAATGACAGTATTCCCCATAAGATTATCTAAATCATTGTTGTACCAAACAGCATATAATCTTTCCTTATTCAACAAATTTCCTCTTAAATATCTAATATCATCAACCATCCCGCTTCCCAGCGCGCTTGATTCGGATCCCCAGTTGGCCCCGCCATCTGTAGATAATTTGTAATACACATTCACGCTCGCATCCAGGGTTCCGCGCAAATACGCAACATAAATATTTTTATTGTCAACTTCATAATTTTGGTCAGTTATTGGCACCGGCATCATTACCGTCGCGTCATTTGTAAATAAATTTGTTTTTTGAGTAAATCCGTCTTCCCTCGAAAAATCATCAAAGTTCCAAAGTTCAATATTATTAGAAGAATCATCAGTGTAATCTGCTAGAGCTAAAAAAACATCTCCAGTAGTTTTATTAATGGTGGCAGAGAACCATTGATCATAAATTGTATGATCCACTAAAGTAGCTATACTAGACCAAGAATCCGGCCAAGTGTCAGCGGTTTCATTATAAATTTGATATTTAATCGCATTGTTAGCCGTTTGAGCTTTAATGGCAATAATGTCATCTCCAGTTTTAAGGGGAAGAAGTTGAATTTGATCACGCGCTACCGAGCTCCAAGTTGAGGGGGTTATATCGCTCCAAGTATCACCGACACCGTCGGTTGACTTGGAAACTTTCCCTCCGACAGTATCAGTAAAATTGGCAGAAACAAATAACGCCCCGCCCGCCCCTCTTGTAATGCTTGGTGGGCCATCAACTGATTCGGTTATAGTGGTTGTTCCGGAAACAGCCATAACCACACTTCCCTTTAAAGTATCAGTGCTGGTATCAAGGTATGTATAATAGATATCATCCGAAGAATCGTCCGAAACTGCAATATGAATTTTTGTTCCACTAATATCGCCCGGGGTCCACTGATCATACCAAACCGAAATAGATGTACCATACACAGAGCCATCTATTGAGGTTGCTATGTTATCCCAATTTTTTCCTCCATCCGTCGTTTTTTTATATGAAAAATATTCCGCAACGTCAATATAAAAAACATAACCAATTTGGTCAGTAGTAAAAACGACCGAAGGAGATGGAGAAAATTCATCAGTAGTATCGGTAATTGAGGCGTCAATACTTACCTCAATCCCTGTCATTACAGTACTGCCATAAATATCATTTAGATCATCGTTGTACCAAACGATGTAAAGACGGCCATCGCTCAAAAAATTTCCGCGCAAAGATTTATGATCATCTCCAAACTCATTTAGCCTCACTGATTCGTCGCTCCAGGTACTCCCGCCATTAGCAGATTTTTTAAAATAGACATGCATGGTGTCTCCTAGCGTTCCCCGCAAATAAGAAACATAAATATCTCCATTATTTTCATCTATAATGGGTACCGGCATCATTACTGTTGCATCATTATTAAATAAATTAGTTTGTTTGGAAAAACCTCCGCCCCGGCTACTGTCATCAAAACTCCAAAACTCAATATCGTTAGTGGAGTCGCCTGTATAGCTTGCAAAGGTTAAAAAAACATCACCCGTTGATTTTTTAATAGACGCCGAAAACCATTGATCATAAGTAGTATTTTCAACTAATGTAGCTATATTAGACCAAGAATCCGGCCAAGTATCGTTTGTTTCATCATAAATTTGATATTTAATGGCATCTGATCCGGTTTCGTCTTTGATGGCAATAATATCATTTCCGGTCTTGAGCGATAAAAGTTGAATTTGATCAATATTTACAGAGCTCCAAGTTGAGGGAGTAATATTACCCCAAGTATCGCCGGCGCCATCGGTTGATTTGGAAATTTTTCCTCCGGCAGTGTTTGTAAAATTTCCTGATAAAAATAGGGCTCCTCCAGCGCCTTTTGTAATACCGGGCGAGCCGTCGTCATCCTCATCCAAGGTTGTTGTTCCGGAAATAACGCTTACCATGCTTCCTTTTAAAGTATCCGTGCTTGTATCAAGGAAAGTATAAAAAATATCGTCGGAAGCGTCATCGGAAGCGGCAATGTGAATTTTTGTTCCGGTAGTATCTCCCGGCGTCCATTGGTCGTACCAGACGGCAACCTTGGTCCATCCGGTGGTAGCTGAATCAATCGTAACTACCAAACCCCATGAAACTCCGCCATCAGCTGTTACTTTATAAACCAAATCTTGAGTGCTCGCGTCAATATAAAAAATATAACCGATCAAGCTGGTGGTAAAAACGACTGAAGGCGACGGACCATATTCGTCAGTGGCGTCGAGAGTAGTCGTATCAATCGTGCTCTCCGCCGCTTGCGCTTCTTCGGTTTCTGAAAAAAATAAAAACTGCGACCAGTTTGAAAAAATGAAAACAAAAATAAATAAAAAAACAAAAAAATCGCGCAAAAACTTTTTTTGCGCTAAAAAAACAAAACTAAATATTTTCAAGACTGTCTGCAAATATTTTTTCATTTCTCTTCCTATTTTTAGCGCGTGATTTTGTGCGGATTGAAATACTTTATTCAATAGGAGGCACTTTGATTTTTTCTCCTTCCTTGAGGCCATAAGGCGGTTGCAGTTTATTAACTTTAACCATTAGTTTCCATGAAACGTTAAATTTCTTGGCTAGATCCTGAATTCCTTCTCCGGGATAGACTTCACAAACTATCCAATTTTTTTTGATCCACCTTTTTCTTTTTCGTGATAACCATAAAAGGAAAATACTGAAAAATATAACTAAAAGAACGACTATCTCTATCGCTAATGCCGGAGCTTTAGGAAAGCTCCAAAACCAAACCGACGGACCTTCGAGCCGAGTAATAAATTTTCCGCTCTTCACTCCCACTCCGGCTTCCGAATTATTGTCATACTCAACAACAAAATTAGAACGGAATAATCCGCCCCAGAACGGTTTTTTAAGCTCAAAATTCCAATCTGACGTTTCTCCGCGCAAAATCGGATATTCTCCGCCGTGGATAAAATAGGTTGATCCAAAAAAATATTTTGTTATCACTCTTGCGTTCGCTTCAATGGAAACGTTTCCTGTATTTTTCACAAAAGGACGCAACAAAAAACCATTTTTATCCGGTTTCACCGTAAAACCGACAATTTCCACTTTCCGCACAAGAGTTCCCGGAATTGTGATAGCCACCCTAAGTCCTGTCCGAAAAGACAAGCTGGCGCCACTCCCGGCTTTAGCTTTTTCCTTTTTCTCTTGCATGACAATACAACCATTGTGTTCGCCAACGCTGGCGTTTTGAGGAACATTTATGGTAAACGGCACAATTTCACTTGTTCCGGGTGCAAGTGTTACTTCTGTTTTAAGAAGATTCATCCAAGCGCCAACATCTTTTTTTGCTTCTGAAGCTTGAGCGCAAGCAAAAGCTCCACCCGTAGATGGGGTGGAGTCAACTCCGTAAACAAGTATTGTTTTAGCTTCAGCGGAATTATTTACAGTCAATACACCTTCTTCCTGAATATCGCCCGGCTCAAGCGTGTGAATGAAGATAGATTCTGTGTGCGAATTTTCCTCTCTGGGATATGCCGGTCTTCCACCAAAGCCACCATACTCAATAGCTGAAACATTTCCGGCAAACAGTACTATCGTTAAAATTGCTAAAACAAAGCTAAAAAATCTTGATTTTTTGTTTTTAGCTCTCAATTTTTTCATAGTTTAATACCCCCTTATTATCCAGCGGCTACAATTGAAAGAACCATATTAATATCGTAATCAGCCGCAGCTGCTTGTTCTGCGGGGATTTTCTGGCTTATAGCGACGCCCTGCAATGTCCAATCGCCAATATCATCAGAACCGGCCGCTCCGGTAAGAACAGTGATACTATTGACTGGGGCAACATCAACAGCATCAAAAGCCGCCGAAGAACCTTTTGTGACATTAGTAACCACACAACTTGCACATTGACCAACGGCTAAAGTTCCTGCCGCAGGATTGACTGTCATTTGACCACCGACCAAATCAACATCATCGTCATCGGTTGTATCAGTGCAACCGGAACCAGCGGGGTCGTTGTAATCAAAATCCGAGGCCGCGCCATCCCAGACATCCGTAGCCGGGGTTGCCGCCGCCAAACTTAATGTCCAACCGCCATCAGCGGCATCCGGATTTGTAACGTAAATCTGCTCTGATGCCGTGCCGAAAGAACCGGTTACGGTTTGACAAACCAAACTGAAATTTGCCGAACTCATTGCCATTGTCGGACTGCCTACGGTAACATAAGTACCGTTAACAATATCTGTGGCAAGAGTACCGGCACCGATTGTTTGAGTAAAATTCGATGTTGACGAGGCAAAAACATAAGTGATGCCCCCAAATCCTCCGGCAACTATGATTGCTAGCGCCAAAGCGATTGCAATGTTTAGCCGTCTTAGGGCTTTTTGAACTAATTTGTTCATAAAATTAATAAGCTAATTTAATTATATTTATTTAATAAAATGCTATACGCAAAACTTATCCACAGGGGAAATCTTATTTATATATTATAGCACAATAACCAATAAGTAAGAATATTTTGTAAAGTCAACTGTCGGGAATCTTTTATAATTGTTTTATCCGGTTAATTTTGCTATCCTAGTATAATATTTAAAAAAAATAATCAAGAAAAAATGTTAAAAAATTTTCTAAAAAAATATCTTTTATCTTTTGTTGTGTTTCTGACCGGAGGCGCGGTTCTGATTATTGAATTGGCGGCAACGAGAATTCTCTCTCCGTATTTTGGCAACACAATTTTTACCGTCTCCAGTATTATCAGCGTTATTTTAGGCGCGTTGAGCCTGGGCTATTATTTTGGCGGAAGACTGGCAGATCGTCGACCTTCTTTAAAATTATTTTTTTCAATTATTCTTTTTAGTGGCGTGTGCGTTATTATTTTAAAATTAATCATTGCTTCAATTTTACCAAAAATCGGCTATGCTTTTTCCTCAACCAACGGACCACTCGTTTTGTCTTTATTTTTATTTTTCTTTCCCAGTCTTTTGCTCGGCACCCTCTCCCCTTTTGCCGCAAAATTGCAAGAGGTTAGCCAGCCTGAATCCGGCATTGGCAAAATAACCGGCGGAATTTTCTTTTGGTCAACTTTGGGCAGCATTGCCGGCAGTCTTCTTACCGGCTTCTTTTTGATTCCGCATTTCGGCGTAGCGGAAATTATCGGCGCGACCGGAATGGGGCTTACTCTCTTGGGGCTTGTTCCTCTTTTTATTTTAGGATTCAAGAAAAAAAATATTGTTGATTCAGCGTTATTGATTCTCCTTATCTTGGGTCTATTTTTTATCTCGCAAACACCGGAAATAAGCGCTGAAAATAACATTGTTTTTCAAAAAGACGGCGTTTATGAAGAAATCACCGTTTACAATAATACCTATGCCGAAAAACCAGCGCTTTTTTTAAAACAAGATAGGAGTCAATCGGCGGCGATGTTTTTGGATTCAGATGAACTAGTTTTTGATTACACAAAATATTATTCTCTTTACAAAATATTAAAACCAGATCTGAAGGAAGCTCTGTTTATCGGTGGCGGAGCTTATTCAATGCCAAAAGCCTTGCTTGCCGAAACTGTGGATACCAAAATAGACGTCTCGGAAATTGAGCCGTCTCTTTTTGATTTGGGAAAAAAATACTTTCGCGTTCCGGACGATCCAAGACTTAAGAATTATATCGAAGATGGCCGAAGATTTCTTCATGATTCAAATAAAAAATACGACTTTATTTTCAGCGATGTTTATTCTTCTTTTTATTCAGTACCGACGCACTTCACCACCAAGGAATTTTTTACGATAGCTAAAAATAAATTAAGCGACGATGGAATTATTTTGGGAAATTTTATTGGCAGTCTTTCCCGCGCCGGAGATTCGCTTTTATTTTCCGAAATAAAAACATTTCAAACTGTTTTCCCCAACAGTTATTTTTTCGCCGTGAGATCGCCCTCCATAGCCGAAGCCCAGAATATTATTTTTTTGGGTTGGAATGGCGACAAAAAAATAGATTTTAATGATCCCTTAATTAAAGAATTTCCCAATGAGATAATAAAAAATTTATCCGCAAAAAATATTGATATCAGTCGGTTTGAACTTTCAAAATACAAAGAATTGACCGACAACCATTCCCCGACCGACTATTTGACCGGAAAATTTATTAAAAATTTAAATAACACGAACGAGGGAGATGAAATGCTAGCGCTCGTCTCTCAACAATTACGCTACGGTCCGCGCTTTTTGAGCTCCCCCGGGCATGAAAAAGTAAAAAAATTCATAGTCGCGGAAATGTCGGCAACCGGAGCAACGGTCAAAACGCAGACGTGGGAACACCTTTCCGCCGACGGCAATAAAAATATTTTAACCAATATAATCGGTCAATTTAATCCAAAGGCGGAAAAAAGAATATTACTCGGAACACATTATGATAGTAAAAAATTCGCCAATCTTGATAAGGAAAAACCAAACGACCCGATACCCGGCGCTAATGATTCCGCTTCCGGCACGGCCGTTCTTTTGGAACTTGCCCGCTACCTTGCAAATCAAGAAAAAATTCCCGAGATAGGTATTGACCTGGTTTTCTTTGATGGAGAAGAAGGAGAGGAAAATTTGGAGATAACCGATTGGCGTCCGCTCGGATCCGAATATTTCGCCGAACATTTGGATGAAATTTATAAAAATAAAATAAAGCCCGCGGGAGGCATTATTGTTGACTTGGTTTGCGATAAAGATTTGAAGATAAAAAAAGAGCCCAGCTCGCTTATCTCGGCTCCCAAAGAAACAAACGCATTTTGGGAATTAACAAAAACCCTTAATTTAAGCGGATTTAGCGACGAAACAAGCCAAGAAATCCGAGACGACCACACCGCCTTGAATAAAGCCGGAATACCAACATTTTTAGTTATTGACTTTGATTATCCTTATTTTCATACCACGCAAGATACTTTGGATAAGTGCAGCGCCAGAAGTCTTGAAAATGTTTTTGGCGCGGTGGTGGGTTATGTTTATGGTTTGTAATAAATAACCCCTATGCCAGCCCACGGTCCCCAAGTTCGAATATCTCCCGGATCAATAAATTCTTTGTGTTTATGTAATTTTTTAATTTTTTCCCATAATCTCTCTACCTGGCATTTTGGTACTTTCGAATGAAAAACAATATCGTGGAAAACAACAATTCCATTTTCTTTAACTAATGGCGAGTAAAGTTCCCAGTCTTTTTTTACTCCTTTGTAGCCATGGTCGCCATCAATCATTAAAAAATCAATTTTTTCTCCACCAAGAACTTTAACGAGTTCGTTTTTTGTTTTTACCAATTGGGAATTTTTCCTAATAAAATATAATTTTTGATTCTTCTTACCATATTTTTTAAACCTCTTCATTTCGTTTATGGTGTATCCGCCGCCAAAAGGACCACCGGGAAGATCAATACTGACAACAATAGCATTCGGTTTGGCAATTTTACACCAAGCATAAAAAGTGCCACCTCTGGCAGTGCCAACCTCAACAACAGTATTTAATTTACGTTTTTTAAGCAAACTAATTAAGGCTGATAGTTCCTTATTTTTTTGAACCGCTCCTTTTCTAATTGCCATTTTTGCAAGTTTTTGTGAATCCATAATCTATTTTTTAAAAAATACAAAAAAAAATTAAAAACTTTTTTGAAGCAATGATAAACTATTTTTATAATTCATAAATCATTACCTTATTGTAATTCTTTGATATTTAAAAATGTTTTTGGGTCATAACCGATAATCATAAAATCTACTTTTACGTTAGCGGGAATTCCTCCATACAACCTTCCGTCTGAAATATCAACGTATCTAAAATATCTAGAATCTCCACTCCTTTCATCATTTACTATTCCAGCTTTTTCAATGACACAACTAGGGTTTGTCGGTATACGAATAAAGATAAAGTCGTGATATTCTTGAATAGAGTAATACCATGTCCCTTGTTCCTTGCTGGGATGTTTTTTAACTTCGATATTTTCATCGCCAGCTATTCTAGTGCCATCCCATTTAAATAAAGCGCTAATAACTTTATATTCAGACCACTTTTTTGTTAATAGTTCGTAAATCGCAATTGCATCTGCAATCATACTAAAATAATTTTAATTTAACAACAATACAACTCCTTCGGAGTCTTCCCTTCTTCCATCTCCCCAAACGGATTGCCAAATTTCCTGATATTGGCAATCATTTTTTTATTTTCATCAGTTTCTAAGTTTTCTTTATTTATTTTCTCTCTAACCTTTTTCATCAATTCCGGCAGATCAATTTTAACCGGACAATTTTCCCGACAAGCGCCACACAAGGTGCAGGAATAACAGCCGGAGTCTTTTGCCCGCAAGAGGTTTACCATAAAAGCGGACATTATAATCCCCTTGCTTCCCAGATATTTATCTCCGTATTTTGTTCCAAGCTGATGATAGGCTGGACAGAGATTAATGCAAGCTCCGCAATTGATGCAGTATAACAATTCCTCTAAACCCTCTTCTAAAATTTTATCTCGCCCATTATCCAATAAAACCAAATAAACTTCTTTCGCGCCTTGGGCGCCGATTATTAATTGCTTTTGAATATCAGCTGTTTTTGATGGTCCGGAAATTATGGAAACATAGACCGGCCAATCAACTCCTGAAGCCCAAACAGTTGTCGCCCGAACAATCTTCATGGCGTCTTCAATTGTGGGAACAATCTTTTCCCAGCCGGCAATAATAATATGTTTGTCCGGCAAGCGGGAAACCAAAGAAATGTTCCCCTCGTTTTCCAAAAGAACAATTCTTCCATCGGAAGTAATAACATTGGCTCCGGAAATACCTGTATCCGCTTCCTTGAATTTTCCTCTCAAATAACCTCTCACAAAAGTGGCGATATCTTTAGCGGTCGGCGTGACAGTTTCCCCAAGCTTATTTTTTATAATTTCGGAAATTTCTTCCGGGGTCAGGTGATATGCCGGCGAGACCGGATGCATGTCTTGCTCTCCCGCGATACTCATAATAAAATCGCCTAGATCCGTGCTTACCAATTCTTTATCTTTTAAAATTTCATCTATCCCGATTTCGTCGGCGGCGGTGGTTTTTGCTTTAACAATCAGCTTACTCGTTGCGGTCAAGTCTTTAATAATTCTTTCCGCGTCCTTGGCGTCTTTTGCCTCAAAAACTTTTATGCCATTTTTTTCCAAGTTGGCAATGGTTTTTTGGCGTAAATTTTTTATATCGCGAAAAGTCCGCTCTTTAATTTCTCGGACTTCATCTTTAAATTTATTTTCGTCAAAACCCAAATCAGCCAAAACTTTTTCTCTTTTGGCCTTATATTCCAAAACTACTTTCCAAATATTCTTTTTGATTTCCGGTGATAAAAAGTCTGTTTGCATAAAGTTCCTTTTTCCCCTCCCTTGAGGGGAGGGGCTAGGGGAGGGTGGGATGCTTGAATTGTCGATCACCCCCTCCTTACCTCCCCCCTCAAGGGGGAGGAACTCATTGATTATTTTTTTACTACTAATGAACTACCCCGCAGCAAGCTGACGGGGAAATTTATTTCATTATATCAATTCCGAAAACTCTTTAACTTCAATCTCCCCTTCGGCATTATTTTTTAAATTAAGATAACATAAAGGACACGGCGTCACTAGTGTTTTCGCTCCTGTTTTTTTGGCCATCGCAATCCTATCTTTAGCGATTTTATTAGCAACATTCGGCTCATTTGATTGCACTCCTCCCCCGCCACCGCAACAAAAACTTTGATTGCAATTAAGTTCCATTTCTTTTATTTCGCATCCCAAATCACGAAGAATTTTCCTCGGCTCTTCAAAAACGCCCATTTCGCGACCGAGATGGCAGGGATCATGATAAGTTATTTCTTGGTTACCGATATCTTTCCTTCTCGCTATTTTTTTAATCTTACTCAAAGTTTCAGTCGTGTGCTCCACTTCTATGTTCCACTCGCTCCCCAATACTTTTGGGTATTCTTTTTTAAAAATCATAAAACAAGCCGGACAATGGGTAATTATCTTGCCAACAGAATGATCTTTAAAAATCTTCAAATTTTTTTGAGCTAACTCTTTAAAATCATCGGCATAACCCGCCTTTAAGGCCGGCGACCCGCAACAAACCTCAAGATCGGCCAGTTCAATAAAATCAACGCCATTATCGCGTAAAATAGCCTTGTAGTTGCCGACTAGCTCCTTGGCGACAAACTTACTTAGGCAACCGGGATAGTAAAGAGTGTTTCCTTTAAATATCTTATTTAAGATAGACATATATTTCTCCGCGTCATTCTGAGCAAAGCGACCCCGCAAAAGGCGGGGCGCGTATGCGGGAAAATATTGCAGGCATTCGCCTGAGATCCTTCACTGCGTTCAGGATGACGATACTGTCAAGAATTATTATAAATTCTTAAGTACAAATATCGTACCACAAAAAACAAAAAATTCCCAGTCATGAGAATCTTTTGGCGAGAGACAACCTATTGCTTTGCGTATAAATTGTATTTTATAAGCAATTGGAGAAATTGCTTCTCACAATAGATCGCCCCTCATTTATAATGCTACTACAAATAAATGAAAAAGTCATTAAAAAATCACAAACTATCTTTGCCAAAGCTTCTTACCAATCTCCCAAATGGAACTATCTCCTTGTTTGTAAAGCCAATACCACCATTCTACTCCCCAAACATAAGCCTTACTAAAACCGGTCTTTCTGGCAAAATCTATGTGATTTTTAACACGTTCCGGTCCCATAAGCTCTTTTTGCTTTATAATTTCTTCCGGGGAATTGGAATCCATTCTTTTCCATGGTTCGGCTTGCAATTCCGAAATTATTACCTCATTTCTTGATAACCCCAGCAAATTAGCCTTTAATCTATAAGTAAAAGGCGCAAAAAAATGATAAAAATAGCCAAAATAATGATTATAGACAACTCTATAAATTGATATACCAAGATAATCGCCCAAGTGAGCCGTTCTAACCCATGACGAAACCTCTCCGCTATCGGTAATTAAAACCGGCCTCGTATCCAAAGATTTAACAAGAGCGATTTCTTCTTTCAAAAATTCCCTGTCCCCGGGCGGGCATTCGCCAAAAATATCAAATAACGGCTCGTTTTCCACCTGCCAAACTTTAATTGCGGGAGATTTTTTGTAACGCGTAACTACTTCTCTTATAAATCCCAAAATCGCCTTTTGACGATCTTCTTTTACTTCTTTTCTCGCCCAAGCGGGCGTGTGGCATTCCGGCCAATGAGGCTGACGTTCCCCCAAAACCAACATCACCTCCACATTTCTTTTTTCCGCTTCAGCTATTTGCCAATCTAAATCTTTGAAAAAGTAAGAACCTTTTTGCGCTTCAATACCATTCCATTCCGACTCAAGACGCAAAAATTTTATACCTAATTCATCAACCATTGCCAAGTAAGTTTCTTGCCAATCCAAACCCAAAGACTCGGCATAGTACCGACTAAAATTGGCGCCGAATTTTATATCTTGATTTTTTTTATTCAAGGGAGATATCCAAGCAAAAATAAAAAACAAAAATGCCGCTACTAAAACGGTTAAAAATACAAATATAATTTTCTTAAAAAATTTTATCATTAATATTGAAGTATTGCTTTTAGCGTCTTCATTTCTTTTGTTTTGTGCTTGATAATTTTTTCAATATTATATGCTCCGTATTTACCACCCTCAAGAAATCCCTGCATAGCGAGTCGCGCGAAAAAACCGCTTTTCATCCAATCAAAAAGCCATTCATTGACATATTGAACGTCTTCTTGATCCGTGCCCGAACCGATACTCATCAACCATTTTCTGTTAAATTTTTCTTGCGATCCGATCGGTGTGGACATAATTATAGGCAAACCTAGGGCTGTATAAAAAGATAACTCGCTCGGTTTTGTCCATAAAATATCCGTCTCGCGAAGAGCTTTGTTGAATTTTTTAAAATATTCGTCTTTACTGTTGGCAAAAATTATTTTTATATTTTTATCAAGATATCTCCCGAGCCCAATACTCCGAACATTCTCTCTAAAATATTGATTAATTTCATTTCTGATTCCGGCAACTAAAACTATTTTAATTTCATTTGTCTTTATTTTTGAAGATAAATTTTTAACGATTTGAACTCCCAACTCTCTTTGCGCTCCCGCTCCGCCGACCGCGAAAGTTATTGTCGGAGGACGATTTGATTTGGAATGAGGCCATTTCTTGCCCAGTCGTTCGGCAATTGTCAATTTATATTTTTGAATAAAGGCATTCTCGGGATCAAGATGAATCAGTCTTTCAGCCAAATCATGTTTTAAAATATCCAAAGATTCTCCCCCAATGTTTTCTTCGGGCAAGGGAAAACCGGTCAAAAAAATATTTTCCGTTTTTATTCCGTAAAGTTTCAGTCTTTCCACGACACGATAATTGGAAGCGAGATACCTGATTCTGCTTTTACTTGGAGTAAGCGACACCCAGGCTCTTGAAATATCCGCATCGCAAATAACACAATATATGTCTCCGCTATACCCCCAAACTTCGGCCATAAACGCCGGAATAAAAAAGGTAGTGATGAGCGGCAATGGTTTTTTGTCCAAACGCTCAATAAAATGTTTTCCCCATTGTCTTTTTTTAATCAAAGAAAAAATCTCTCTTTGCTGAAAATTGGTTTTGGATAAATCTCTTTTCGGATAAAAAGAAGGAATCTCTTGAACCTTATCGTAAAGATCAAAAGCAAGCTCGCCAAAAAACGGAACTTTTTTAAAACGAGAAACAAACTCATAAAATTTTCGGCTGTCCTGCCAAATTTTATGATCTTTTTTTGGCATTCCCGGATAATTGCTGGCGTTAACTATTTTCCCGCCATAAGCAAATCTCTTTAGAGGATAGGCCGCCCTTTGGTGACCATAGCCCATATCTACGGAGACTATCCAAGCTTTTCCGTTGTTATTTTTTTCCCCCTTCATTTTTTTATTTTAGACTCGGTTATTAGACTTGTTGCGTAATAATCCTTTCTACTGCAACTAGTAATTTTGGCTACAAATCTTCTAAAGCTCCTCTGCTTATACTAATGTATAAACATCGTCGCTTTATAAGATTTTCGCCTAAAATTACCGCGTTTCGTAACGAAAGATTATTACGCAACAAGTCTATTATCTGAAATCTTGGTAGATTTTATTCAAAGGTTTTTTAAAAATCCACTCGCTGAAAAAATTTATAACATATTTTGCAATCAACCTTATTCCGCCTTCTCCGCCAAATCTTCTTAGAGAAGAGCCGATTACCAGCTCTTTTGAAAATTCTATTTTTCCGATTTTAGCTATTCGCCTTGTCAGCTCCGTATCTTCGCCATAAAATTCCAAATTTGTATTAAACCCCCCTATTTTTTCTAAGGCCTCGCGCCTCACGGCAAAATTCCCTCCGATAAGCATTATTCCCCCTTGACGAAAAACATACTTCCAAATTTTTTCTCCAACGGGCATTATGATATTATTGTAGATGGATTCAAGAAAGGCTACTATTTTTGAAATTTTTTCAAAATGGTAAGGACCCGATATACCGATCAATTCGGAGTCGTTCGTAAATTTTTTGATAACGATATTAAACCAATTTTTTGAGACTATGGAGTCGGCGTCAAAAAAAACCAATATTTCCCCAGAGGAAGCCAAATAGCCGGCCTGCCTTGCTCGAGTAACTCCTTTTTTTGATTCATTGATAACCCTCACTCCCTTAAAATTTTTAGCGACCATCTCTGTTTTATCAGTTGAGGCATTATTTACAACAATAACTTCAAAATTATCCGGCAAATCGCTGGAAAAAATAGAATTTAAACATCGGGGAAGAAATCCTTCTTCATTGTAGGCGGGAACAACTATGGATACTTTCATAAATCTTTCTGCCGTTATTCTGCGATAATTATATCACAGAATAGAGTAATCTACTAAGAATATTTTTCTAGTAGTGGTACTCTTTACCACTCATAATCGCCGATGCTCGATAAATTTGTTCCAAGAGGATCATTCTGGCCATTTCGTGAGGAAAAGTCATTTTGGAAAGGGATAATTTTCGATATGGATTTTCTAAAATGTTTTCATGAAATCCAAGCGCTCCCCCGATTACAAAAATAATTCTTTCATTTTTATCTTCAAGAAATTCTGCGAATTCATGAGAAGAAAAATTTTTTCCTTTTTCGTCCAGAATAATAATATTTCCCTCATTTTTCTCTAAAAATTTCAAGATCTTCTCCCCTTCTATCTTTTTCGCTTTATCTTTATCCGATTCTCTTTTAAAAGGCTCTGCTTCAATTTCTTCAACATCTATCTTGGCGTACGGACTCAATCTTTTTAAATACTCGCCTATCGCTTCACGAAAATAATCTTTTTTGATTTTTCCCACAGCCAAAATTGTTATTCTCATCATAAGATTATTCTATTTTATAAAACCATCCGGTTTTTTAAATAATTCTGTTTTGGAGAAAATTTTTTAAAGATTTATCCGATAGTCGCAATAATGAAATATCTCTTCTCTATTATCTGCTATTAGAATTGTATTGTTTTTGTTTATGATTTTTCTAAAAATATCTACCATGACTGGAATATCCTTAAGATGCAAACCTCTCGTCGGAGTATCAAAGATGTAAACAGTCCTATCACCTAATTTTTTTGAAAGAATATTTGCGACTCTTACTCTCTGGGATTCTCCTCCGCTTAAAGAACCTGATTTTTGTCCAAGAACCAAATAGCCCAAACCTACTTCCTGCAAAAATTTTAATTTTCTTACTATTAGGGTATCTGTTTTAAATATTTCTAATGCCTCATCAATTGTCATATTTGTGACTTCTTCAATGTTTTTACCCTTATAGTAAACTTTTAAAACATCTCTTGAAAAATCATTTTTTGACTCTAAAATGCTATTAGAAATAATAAAATCGGACTTTGTTAATCCTAATTGCTTTGATAATTTTTCATTTGCAAAAATTTCTCTTATGTTGTCCCAAACTTTTGCATAGGTCGCGAGCGTGCTTGATGGATGATCTCCGATTGGAGATTGGGGCACAATAAATGACCTGCGCACATTTGATTTACCGTCAACATTGACCGTTTTTAATTTGATTTTCCATGCATTTTTTCCTTTAAATAAAGCACGATAAGTGACATCCAATAATGTTGACTTGCCAGAACCTGAACAGCCAGTTAGGCAAACTATACTTATGAGCGGAAATATAAAACTGTAATTGTTAAAATTTCTAGCGGATATTTTTGAAATTGTAACTACTTTGCCCTTCTTGATAGTTTCATGTTTAAGTAAGTCTTTATTTACATTAAAAACATATTCGGCTGTAATAGTACCGGACTTTTTAAATTCAGTTAAGTTTCCCTCAAAAATCAATTTCCCTCCATATCGTCCAGCACCTGGACCAAGCTCTATTATATAATCAGCATTAGCAATTATTTCCTTGTTATGTTCAACTGCGATTATTGAATATCCTTGCTTAACCTTATCTTTCAATATTTTTAAAATCGATTTTCGTTCTTTTTCACAAAATCCAGCACAGGGCTCGTCAACTATCAACAAATCTTCCTTGTGAATCATGTCCAATTTCTTTTTTAATTTATCAAAATTAAATTCGCCCAAACTCAATTTTGTATCCCTTGGAAGAATTACTTTTTGCTCAAGAATATCAACAACCTTCGGTAGATTTTTTATATCCCATTTGTTCTTGATCGAATTATTATATAGTACCTCATGAACTAAGGTGGATTTACCGCTTCCGCTCGGACCAACAATAGCAACCAATTTTTGCAATGGTATTTTAACTGAAAATCCTTTCAGATTGTTCTTTGTTATATCTTTTACTATTATGTATTTCATTGGACTAACTTAAATAATTAAATTTATAAAAATAAAAAGGGATGAATGCCTCAACAATCGCTGTTAAAATTGAAGAAAATAAAAGAATGAGGCCGGTAATCTTATGTTTTTTGGCCTCATGCCAATATAACTTTAATGTTTTTTTGGTATTATTTTTCATTTCAAATTATTTTTTAATACTACCTTCATTAATTATAGATTAAATTACGAAATAATAAAAATCGGACGCTTTTAAGGCATCCGATTTTTAGTTTCTTTTTTTAAAAAAATTACTGTGTGGAACTGATAGCCGCCCCTAATTCAGCTGACCCGGCCGTAAGAGTTACCCGACCAGTGTCTCCATCTCTAATGATAGTATATCCCGTATCATAATCAGCGCAACTGGTATATGAACCTGCTGAAGGATCAAATGGTAATGATGACATGTAGTTGGGAACTAAACAAGCGCAGATGTCGTAACCGGCTACCGAGACAGCAGTTGCGACAATAGGAATAACTCCTTCGGCGCAAGTAAATGTTCCTTGATTTTCCGCTGTATTCTGCTGAATGGCGTTCAAGATGGCCGGAAGATGGGACCAACGTTGAGAATTACGCGCTGAAGCAAATTGTCTTGCCGGATTTAAGGCAATGATCACCGCTCCGGCGATAACCGCGATAAGAGCTATTACGATAAGTAGCTCTATCAAGGTAAAACCTTTGTTTTTCATCATAGTTAATTAGGCGCCATCAAAATTTTCTGATTGCTACTTTTAAAAGTGGCAGAAAGAAAAAAGATGGACATTATTTATAATTAATATATTATACCTCATTACAAGGAAAAATAATATTATATCTGTGGAAAACTTTTTTAAAAATCTTCCACTTCTTCCCACGAATCAACAACGACCGGTAAACGTGACGATAAGACCGCCTGCATTTTCGCGGATTGATTGCCTCGAGAAGCCTCCGCTTTTATTGTCCATGGCGGGCCCGGATTAATAGCTAAAATATTACAGAGAAGCGTTCCGTTATTTATTGTCTCACTTCCTTGATAATTAATATTTCTTCCTAGTCTATCAATGGCAAGTTCAATGCAAGCGTTTGCCGCGCTTAAAGAAATTTTTTTATTTTTGGCCGCTTCAATAATTTGTATTTCGCGCATAAAGGAAGAAGTCCCGGTTAAAGCCATACTAAGCATCACTACCGATAAAATCAAAACTGATATAATCATGGCCGCTCCATTTTGATTTAGCTTCTTGATCATAATTTAGACCCGCTGAATAATAATCTTTCGTTACGAAACGCAGTAATTTTAGGCGAAAATTGTGAAAAGCGAGGAGGGATATTGGTAATACCTCGACGAGATTTGAACAATTTACAGCCAAAATTACAAGTTGCAGTAGAAAGGATTATTGTTCAGTGGGTCTAGTTAACGACGAATGACCGCCGTATCACTTAAGGAATAATTTGATTGCGCTCTACCAATCGCTCCGCGTAATTCACCGACCATTTCTATTTTCACGGAAGATGGATCGCTATCAAGTCCGACAAAAGACAGGCCGGTTATTTCCACCTCATCTGAAGTTATTTCGATTGTCTCGGCATTTCCTTCCTTTATCATAATTACGCCATTCACCAAAGAAAAAATCGTGGGATTTCTTGTCGGATCAGTCATCGTGATTGTTAACTCATCATCCTCCACACCGATAATCGGCGAAGAAATACCTGAAGCTGAAAAAACTTTTCTTTTTATGCTATCTATGGCAAATCTCATATTTTCTTCCAGAATCAGGGATGATCTGGTCTTAACCCTGCTATTTAAAACGGCGCTTGTTAGAAGAACAATACTACCGACAATAAGACCGATTAGAGCGATATATATTAACGTTTCAATAAGGGTCGACCCTGTGGATTTTAATTCTTTTTTTGACGGCATAAATTTTATTGCGAAGTGATTATCCTAAGAGCGTCGTTAGATCGAACTGAAACATAGACTGTGTTATCTTCAAAGGCGATATCTGTCGCAATTTGAGAAAAATTCAGATTACTATAGGCAATTATATTTGACGGATCGGAAACATTAAAAATTTGAAATTCTCCGTTGGAATACGATGTGGCAAAAAACCCCAAACTATCAGCTGCAAAAACGCTATTAACACTTGAGCCAAAATTTGATGATCCAAGGAGAGTAGGATTATCCGCGCTTGAAACGTCGATAATAGCGATCTCGTGATGTTCGTCATGATCTCCGCCGACAGTGCGAACTAAATATGCTTTATTATCTTGGCTATTAATATATATCCCCTTTCCGTCTTCGGTTGCTCCCAAAATATCCAGCGATGCTGATATTACGGGATTAACCGGATCACTGACGTTAACGACGATAAATTCTCCTGAATCCTTAGCTGTTGATAAAAATACTCTTTCGCCAAAAACGGCAATGTCGTTGACATTAGCATCAATTTCAAGTGAGCCAACGACGCTGGGATTAGCCGGATTTGAAACATTAACAATATAAAACTCTTGGCTACTTGATTTTTCTGAACCGACATAAGCATATTGTCCAAATATAGCCACACTTAACCCGTCTTCAGTATTCCCAGGAAAACCAACCGACGAAACAAGAAGAGGATTATTTGTATTGGAAATATCAATTATCTGCAATTGATTGCCGTTAATGTTGGCAACATAAGCGTAATTTCCGCTAATAGCTACTGAATTTAAACCATCACCAGTCTTTAGGGAACTGACCAAAAGAGGATTATTGCCATTAGTTGCGTTAACAATAAAAAAATCCGCTTTTTTTGAATCATTTGCTGTCGCGGTCAGATAGATGAATTTATCCCTAACCGCAATAGAAGTCGCGGATTCTCCTGCTCCAAGATCAACACTCCCGAGTGTTTGCGGATTGCTCCAATCTCCCGAAAGCAACGGCTCAAAAAGATTTCGCCAATTAGACAAAACGCTGGTTAAAGTAATTGTCTGATTTCTTAAATAACTGGGAGTCCAGGTTACTGTTGAGGTAATCATTCTCTCATTTACTCCTAATTCGGAAACTGAAATAGAGCGAGTATAGCCATCTTCATTTACGTCAGATTCCCCTTCAAATGTCCATTTATTTTCGGATATTTTTAAGCCATGATTTCCCAAAGCAAGCAGATCCCAATCACGATCGCGAATGGTTCTTGCGCCCTCCAAGCCCTCTTCCGCTAAAGATATCGCTTGGGTTCCATCACGAACTATTTCCAAACTTTTAAATTGACTACCAAGCAAAACAAAAACTGTTCCTGCGGCGACAGCAAAGAGACCAAGCGCGAGAATAACTTCCAAAAGGGATTGTCCTTTGTTATTTATTTTCTTCATAAAAATTATTCGTTTGAAATCAAGCCTTGGCTATTAACACTAATCATCTTTGTTTTATTGTTTAAAGTAAAAGTAATTTCTACCGGGTTTTCCGGAATCCCATCAAGACGATGAAAAATAATTTCACTTGGCACTTCCTCTTGTCCGGAAGAAATTAAAAGCGCGCTACTGAAGTTGGTAATAAGATCAAATGCCTGGATACGATCATTAAAATTTTCCCCTTGAAAACGAACAATATAATTTGGGAAAATCGCTACACCCCAAACAGAATCCGATGTCCCGGAAATTGAATCAGCTTGAGCCGCTTTTAATTCATTCTTGGTTAGCTCTACGGCTCTTTCAAGTTCTTGCGTAACAACAAATTGATTGCCAAAAAGAGCCAATGATCCTACGGCCATGGCTCCGATTGCCAAAACAATCAAAAGTTCTATCAGGGTAAACCCCCGATTTTTTTTAATACTCCCCAAAAAGGGCTCCTTCATAAATATAATCAACCCGAAAAACTTTGAGTTAACTGGTATATCGGCGTAATCACGGAAAGAGCCACGAAGCCAACCATTATTCCGACAAGCATCAAAACAAACGGCTCAATCATGGTAGACAAATTTCTTGTCATGGTATCTATTTCTCTGTCTGAAAAATCAGCCAAAGCGGTCAGACTTTCCGAGAGACGACCGGTGCGTTCTCCTATCACAACCATGTTTGCCGAAGTTTTGGTAAATAATAATTTTAGCTTGCATAATTGTCCACCGACCGCCTCTCCTCGCTCAATCAAATCCGCTATTCTATTAATTTCTCTTTTATAAACAAGATTGGTCAACGAGTCGGCAGTGATTTTTAAAGCAGGAACTATTTTAATCCCGCTCAAAAGAAGAATTCCAAAAACGCGCGAAAATTGCATAACTTGTATTTCTCTAAAAAGCCTCCCCAAAATCGGCAATCTGATAAAAAAACCGTGAACAATTATTTTTATTTTTTCTATTCTAAAAAGAAAAACAAAAACCACAGAGATGACTATCAAAAAAGCTAAAATAAACGGCCAATAAGTCGAAAAACCGTTTGCTCCGGCCAAGAGCATTCTAGTGGTAAAGGGCAATTTCAAATCCATTGAAGAAAAGAGGGGTAACAACTGCGGTAACATAAAAAAACCTAAATATATCCCGACCCCCAGCGCCCCGCAAAAAACTATCGCGGGATAAAGAAGAGCATTTCTGACTTTACCTTGGAGGTCTTGGGTTTTTTCAAGCTGGGCCGCCAAATATTTCAATGTTGACTGAAGCGTTCCGGAGGTCTCCCCCACCTTCACTAAATTAACGAAAAACGGATCAAATATTTTTTGAAATTTATTTAAGCTAAAAGCCAAAACTTGTCCGCCCGATAAATCTTTAACGGCAATTCCTAAAATATATTTTAATGATTTTGAATCTGTCTGTTCGTGAAGTGTCTCCAAGGCTTCTCTTAGTGGTATCCCGGCTTCAAGCATAACTGATAGATGTTTAGCTAATAAAATTTTATCTCTAATTTTAACACTCAAAAAATAAACCTTCTTTTCTTTGACGGTTTTAATTTTTGCGATTTTTTTGACTTCTTCTTTTTTTTCAGTCACTGATGATTTTTTTGAATCCATATTATTAATCGCGGATTACTCTCAATATCTCTGCGATGGAAGTAACTCCGGCAACTGCCTTATTAAAACCGTCTTCAAGCATGGTGGTCATCCCCCCTTGTTTTGCGGCAACCCTGATTTCATCGGCATTAGCTCGGCGCATAATAAGCCTTCTGATCGGTTCTGTCACTTCAAGTACTTCAAAAATACCGCTTCTTTTTGTATATCCGGTATTGTTGCAAGCACTACAACCGTTTTCTTTCCAAAAACTTTTATACTTTTTTAATAATTCATTGGGAATAACGGCGGAAAGAGAAGCTGTCTCTTCACGCGTAAGAGTATACTGACTCCGGCATTTTTCACAAAGACGACGAACGAGTCTCTGGCCAATCGCTATATTTACCGTTGAGGCGATTAAAAAAGGCTCCGCGCCCATATCAAGCAACCTGGGCAAAGTTGTTGCCGCATCGTTTGTGTGGATAGTGGAAAGTAATAAATGTCCGGTCATAGCGGCATTAATAGCGATGCCCGAAGTCTCTTCGTCACGAATTTCTCCCACCATGATTATATTTGGGTCTTGACGAACGATCGAACGCAGACCGGCGGCAAAAGTAAGATTCGTTTGGGTGTTGACTTGGATTTGAGTGACACCGGCGACAGAATATTCAATCGGATCTTCTATTGTGACAATGGAAACATTTCTTGAATTTAAAATTTTTAGAATAGAATAAAGCGTTGACGTTTTTCCCGATCCGGTCGGCCCTGTCGCCAAAATCATTCCGTATGGTTTTTTAATATATCTCTGCAAAATATCCAAATCGCGAGCGGAAAAACCAAGCTCAATCAAATCCAAAGCGCGCGCTTCGCCGACAAGAAGCCTCATGACCACATTTTCTTCGTGATAAGTTGGAATAATGGAAACGCGAAGATCAATTTCATTTGTCCCTTCAATTACCTTAAACCTGCCGTCTTGCGCCATAAAATGTTCGTCAGTGCGAAGACCGGCTAAAACTTTTATGCGAGAAATAATAAGAGGATGAAGTTCTTTTTTTAAGGAAAGAACATCATGAAGAACGCCATCTATGCGATAGCGAATTAAAACCGAACTTGGTTGAGGATCAATGTGAATATCCGAAGCGGATGATTCCCACGCTTTTTTAACAATCAAAGCAACTAAATCCGTGATTGAATGAGGTCCTTCCAATTCTTTCAAGTCGCGCACTAATTGAGTTTTTTTAGTTTGCTCTATGCTCGCCTCAATAAGTTCGTCAAAACTTTTCTTATCCTCTTTTTTAACCAAAATTTCTTTTGTGTTTTTCTTTTCCCCCATAGTATTTATAATTCATTTATTATAGCATAAAAAAACATTTTAAAAAAGAAAAAGAGCTCTTCCGGCTCTTTTTTATCTCCAATGTTGTAATATATTTTATATGCTCCCCGCGGCTTCTCTCATAACCGCGACAACCTGTTCGTTTATTGTTTTTGGATCAAGTGTTTTTCTTAGATTGTTTAACTGTTTAGGTAATATTTCTTGGCCGCAAAGTTGTTTTGCTCTTATCGCTACTTCTTTCAAATTATCAAAAGACATAACCATATTATCAAGCCCGGCCATATGCAAAATATCTGCGCAACCCATCTTGTCGCTGACTAAAACGGGGATACCGAGACAAACCGCTTCCATCGGAACATTCCCAAAAGTCTCAAAAAGAGACGGCGCAATAATCAAACCCTGCGATTTATAAAATTGATAAAGACCTTCCTGGCGCATCGGCGCTAATAAATTTATTGTCTTGGGAATATTTTTTATTTTTTCGCGTTTAGTCACAAAAGTGGCCACGTGATCCCAATTTTGTTTTTTCAAAATTTTATGCACATCAAAAAAAGCCTTGAAATTTTTAATAGCATCCCATCTCCCAACAGCGGCGATTCTTCTTTCGACTGATCTGTCTATATCTATTTTGGGAGTATTTACCGGATTGGGAATAACATAAGCTCTTTCTATCGGTCTTCTGTAAACTTTTTTTTCAACGACGTCTCGACAAAGCTGGGACGGGAAGATAAAAGAAAAAACTCTTTTCCTGAAAGATTTTTCCATCGCTAAAAAAATGCTTCTCTCTCTTGGCTTAAATTTAAAAGTTTCCAAAGACAATACTCCGGCGTACCGCAAAACTATCGGTATTCCCAATTCGTGAGCGGCAATAGATATTATCCATGGCAGATAATAAGTTCCGTTTAAAAATAAAACGTCGGGCATTTCTCTTCTTAAAATTTTTTTGACCATACTGATTATCGGCCGATAGTACTTTTCTACGTCTTTCAAACTCTTTGCCCTCTCCAACGCCTTATTCAAGGGAAGATCATGAATATTAAAAATATGTTGCTCAAACCAATCGGGAGAAAGATGCCAAAAAGAAGTCGCTCCTCTCATGTGGCGACGAGCGTTTAATTCAATCCCAATAACTCCCTTACCTGTTCCATTTAGAAAAGTCAATAAATTAACATTGGAAGTGCCTATCCCGCCAAGATAATCTCTAGTAACATTCATTGCGATTCGCATAAATAAATTTTAATTTACCGGAACCTTCAAGGCGCCGTTTAATCTAAAACATTTTAATTTCCCAAAAGGCTTGCTGGTGTCACCCATTTTCCCGCTCCCAAAGCATTGCAAGATTTCGCCTGATAGCCAGCCTCTTCGGGTGTAATCGGCGCATACGACCAAATAATACTTTCAGTGATTGTCCCTCCGGTCGCTTGACATCCACCTAAATCGGAATAAGGACAAGCGTCAAGAGAAAATTTTCCTTCCACGCAAGATAATTTCATTCTTTCTTCGGTAAACACTTCTCCAATAAAATCAACGCAAGTGCCTTTACTATCAATAACATTACAGCTACCCCGCACTTTTGGCTTAGTGGTTGTTTCAATTATCGGCTTAATATCTTCTTCGTAATCCACTCTCTGATCTTCAGGCATGTCGTCACTGCAACCGGCGCCCATAGTTAGTAAAACTGAAAGAACAGTAAACAGCAAAATTTTTATTTTAGGCATACTTTTTTAATAATTTATTATAAATATAAACTATATTCAGTATACCAAAAAAGATACTTTTAAGCATCTTTTTATTGTTAGGCATTACTAATATTATTATACAGCGATTTATTTTATTGATGACGACCAAAATTTCTATTCCTGTTTCGCCCATTAAAAGGCCTGTTGTTTTGACCTCTACTGTTTCCCCTATCAACACCAACGTAAACCGCGCGACGAGGTGGCAGGATAGGCAAAGCCAAAACCGGAATTGTTTTTTTAATCAAGCGTTCAATATCTCTAACATCTCGACGTTCTTCCGGAGTAGCAAACGAGACCGCCTTGCCGAATTTATCAGCTCGGCCGGTTCGTCCGATTCTATGGATATATCCTTCGGCGTTGTCGGGTAAATCATAATTTACGACAAGCGAAATATCTTTAACGTCAATACCGCGAGAAGCGATATCGGTCGCTACAAGGACGCGAAATCTTCCGGACTTAAATCCTTCAAGAGCCGCTTTTCTTTGAGCGAGAGATTTATTGGAATGAATTTCGATAGCCGCGTGTCCCATGGCGCGTACATTGGTCGTGATTTTTTTTGCTCCGAACTTTGTGCGGGAAAAAACCAAAACTGTTCCGGACGTATCGGATAAAATTTTATCCAAAAGTTGAATTTTTGCTTCTTTGGAAATAATAAATAATTCTTGTTCCACGTTTTTCGCGGCGGTGCCCGAAGGCGCAACTTCAATGCGTAAGGGCATTTTCATATAGCGCGCGGCAATTTCCGCGATCGCGCTAGGCATAGTCGCCGAAAACATCAAAGTTTGGCGTTCGCGTGGAAGAATCCCAAAAATTTGTTTTATAGCCGGCATAAAACCAATATCAAGCATCCTATCAGCTTCGTCCAAAACAACCATATTCACTTTTTTCAAGGAAAGCTTTTTTTGGCGAGCAAGATCAATCAATCTTCCCGGAGTGGAAACTAAAATATGAGGCTCGCGACGGATATCCATAATCTGTCCGTGAGAGGAAGCGCCACCGATCAAAACCGCGGTACGCAAACCAAAACTTCTGCCAATATTTTGAAGTACTTCATTTACCTGCAAAGCTAATTCGCGAGTAGGCAAAAGGATTAATCCTTGGCCATTATTTTGGCTAAGCAATTGAAGCATAGGTACGCCAAAAGCCAAAGTTTTTCCCGTGCCGGTTTGAGCGATACCCACAATATCTTTTCCATCCAAAGCGGCGGGGATACACTGATGCTGAATCGGCGTTGGAGAATTGAACTGCAGACGGTTTAAAATCCCGAGTAATTCGGGAGCAATACCTAGCGCGTTAAAGCTAGGCACAACATTATTTGTTTGTGTCATAAAAAAATGTGACCCGATTTTCCGCTGGGCCACAAATTGACACAAGAGATTCGAGTCGTTGGCCTTTTAATACGGCCAATGATTAGTTAAGATATCTTATTATGACACGGAAAGATTCACTTGTCAATGGCAAATTTCCTTGACAAGAGTTAAATTACGATTTAAGTGTGCTATAATTACTTAATCATTTACGCAAAAATATGAACCCTGAACAATATATTGACCATAAAAATGAAGAAAAACCATTCAATTTACTGGAAATATCGTTGACTTCAGAAAAAAACTTAGAGACATTGAAGAGACAAATCTCCCCGCTCCTTGGAGAAGAAGCTACGGAACAGTGTGTTTTTGTTTTAAACTCTATGGCCGCCGATGATTACAGAAATCATTGCAAGGATGCTACTCAAGAATTCGGCCGAAAGCTAGCAGAAAATTTTGGTGGCGAAGAGTCTTTTTTCGACCTCGCCCCCCCCTGCCGATATAGCGACACGCGAAGCAACAGTTCTTTAAATAAAGTAAACTACTCCGGAAAATACCATAGTGTCGGTTTGATCGAATTTAAAGTTCCCGACAAAAAACCCTTCTCTATCATCTTTGATTTAACTTATGGCGTTGTCTCGGGAAATAAAAATCAAGATAAAATTTTAGTTATTCAAACCCCGGAAAGTGGAGAAAAAGTGATGGAAGTGCTAAAAGAACATTATGGCGGAAAATGGAGCAGAAGTTTTTTCTTCAACAAGGAAAATGGCAATTTTGTCTTTTGCGAAGAATAAAATACGTAAATTATAGAAACTTAAAACGCTTCATTTTAGAAGCGTTTTTTATTTTGATATTTACACAATTACAGTAACCCGTAAGTATCGAACCCACAATGCTTCTTTTCCCTACCTGCCGATGCCACGGGGGCGGAAGGAATCGAACCCTCGTCCCTGGTTTTGGAGACCAGTGTTCTACCACTGAACTACACCCCCATGGCTTTGGCGGGAGGAAAAAACATGACACTAACCTCGCTAAGCTCCCATGCTATAAACTCTAAATTCGAAATTCAAATATCTCCCCTTTGTCATTTCGAGCTTGTCGAGAAATCTCATACAGTGAATTGTGGTAAGGGGTGAGATCCCTCGACAAGCTCGGGATGACGAGTTAGATCAGCCTGTTTTGGATTTTGGTCATTTGATATTTGGATTTGTTTAGGATTTGGTGCTTAGGATTTAGGATTTTGATTATTTCTAAAATTACTTCTGCTATCACGGTAAGGTGATGTAAAAAAAGAGAATACGCTCGCGCTATCTTACTGTATAGAATTAAAAACCGGCGCGAGGAAATTGTCAATCGGAACGTAATTATCGGTTAGGACAATCGCCTTTTTTTCTTCCAAAAATTTTGTAACTTCTTCATTCTCGGCAAAATATCCGATTTCCTCCGGCGAATCTCTTTCGTCTCCGCTCCCAGCTTCCGCCGTTGTCCATAAAACCTCGCCCCATTTATTTATATCCAATTCCGTCTCTCCGGCTAAAATGACAAAAGTATTTCTTTTATCTATTTCCCAGTTACTCGCAAGGGGCGCGAGATAAACATAAGGGAAAATTTCTCGCATTGTTTTCAAAAATGATCCAACAAATTTTCCGTATTTGTAATTATCAATCACATTCACTGCGTAATATCCATCCGGGGCGAGATGCTCTTTTATTATTTTTCCGAATTCCAGTGTTGTCAGGTGATAAGGCACGGCAAAATCATTAAACGCATCGCCAAAGATAAGATCGTATTTTTTTTCCGCCGACGCTTTGGCTAAAAACATTCGCGCGTCCGCGTTGGTTGTTTTTATTTTTGTCTCCGGATTTAAACTTAAATGTTCATAGTTGAACTTTGTCACTCCGGGATCGATTTCGGCCACTTCCAAAGAGCTCTCGGGGTATATCTTTTCAAAATATCTCGGCAAAGTATATCCCCCGCCACCCAGAAAAAACGCTTCAAAATTACTTTCTCCGGTTTGTTTTATTCTATAATCCGTAAGAATTTTATAGAACCTTTCATAGTCGTAAGTTAAAACATCTTCATTGCCGGGGTAGACAAAACTGTGAACTAAGTGGTCGAGTCTTAAAACATATCCATTAACTCCACCGTCCAGAGTTTGCGCTCGGGCGTTAATGCAATAATAATTTGTTTCTTCTTGGCAATTTTTTGGAATAAAAAAGCTAAAAACCAAAAGGCATCCAAAAATAATATTTGTTTTTTCTTTTAAAAAATCTTTGGCGCTTTTTCCAAAGATAAGAATAAAAAAACTTATCAAAACAAGGGCAACCGAAACTCCGATCACTATTATTTTTGTTCCGAAAAAAGAGATTAAAAAATATCCCGTGGCAAATGTCCCCAAGATACTTCCCAGGGCGCTGAAGGCGTAAATGCGTCCAACGGTTTGACCGGCCTTTTCGAGGTTATCAAGATCAAACTTAACAACCATCGGAGAAATGCAACCTAAAAATAAACTGGCGGGAAAAAAAACAAAGAAAGAAAAAATAAAAGTCGCGAGAGGTATGGGGATCATCTCCGTCTTACCCAAAAGATTTCCAATAAACGGCACTGAATAAAGAACCCCGATACTGGAAATTCCGGCGAGAAAAAAAACACTGCTTAAAACTTTTTTGGACAGATTGCGATCGGCTACTCGTCCGCCCAAATAATTGCCGATACTTACTCCCCCTAGAATTATTCCTATTACGCTTGTCCAAGTATAAAGAGAGACCCCAAGATATGGAGCCATAATTCGTCCGGCAACGAGCTCTAAAACCATCAAGCAAAAACTGCTTGCGAAGATGATCAAATTAGGAAATTTGAGACTTTCCTTATTCTCCATTTGACTATGGGTTATTTCGTTTCTTTATGGGTTGTGTGTTTTTTGCACCACTTGCAATATTTTTCCAACTCAAGTCTGTTTTTTATCGTCTTTTTATTTTTGTGGGAAAAATAATTGATGCGATGACAGACCGAACACTCCATTTTGATTAAATTGTCTTGAGACATAATATTAATTTATTTTTATTTAAAAATTATTTTATGGAGCCACCTCTCGGATTTGAACCGAGGACCTACTGTTTACAAAACAGTTGCTCTGCCGCTGAGCTAAGGTGGCATTATCTCTATGGTGGGCAGGCAAGGATTTGCACCTTGGAAGGCGTGAGCCAGCAGATTTACAGTCTGCCCCGTTTGACTACTTCGGTACCTGCCCTTTTTTTCAAAGCCGATGCGCCCCCGCAAATGCGGGGTTACCATGCCCCGCAAATGCGGGGTACCAACTGAGCTACATCCATGGCTTTTTCTACAAAGCCGATGCGCGGATTCGAACCGCGGACCTACTCCTTACCATGGAGTTGCTCTACCAACTGAGCTACATCGGCATTTTTTAACATCTGACTCATTTCTAATTCTAACTGTTTTCCACCTTTTAAACTTTTCAAATATCTTTCATATCTTGCCGCTTCCAACTTAGTATCAAATGCTTTAAAACAAGCTAATTCCAACGGCCGTCTATTCTTTGTGGACGGGTTTGCTCCGTTATTATGAAACTTAAGCCGCACTTCAAGATTATTAGTATGCCCTATGTATCTTCGTCCATCTTTCAGTGATTTTAAAATATACGTATAAAACATAGACTCCTTACCATGCCCCGCAAATGCGGGGTACCAACTGACCTGCCCCGCTTCTGCGGGGGCTACATCGGCATTTAATCTATTCGGGTAAAACAAAAAAACAACTCATGGTAAAGTTTTTGGATTACGAGACTAGCCGAGCAAAAACTTGGTCGGTCTAGCCAATATCCCTTATTCTTTCTTCAAATTCTTCTATTTTTTTATTCTCCGGATTAGCTTCTCTCAATTTTTGAAGAGCATTTTTGGCCAATTCTTTATTCCCTATTATTATACTTATATCAGTTAAAAAATCAAGGCTTTTTGGTTTTGTCGGCTCCAGTTCTACGGCCTTGGAAAAAAACTTCAACGCCTTCATATTCTCTCCCTTTTGCTTTAAAAGCATTCCCAAATCAATTAAAACCTCTATATCGCGCGGATTGAGCTTTAAAATATACTGTAAAGTCTCTATCGCATAATCGTAGTTTTTTTGCTCGGAATACAGGTTTCCCAATTTTTTATAAGCTTCTACGTTTTTATGATCCAGGCTTATTATCTCTATAAATATCTTCTCCGCCCCTTCTGTCTTTTCTTCTTTGATCAATTCGTCCGCGGCAAAAAAAAGTTTCTTTATTTCAATTTCTTTTTCTTCCAGAGTCAATTTCGGCGATATTTTTTTCTTAGCATGTCTTTTTTCCCAATCTGATATTTTATTATATTTTTCTTTAAAAATTCTTTTTATTTTTAAAATTATCGGAATAATCAAAGAAAAAATTCCCTTCTTAAAACTTTCCACTTTTCGCTCAAGTCTGGAAGCGATAATTTTTTCTTTTTGTTTTGCTTCCCTCTCGCTTTTTATTGATTCTATATCAATGGAGGCTAAAACCGGAAATTTTCTAACTATAATAACAATTATCCCCACCAGGCAAACAATCGTAATTACAAGCGGAATAATATCGTAAGACATAAATATTTTTTAGATAACTATTTTTTTCTCTTCGGACACGAAAAACTCTTTACCATTTTCACTAATTTATCCGCTTCGAGCGAAGCGCTCCCGACAAGGACGCCGTCAATCCCATCTTGGCAGATAAAACTATCAATATTGTCAGGATTAACGCTTCCTCCGTAAATTACTCTCAAGTCTTTAGCCACTATTTTTTCGGAATAAGATTTGAATAAAACTTTTCTAATCAAGTGGTGTGAATAAGCCGCGTCTTCCGGCTCTACCGCTTGGCCGATTCCAATAACCCAAACCGGTTCATAGGCGATAATTATTTTCCTAAACTCATTTTTTTTAACGCCCTCAAGAGCTCTGCCGACTTGCCTGCCTATGACAGAATCTCTTTGTCCTCTCTTCCTTTCTTCAAATGTTTCTCCGACGCAGACAACCGGCGTTAAACCAAACTTTAAAGCGGTTCTGACTTTTTGATTTATCATTTGATCGCTTTCCCACAAATTTTCTCTCCGTTCCGAATGACCGATGATGGCGTACTGGCAATTGACTTCTTTCAACATTTTCGGCGATATTTCTCCGGTAAAGGCGCCCTTTTCTTCCCAAAAAATATTTTGCGCGCCCAACTTTATTTTACTTTTCTTTTGATTAAAATAATTATTTATTGCCCATAAGCTTAAAAAAGATGGACAGACGACAACGTCATTTTTTTCAGTGTCTTTATTTTTCTTTAACAAACTGTCTATTTTTTTAACCAAATCTAGCGACTCCTCAACGTTTAGATTCATCTTCCAATTGGCAATGAAGATTTGTTTCATAAAAAAGAATTTAAATTTATTTTTTTTATAAATTCTTCTTCGTTAACCGGACCGATAATAGCCAAGTTTAGTTTCTCACCCAAAAAAATATCATTGGCGACTTTTTTTATATCATCTCCACTAACGGAAAAAATCTTTTTCAATTTTTCTTCCGGCGTCAAAACCTCTTTCATTAAAAGTTCCTGTTTCGCGTACCAGTCGGCAACACTGCTTGAATCTTCAAGACTTAAAATAAGCCTTCCCTTAATACAATCTTTCGCTCTCTTTAATTCCTCTTCTTTTACACCGAATTTCTTCACCTTTTGCAGTTCCTCCAAGATCGCTTTTATGGCCGGCATTATTCTCGTTTTATCAAGTCCCGCTTGGATAACAACATTACCCGCATCCTCATATACATTGGAGTACGACCTGATAAAATAGCAAAGACCTCTTTTTTCTCGTATTGAAATAAAAAGCCTGGAGCTCATGTTACCACCCAGAATAACGCTCAAAAGATTGAGGGCATAAACTTGGGGATCGAAATATGAATAAGCGGGAAACCCCAACGCTAATTGAATTTGCTCTGTTTCTTTATTTTTAATTTTTATTTTGGGATGATTATTTTTCTCCGGATAAACAAATTTTTCAAAAACCGGTTTTGCCTTTTTCCCATTTTCGCCAAAATATTTTTCCGTTAGCTCATTGATTTTTTTATTTTTCAAATTGCCGGTCAAGACAAGAACCGTGTTATTCGGAGTATAATATTTTTCTCTGTAGTCAATCATTTTCTTTCGGGAAAAACCATTGATTCCCTTAACCGTTCCGGCAATACTTCTCCCCAAGGGATGATCGCTACCAAATAAATTTTCTTCAAACAAATCATCAATAAACATCATCGGATTATCCTCGTACATTCTTATCTCTTCGGAAATCACGCCTTTTTCTTTTTCCAGTTCCCCTTCTTCAAATTTTGAATTTAAAAGCATGTCGGACAAAACATCCAAAGCCAATTCCAGTTTTTCCGCGTCAACTTTTACATAGTAGCCGGTATAGTCTCTCGAAGTAAAAGCATTGTATTCGGCGCCAACTCTGTCCAAATCTTTTGAAAGAGCAAGAGTATTCGGCCGTTTTTTCGTCCCCTTAAACATCATGTGTTCAATAAAATGGGAAATGCCATTTTCTGATTTTGTCTCGTATCGCGAGCCAACCTTAAACAAAACCAAGGCGGTTATTGCCTCTGTCCCTTCAATATTAGCTGTAATCAGACGTAATCCGTTTTTAAGTGTGGTTTTTTGAAACATTTAAAATTTATTTTTTAAATAATTAACCAATTCTTTTATTTCAATTCTTTCTTGCTCCATTGTATCCCTGTCGCGCACAGTCACTTTTTTATCTTCTAGCGAATCAAAATCTACCGTGACACAATATGGCGTGCCGATTTCATCCTGCCGGCGATAACGTTTGCCAATACTTTGTGTCTCATCGTATTCCGCGAAAAAATTCCTAGACACTTCTTTATAAATTTCTTTGGCAACATTTGATAGTTCTTCTTTTTTTGACAATGGTAAAATGGCCACCTTTATCGGCGCAATATGTTTTGGGATCTTTAGAACAACTCTTGTTTCCGTCTCTCCCTCTTTTGTAGTCGGCGCCTCTTCTTCGCAATACGCCTCAACAAGGACGGCAAGAACGGATCTGTCAACGCCGAATGTCGGCTCAATAACGTGAGGAATGTATTTTTCTCCACTCTCCGGATCAGTATAGACTAGGTCTACTCCGCTTGAATTAGAATGATTTTTTAAATCAAAATCCGTGCGATAAGCCAGACCATAAAGTTCACTTTTTCCAAACGGAAAATCATATTCAATATCAACCGTTCTTTTTGAATAATGCGCTCTTTCCCCATCCGGAACTTCCAGATTATGAATATGTTCTTTGGATAAACCCAAATAATTCATCCATTCGTACATTTCGGCAAGCCAATATTCAAAACTTTTTTGCCAATCATTTTCTTTTATAAAATACTCTATTTCCATTTGTTCAAACTCGCGTGTTCTAAAAATAAAATTGCCCGGGGTTATTTCGTTTCTAAAAGCCTTGCCGATTTGAGCAATGCCAAACGGGATTCTCTTGCGACTGGTTTCCAAAACTTGGCGAAAATCAACAAACATCGCTTGGGCTGTCTCCGGACGAAAATAAGCGACGTTGGCGGATTCTTCCGCAGGACCAATGAAGGTTTTAAACATTAAATTAAACTGTTTTGCAGTAGTAAGCTCTCCTTCGCAATCGGGACAAGTCTTCCCCTCAATGTGATCCGCCCTGAAACGATTATGGCATTTTTTACATTCAACTAGCGGATCTGTAAAATTTTTCAAGTGGCCGCTGGCTTCCCAAACTTTTGGATTCATAACTAAGGCGGCATCAAGACCAACCATATCTCCTCTTTCTTGAACAAATCTCTTCCACCAAGCCTGTTTGATATTATTTTTTAATTCCACTCCCAGTGGACCATAATCCCAAGAGTTAGCCATCCCTCCATAAATTTCCGATCCGGGAAAAATAAAACCACGCCTCTTGCAGAGAGAGACAATTTTATCCATTAATTCACTTCCCCCTTGTTTTTTCTCATCCATATCTTAACTTGCTTAATTTACTTAATTCTTATTTTACTCAAATAGTCATTAATTCATTTTCTTTTTTATCGCCAATCGCTTTTATCTCGTCATTTTGCGTTTTCACAAATTTATCCAATTCTTCTTGCGCCCTGAATTTTTCGTCTTCACTAATTTCCTTATTTTTTTCCGCTTCGTTAATTTCATCTTTTATTCCATCGCGAACATTTCTGGCACTTATTCTGGATTGTTCCAATTTTTGCCCTAGAATCTTGATTAAATCCCTACGATTTTCTTCGGTAAGGGTCGGCATTGATAAACGAATTTTTGTTCCCTCATTAACCGGATTAATGCCGATATTTGCCGCCAAAATCCCTTTTTCTATATCTTTAACCAATCCCTTGTCCCATGGCTCAATGACTAAGGTTTTTGGATCGGCGATAATAATATTAGCCAATCCTCTTATCGGTGTTCTTGTCCCGTAGGCTTCAACCACTACATTATCAACAATAGATGAATGGGCTCGTCCGGTTCTTAAAGAGGAAATTTCCGACTTAAAATGCTCAATAACTTTTAAAAACTCTTCTTTGTTTTTTTCAACGAAATTGTTCATAGTCTTCAAATTATTTTAAAATTTTTCTAATACCTTTTCTATTATATCATTCCAATTTATCTCATTATTTTCTTCATTAAATTTACTAGATAAAATTTTCATTATCCCTTCTCTTACATTTTCCAAGGTTGCCATTCCTTCGTTTATATAGCTCTGCGCATCTTCATTTTCTTTAATTATGTCTGTTATGGAGCTTTCCACTAATCCCTTAAAATTATCGATTTTTTTATTTATCTTTTTAGAATCTTTACCATCTAAATTATTAGTAAAATTTTCAAATTCTGTTTTTTTGAGATTATCCTTCAATGCACTAATATTATTAGCAATAAAAATTAAAAAATTAATTTCCCTAACAAATTCTCTATTTTTTTCGGGAACTTCTCTATTTTTATCCTTTTTTACATCTCCTTCTCTTGTCTGAGCAGATGAATCTACTAATTTTATTTCCTCAATAGGCCTACCTTGCCATGGCTTACCCTCTATTTCCTTCCCCGTCAATAGTCTTATTTGCCCTTTTAAAACATGATCTTGTATTCTCCTTGCTTCAGTTTTATCTTTAACGGTTAACATCAATTGAGCGATAATCTCACCTTCTTGAGTTACTAGCTCGGATATTATCAGATCTCTTTCGTCTTCTGCTTCTCTTAAATATTTTACCTTTTCATTATCTATAGAATCAGTATGACCAAACTTATTTGTGCATTTATATTCTGTATGACTATTAGGATTATCGCGAGTAGGCGGGTAATTAGTAACATCAAATTTTTTTTCACAAACGGGACAATCCGTACAATAGACTGCTATTGCTTCTTTTATTTTTTGCAATGATTCATGAAGTGTATCAAGTATTTTTTCTATTTCAAGTAATTCTTTGTTATAATCTTCCTCAAACTTTTCTTCCTTTTTAGTGTTTATAAAATCGTATCTTTCCCAAACCTCTTCCAATCCTCCCTCTCCCTCCCACTTCAAGCCAAGTTCGTGACAATTGTCTTTATCCATCGTCTTTATTTTAGACCATACTCTTTCTAGTGTCTGCCTTATTACATCCCGCTTAATGCTATTTTCCATGTCAGTCGCTACCTGTACTTTTTCATCTTCATCTTCAAAAATTCCCAAATCAATCATTTTAATAGCTCCGGTTTCAAATCTTTCTTTTAATGCAATTATTGAATCGACGTTTTGTCCTAAAAATATTTCTGAATAATGTTCTATGATTTCCTTTCGTGTTTCCTCTTCTGCCTTTTTTGCTTTTTCCACATGCTCTTGATTGGGAGTCCACCTGCCCATCATCATGCCGATAGGAGACTTTTCTTTGATTTTTTGACGAAAATAAGTTCCATTATGCTGAATTATATACTTCAAAAAAGGAATTTCTCGTAAAATATTTTCTTCCACTTCCCTTTGTTTCTGTTTATCTTCCAGATCATCTGAATCTAAGGTTGCCCAAGATTCCGAAGCAAATGCTAGGTATCTTGCAAAATCTAAAATTTTTTCTTTTTGTATTAATTCCCTTCTCTCTTCTGATGGAAATTCATTGACCATATTTTATTTCTTAATCGTTAATGTCCCCAGGTAAACAATATTACCTTCGTTGGGATCAACTAAAAGATAGCTGGCAGCGCGCGCTGTTGGCATTTTTTTAGTCACCCAACTTGCTCCGCCATCCACTGATTTATATATTGTTGAAGAAGTGCCGTAATAAATTTCATTTCCATTTTTTGGATTGATGGCTAGAGAATAAATTTGCACATCTCCGGAAGGGGTCAACAAATTCATCGCCTGCCATGTTTCTCCCCCGTCAGTCGTTTTTATCATCCCATATTTTGTATCAGCCAAAAAAGTATTATCTTTGGAAAGATCGGAAACCATATTCCTTACAGTCTTTGCTCCCTTAAACTCTTTTAATTTGGGGGTTAGGTCAACCCAAGTTTTTCCAGCATCAATTGATTTAAAAATTCCGTCTTTAGTTGTTCCTGCGTAAACAATCTTTCTATCTTTTTTGTCAACCAAAATTTTTACCAGACCGCTGTCAAACCTATTCGCCACGAGCCAACTGGCTCCACTATCAACTGATTTTAATAAATCTCCCGTGGCAAGACCGGCGTAGATTACCGAAGGATTATCCAGGTCAGTCGCCATTGTAGTTATTACTCCCTCAGCCCTTGAATCAACATAAGTCGCCTGCCATGAACGAGCGCAATCTATTGTTTTTAAAATTTTATTGCCAACTGCGGCATAAATCGCGCATTTATTTTTTGAATCAACGACTATATCATTAACTTTCCCGGAGGCCAAACCGGCGACCCTCTGCCACGATTCCGCACCGTCAAGCGTGTAGAGAAGACCATTGTTTGCTGTTCCAAGATAAATTGTTTTTGAGTCTTGCGGATCAAAGACCAAAACCGAAACATCAACATTGGCAATATTAACATTGCCTTTGACCGACGAAACCGCGATTTTTTGTTGCCATTTTTCGGCCTTATCAATTGATTTAAACACTCCGCCGGTTCCGCTTGTTTCACTTGATCCTTTTAGGCTGATACAGCTTGCTCCGGTAAAAACCAAAATGGCGAGCAAGGAGAAAAGAAGATAGACTTTTTTCATAAACACATAAATTTTATAGGTCTTCAGCCTGCCATGCAGGTCGTCATCCTGAACGCAGTGAAGGATCTCGGGCGAATGCCCGCAACATTCTTTTCTAGCCCGCATATGCGGGAGATTCTTCGCTCCGCTCAGAATGACGCAGAGAAAACCATTTATTTTGTTAAATTCTATAATAGCAACATCAGATTTTCCACAACAAGCCGCGGATTAAAATTTTCTCCAAGGTATCGGCTGGCTTTTTTTATTTCTCGGGACAGTTTAAAAAACAAACTTCCGTCAAAATTATCGGCTATTTTCTTTAACTCATTTTCAAAAACGGAATTAAAAACCAACTCTCGGCATCCATTTTGGAGCAATGCCATATCGCGTAAAAGTGTAAGCCAGACATTAAAAAAATTATTCAAAGAAGTGATCAGCTCTTGCGTATCTTTTTTTTCTTTAAAAACTTTTTCAAAAAAACTCATCTTCTCGGTAAAAGTTTCCGCGCTCATTGCCGTAATCAATCCCGTTGCTGTTTTTTTGTAATCGGAAAATGATGCCTCGCCCTCTTCATCTTTATTTTTCCAAAAATCAATCGCGAGTCCCGGTTTTCCCCAAGAGGCGCTGGCGAGATCCCGCGCGTCGTCTCGCTTGGCCCCCAGATCAATCAAGTGTTTATAAATTTCTTCATTGGCCACCGGAAAAAAATTAAAAACTTGGCAACGGGAAACCACTGTCGCGGGCAGAGAATTAACGCTCGAAGCGATCAAGATTATCACCGTTTTTGCCGTTGGCTCTTCTAAGGTTTTCAAAAGACTGTTAGCCGCCTCAATACTCAATAACTCCGCTTCTTCTATAATACCAATTTTATAGGAATTTAAAAAGGAGCTCAAGGATAATTTATGCTCCAGCTCCCTTATTTGCTCAATACCGATGTTTTTTGTTAATTTATTTTCTTTCTCGTTATATCCTCTTTCCACAAAATGGATGTCGGGATGATTGACAATTGTCTTTTGAAGCAGAATTTCTGAAAAATTTTCCGCGATTGTCCTTTTGCCCAGTTTTCTCGCTCCACAAAACAAATAAGCGTGAGACACGCTATCGTTTTTGATACTTCTTTCCAAAAAACTGACTATATTTTTATGACCGATAATGTTTTGCATAAGTTTAAATAATCAGCTACCAAACAACCACACAAAACTTGACATTTTCTCTATTTTATGTTTTAAATAAAGGAAAGGAGGCGAGAAATGAAGCGCTTTATGGTTCCGCGCACAGCTCATTGTCCTGACGGGCAATGAGCTGGGACGTTCATGGCCCCCGCATGAACGTCCTACGGAGAAGGGGGAGGAGCATCATCTTTAAATGCTCCTTATTTTTTACTTAAATTCTAGTATTTTTCTGCGACTTTCCAAACTAAATTAAAAATTGCTCGCAGAGAATCACTTATATTTTTATTTTCAATAATTACTCCTATGATTTTACCCCTGCAAACACTTATTGAAATTTTATTTCCATAAATAACAATTTCCGTTGAAAAAGAAAATTTATCTTGCGAAATATAACGTCTTTCAATCACTCCTTCTTTCTGTTTTAATATTGGACCGCTTTTGCTAGTATAAAGAACTTTTATTGGAATACTACCTATTCTTTTTAAAAAAGTATGCCTAAAATCATTATCACCAGGAGGAAAAATCTTATAATACTCGTCTAAGGATACTATTTCCTCTAAGCTCTCACACTTTGAGTTCAAAGCATCTTCTCGTATGGCTTCTAAACCATCTATACCTTCAAAAAATCTAACTTTTGGCTTTTCGTCGGCATTAGAAAAAATCATTTTCAATTCCGGGATCATATCACCAAGCTGTTTGATTTTTGTCCCGACTTCCGCCTCTTCTTTCTTAAGCAAAGTCATTAATTGATCCGGCGACTCGGCAGTAAAAAATCTCTTTTTTCCTTTTTCAAAAGAGCTCATCAATCCACGACCGATTAAGGATTCTATCATTACATAAGTCGTCGCCCTGTTCACTCCCGCCTTTTGAGCAATAACCTGAACCGGCGAGGGACCCAACTCCAAAGAAGACAAATAAACCTTTGCCTCTTTGTCTGACAAGCCTAATTTTTGCAATTCTTTATCTAGCATAAATTTTATTTCTAATTTTAATTGTTATTGAAGATTAACATAATTTGGGAGGGAAAGCAACTTAAAAAATTAGTTAAAAGTGTAAAGTTAAAAATTAAAAGTTACAGTCCAAAGTTAAAAATTGTCGTTATTTTAACCTTAAACCTTAAACCTTTAACCGTAACTTTTCACTTTGCATTTTTCACTTTTCACTTCAACAATCCTTCCCCCACTCTCCACACATCCCCTGCTCCCATTGTAATAACAACATCGCCACTTTTTACCTCTTCGGATAAAAAATCCACCACCTCGGGAATTGTCCCGAGATACAGGGCATCTTTGCCTTGTTTTTTTAATACTTCAACTATATCTCTGGAATGCACCTCGCCTATTTTTTCCCTTGCCGAGCCGTAAATATCAAGAACAATTATTTTATCCGCGTCATCAAAGGATTGAATAAAATCCGAAAGCAAAGCTTTTGTTCTGGAAAAGGTGTGTGGATGGAAAATGCACCAAATTCTATTTTCAGGATATTTTTCTCTCGCAGCCTTTAAGGTAACCCTGATTTCAGTCGGATGATGGCCGTAGTCATCTATAATCGTAATTCCATCAATTTCCCCTTTTATCTCAAATCGCCGCACTGTTCCCAGAAAACCGCCAAGCGCTCTTTTTATATCCTCCAGCCTATAACCGAGCTGTGAGGCTGTTGCAACGACCGCCAGCGCGTTTAAAACATTATGATTGCCAAAAAGTTTAGTTTTAAAAGTTCCTTGGGAAACATTACCCTTAAAAACATCAAATATTGTTTCCCCTCCTTCTAATTTAATATTTTTCGCTTGCCTCGCCGTAGTTTGACGAAGGCGGGCTTGCCATTCTCCATTATTTAGTCCATAAGAAATTATTTCGCAAGAAGCGTCCTTGGAAATTTCTTCTACTTTTTTATCATCAAAACACGCTGTTAAAAATCCATCTCGCGGAATCTTTTTGATAAAATCTTGAAACGCCAGAATATAATCATTCTCGGTTTTAAAAAAATCGGGATGATCATATTCAACACTGGTTAAAATTATTCCCAAAGGATCAAGATGCAAAAACTTATTTTGATATTCATCAGCCTCCACAACAATATTCCTTCCCTTGCCAACTCTAGCATTCCCACCGAATTGCGGCACAGCCGAACCAACCACGACCGTGGGGTCGGCTCCAAGCTCGGCCAAGACAAAACCAAGCATGGCCGTTGTTGTCGTTTTTCCGTGCGTACCCGAAACGGCGATACACTCCCCTTCTTTGGAAATCAAGCCAAGAGCTTCCGGATAGCTTAGAATCGGTATGTTTTTATTTTTCGCCATCGCCAACTCTAAATTATTTTCCGCGTAGGCGGTTGAATAAATTATTAGTTCAGGCTTTTCCGCTTCCAGATTGGCGAAATTGAAACCTTCGTAAACTTTTATCCCTCTCTTTTTTAATATTTCATCGGTAAAAAACTTTTCTTCTGTGTCCGAACCAACCACTTCCTTGCCCCTAGAATTAAAAATCTCGGCAAGAGCAGTCATGCCCACACCCTTTACCCCGATCATGTATATTTTTTTATAATCGTTCAAGTTCATATTTAGAGATATAAACTTATCACTTTTTAGCTATTGTGACAAGGTTCCATCCATCCCAGGGGCTAGTTTTTCTTCCCCTGTTTGAATAGAAATTTTCTATTATTTTAAAATTACTTTTTTTGACTAGACCTCTTAATTCCCTTAAAGTAAAAGCATGCACATACCTCCTCGCCTCCGCCTTCCCGGTCTCAAAATTTTTCCAAGGAATAAGCGCGTCAAAAAAATCAAGCTTACTTCTAAAAATAATTTTTAAAAAGATATTTTTAAGAACATGGGCTAAATAACTTTTTTGGAATAAATTCCAATTAGTCATAATCAAAATTCCATTTTCTTTTAAGGACCTTCCCGCTTTTTCAAGAACCTCTTGCCTTAATCTTTTCCCTGGAATGTGGTGCAAAACAGCAATCATGAAAATAACGTCGTATTTTTTAGAATCATCGAAATTAAGAACATCTCCAACGTAAAAACGGCGACTATTGCCCTCTCCCCATTCCTTTTTAGCCGCTTCTATTAATTTTTCCGAATTATCAATACCAGTATAATCAATTGACTTTTCCTTCAAAAATCCGTATAATCTACCATTACCGCAACCCAGATCCAAAACTCTATCCCCTTCCTTTATATACTTAACAAAAGTATCCGCTTCTCCCCAAAACGCTTTTTTGCGGGTTAGGGAAAAGCGGTCGGCAATTTTATTGTAATCATTGCTAACCTTCAACAATAATTCATTTTCTATTTCTTTCTTCATATTTTTTTATTCACAAAAAAATGCAAAATATCCTGGAAAAAATTGTTTATAAGCTTCTCGCGAAAAATCCTTCAACACGAGATGAACTGGCCGAAATCAAGCGTCAGGTTGCGGGAAAAGAAAAAATGGCTTCCCCTGGTAACGCTAAAATTTTTAATATTTATCAAAAACTTTTAAAGAAAAAAAAGATTGGACGAAATGAAAAGCTGGAAGCGATCTTAAAAAAAAGAGCAGTGAGGACAATCTCGGGGGTTGCTCCCGTGGCGATTCTTACCAAACCTTATCCTTGCCCCGGGAAATGCGCTTACTGCCCTACAGAAAAGGATATGCCTAAAAGCTATTTATCCAATGAACCGGCAGTAATGCGAGCTATTCTCTGCGACTTCAGCCCCGTCCGCCAAGTAAACGCGCGCATTAAGGCGCTGGAAGCAAACGGACATCCGACCGACAAACTGGAAATTATTGTGATCGGAGGGACATGGTCGGCTCTGCCCCCAACTTACCAAAAATGGTTTATAAAAAAATGCTTTGATACAGCCAACAATATTGATTCTAAAATCAAGAAAAAAACTAAAAATTTGGCCGAGGCGCAAAAAATAAACGAGACAGCTAAACACCGTATCATTGGCATCACTCTTGAGACGCGTCCGGATTTTATCACCCCTGAAGAAATAAGGCTAATGCGCGAGCTCGGATGCACAAGAGTTGAGCTGGGAGTGCAAAGCGTCTATGATTCTATTTTACAGAAAAATAATCGCGGACACAATGTTTCAAAAACAATAGAGGCAACCAAATTGTTAAAAGACGCCGGCTTTAAGATCTGCTACCATATGATGCCAAACCTGCCGGGATCAACCCCGACCCTGGATTTAAAAATGTTTAAGGAAATTTTTAATAACCCAAAATTTCAACCTGACATGATTAAGATCTACCCTTGCGTTGTTACGAAGGGATCCGAACTTTACAAATGGTGGAAAAGTGGTGAATACAAAAGTTATACAGAGTCCCAACTAATAAATCTTTTGATTAAAATGAAAAAAGTTGTTCCGATTTACGTTCGTATTAATCGTTTAATCAGAGATATTCCTACCACAAGTATTGAATCGGGAAACATGGTCTCCAATTTGCGAGAAGTTTTACAGAAAAAAATGCTTGGCGAAGGAGTAATGTGCAAGTGCATTAGATGTCGGGAAGTTGGACACCAAAAAAATCAAATATCAAATTTTAAATCTATCAAATTATTTACTACCGAATACCTCGCCTCTGGCGGAAAAGAATATTTTTTAAGTTTTGAGTCGCTTAACAGAAAAATATTGTATGCCTTTCTACGCTTAAGAATTACTGCAATAAATACTATTAATAATTTTAAAGAGCTTAAAGACGCCGCCCTTATAAGAGAACTTCATACCTTTGGCCACTTAGTGCCAATAGACGAAACATTTCTGGGAGCCAGCCAACACCTTGGTTTAGGAAAAAAATTAATGAATGAGGCGGAAAAAATAGTTAAAAAAAATAAACTAAAAAAAATAGCAGTAATATCTGGCGTTGGGGTAAGAGAATACTACAAAAAATTAGGGTATAAAAAAGAAAACACTTATATGGTAAAATACCTAGAGAACGATCTCTAGTTTTAAATCTTTAACCTTTAACTCAATATGAAGCAAGACGAAAATAAAGACCTTTTATTGGAAAATGTGCTTATCGCTTCCGGTCCGGTAATTATTGAATGCGACAAAGTTCTTTTAAATAAACATGGCGATAAAAAGGAATGGAAATTTCCGGGTGGAGATATTTATGAAAAATCAGGAACTTTTGAGGAATGGGCTATCCGACGATCCAAAGAGGAAATGGGAATTGATTGCGAAATTGTGCGACCACTAAAACCGATGATTTTATGGCACGAAGACAAAACAATTATTTTGATTCATTATTTAGCCAGAAGAATTTCGGATAAAATTGAACCGGCAAAATTTATAGATGCCTGGGATTGGGTTGATATCAAAAATCTACCGGAAGATTGCGCTCCGAATATAAAACCGGTGATTGACGAATATTTAAAGACGAGGTAAAAAAGTATATGATCTAATTTTTTATACAACCGATCAATTTTATTATCTTTAAATTTAATTATAATTTTATGACATATTTAAAAGAAACCGATCCCGAAATCGCAAATTTAATTGAAAAAGAAATAAACCGTCAAAGAAACGGGCTGGAAATGATCCCATCGGAAAATTTTGTCTCCTTGGCTGTGCTGGAAGCCCTGGGAAGCGTTCTGACTAATAAATATTCTGAAGGTTATTCGGGTAAACGTTACTACGGAGGTTGTGAATTTATCGATGGGGTGGAAGACCTAGCCATTTCTCGCGCCAAAGAACTTTTTGGCGCCGAGCACGTCAATGTTCAACCTTTATCCGGCGCGCCTGCCAATATTGCTGTTTATTTTGCTCTCTTGCAACCAGGCGACACCGTTTTGGGTATGGATCTTTCTCACGGCGGACATTTGACGCACGGCCATCCGGTTACCTATATGACAAAAATTTTTAATTTTGTCCGCTACAAAACCAATGCCGAGGGAAATATAGATTTGAATGATTTAAGAAAAATGGCCATTTTGCATAAACCAAAAATAATCTTAGTCGGCTATTCAGCCTACTCGCGAGAAATAGAATACGCAAAAATAAAAGAAATTGCCGATGAGGTTGGGGCCGTCACCATGGCTGATATTGCCCATATCGCCGGATTGATTGCCGCAGGAGAAATGAATAACCCTGTGCCAATTTTTGATGTTGTGACAACAACAACTCATAAGACCTTGCGCGGTCCGCGAGGTGGGATGATAATGTGCAAGAAAAAATTCGCTAAAGATATTGATAAATCAGTTTTTCCGGGATTTCAAGGCGGTCCGCACGAAAATAATATTGCTGCTAAGGCCATAGCCTTTAAAGAAGCGATGGAGCCAGCCTTTAGAGAATATGCGGCGCAAATTAAAAAAAATGCTAAAACCTTAGAACAAGAATTTAAAAAAATGGATTATAAAATATGTTTTGGCGGTACGGATAACCATTTATTATTAATTGATCTCACCAATAAAAATATCTCCGGAAAAGAGGCAACAATCGCTTTAGACAAGGCCGGCATCACTGTCAATAAAAATATGGTGCCGGACGACCCCAGGAGCCCCATGGATCCTTCAGGTATTCGCCTTGGCACACCGGCCATAACTACCCGCGGAATGAAAGAAAATGAAATGATAATTGTCGCAAGCTTAATTAATGAGGCCGTAATGAATTGGCAAAATGAAGATCTTCTTGCCGATATTAAAAACCGTGTTCTTAAACTAACTCAAAATTTTCCCCTTTATCCGGAATTGAATATCGCCTAAAAAAGGCACATAAAAGGGTGTTCCCGTATTTGCATGAATATTATTGATGGTAAAAAAATCGCCACGGAAATCCGCGACGGTGTAAAAAAAGAAATTTCCTCTCTCAGAATAACCCCGGGCTTGGCCGTTATTTTAGTTGGCGCTGATCCAGCCTCACATCTTTATGTAAGTTTAAAAGAACGAGCTTCAAAAGAGGCTGGAATTCACTTCGAAAAATATTTATTTTTTGCCACCGAACCGCAAGAAAAAATAATCCAAAAAATAAAAGATTTAAATGCTGATCCTAAAATTAATGGAATCCTCGTCCAACTTCCATTGCCTTCGCAATTTAATGAAAATAAAATTATAGAGAGTATCAGTCCGGAAAAAGACGTTGACGGCTTTCATCCAAAAAATATTGAGAAATTACTTTCCGGAAAAAAAACTATCGTCTCCCCTCTTATTTCCGGCATAATGGAATTAATAGGATCAACTGACAAAGAAATTAAAAACAAAAGAATCGCCATTCTAGCCAATAGCAAAATTTTTGCCGAGCCTCTTCAAAAAATGTTCAAAGGGAGCGACGTTCGAATAACTCTTTCCCCTGCCGATCCCGAGCCATTTGTCCGCAATGCCGACATTATAATTATCGCCCTTGGACGACCGAATTTATTAAAAGGAGATATAATAAACAAAGAGGCTATTATCATTGACATCGGGACAAATCATCTCCCCGACGGATCAACAACCGGGGACGTTGATATTGAATCTTTTCGAGAAAAAAAATGTTGGGTAACTCCTGTCCCCGGTGGCGTTGGTCCCATGACCGTGGCTATGCTTTTGCATAACATCTTAGAGATGGCGAAAAACCAATCTGGCGTATCCCCAGAGTGATTTCCTTCAATTTTGTTTTTTCCAAAAAAATGCACAGCGCTTTATGGCTATGCATTTTTATTATTTTTTCTATTTTCCCAAAATGAAGTTTGTTTTAACCAATCTCCGGAAAAACCAATTTATAAACTATACCCAAAATAAAAATAGCCATTAATAAATAAATTACAAGTGCGGAAATCCGGATACTGTATTCCGGTTTTCTTTTTCCTATTTTTTTCGCCTTTTTCCAAATCAAAATGATCAGTAGTCCTTCAAACCCGCTGAAAATCGCCCCCACCAAAGCAATCATCGTTATAAAATTGGGTTGGTTTAACAAAAAAATTATAAGAGGAATAAAACAAGCCAATACCCAAGCTAAAAATCTATTTAATTTAAAATCCTGCTCAAAGGTATCTTTTAAATTCAAACCTAGGACTAAAAAAGAAGTGGCAATCGCCAAAAATCCGAAAACCGCCCCTAGAAAAATTATTTTGTTTCCCAAGGCTCCACTAAGACCGCTTATTGCTTCTATTGTTGTGTTCTCTCCACTGACTCCGATAACAACAAAAGCGAAAAGTATGGTAATAACAATAGGAATCAATGTCCCCCATTTTATAGCTTTTTCCAAGTTTTTTTCTTGTCCTTTTAACATTTCTTTCATCTGCGGAATCGCTGCCGCTCCTCCGAGGGCAAAAAGAATCACCCCATAGGGAAGAAAAATATTTTGAATATTTGTTATTTGCAGGTTTGGATACCAGACATGAGGCAAGCCTAAAAAGAAAATTACACCTATAACAACAAGAAGAATAGCCGTCATAAAAAACTCAACATAAGAAACCAGCTTTAGACCCGACAAAACAAGAAGAGATGAAGCGCCCCAAAAAACAAGCTGATAAGCAATAAGGCTCCCGCCGATTACGGGTGACAAAATCATTTCCAAAAATTGACCGCCAATGATTACATAGGCAATGATTGCTCCCCAAAAAGATAATACTTGGGTGATACTGGCGATTACTTTTCCCCATTTTCCGAGATAGATTGAGGCATAGCCAACAAGCCGATGCTGTCCTTTAGTGCGCAGAGTCACTTCTCCGTAAAGAAGATGAACCATGAGCAAGATAGCGCCGATCACCCAAATATAAAAAAACCCGGTAATAAAACCAACTTCTTTGATGGCATAAGGAATACCAAAAATTCCCACTCCGATTATCATGCCAATAAGCGCGGCGACCGTGTGATAAAATTTTTTTGTCATATTGTTAATTAATTATAAAATAAATAAATAATAACAGCAATATTTCTAACTTTTTTGAATTTGGTATATAATAAAAAAATGCGTATAAAATAAAAGATGTTGCATGAAAATTGACTTCTTGGATAAAATAAACGAAAAAGAAATAAAAAAAAGGCCGCTCTATATAAGATCGGCTGTTGTTTTAGCTATAATAACTCCTTTATTCTTTTTCCAACTGACTTCAATCGGCAATCTCTTCCGTCCTTTTTTCAGAATGAACCAAAACTTAGAAAATACTGAATTTCAAAATATCGCGGAATGGGTCGGACAAATCGGTCAAATAATCAGAAGTGGTGATAAGTCGCTCGAAGGAGAAAGAGATGATCGCATTAACATTCTTCTTTTGGGAATGGGCGGAGCGGGGCACGACGGAGCCTATCTTACCGATACCATGATTTTGGCGAGTATAAAAACAAAAGAAAAAAAGATATCAATGATTTCCATTCCACGCGATCTGACTGTCCCCATCGACGGCTACGGCTGGCGAAGAGTAAATAATATCAACGCCTTTGCCGAGGCAAAAGAAAAAGGTAGTGGCAGTCAAACTACCGCAAAAACTCTTAGCCAAATTTTCAAGATTCCCATACATTATTATATAAGGGCTGATTTCAAGGGATTCCAGAAGCTGGTTGATCGGTTGGGCGGGGTTTCTGTTTACGTGGATCGAGCTTTTGTTGACAACCAATACCCCACTCTTGATGAAAAGTACCAAGTTCTTACTTTTAACGAAGGTTGGCAAGTTATGGATGGCGACAAGGCTCTAAAATTTGTCCGTTCAAGACACGGCTCAAACGGCGAAGCTTCCGACTTTGCCAGAAGCAAACGCCAACAAAAGATTTTAATAGCTTTGAAAGATAAAATTTTCTCTTTTAGCACTATCTTCAATCCGCTGAAATTACAAGGAATCTACAGCGATATTAGTAGCTCCATTGACACAAACCTAAAAATGTGGGAGATTATGAGACTGAGAAAAATCATTGAGAGCATTGACACAAGCACAATTATCAACAAGGTTATAAGCGATGAAAAAGGTAATTTTTTAGTGGCGGCAAATATTGACGGAGCTTATGTCTTACAACCCAAAACCGGTAATTTTGATGAAATTAATTCAATGATAAAAAATATTTTTGAAAGTACTGAGCCCAAGGAAGAACACAAACCGATTCCACTTAGAGTAGAGGTACAAAATGGAACAAAGAAAAATGGCTTGGCTTCAAAAACTTCAAAAGACATAGAAGGTCTTGGATACGAGGTAACTAAAATTTGTAACGCTATAGAGCAGGATTACGAAAAAACGATTATCTACGACCTTACGGCAGGAAAGAGAAGAAAAGAACTGGATATTTTAAGAGAAAAATTAAATGCCGATGTTTCCTTTTCTCCACCGTCATGGCTTGTAAACCCGGCGACCCCATCCCAAGTTGATATTGACACTCCTTCTCCGATAAGCAATGAATCGCCTATAGATTTTTTAATAATACTGGGAGCTAATATTGAATAAAGCCTCGTCCCCTAATAATTGGGCTAAAGCTAATAGTATGATAGAAATAGAAAATAAACCGACAATAGCTATAGTCGGACGGTCTAACGTAGGAAAATCAACTCTCTTTAATAAATTAATTGAGAGGCCAAAAGCGATTGTTTTCCCCGTAGCCGGAACAACTAGAGATAGAAATTACGGCCGAGCCCTTTGGCAGGGATATGAGCTTATTTTTGTTGATACCGGTGGCATAGAAGATTCTAAGATTATTGACAAGGAGATAAGAAAACAAGTTGATATTGCTATAAAAAAAGCGCATCTGCTTCTTTTTGTAGTTGATTTGAGGGATGGACTAATGCCTCAAGACGTAAAAATATCCAAAATTTTAAATAAGTTAAAAAAACCGGTTATTTTAGTCGGCAATAAGGCAGATACTCCTTCTCTAAGAATGCTATCGGAAAACAAGGAGTGGTTGCGATTGAATCTGGGAACGCCTGTCGCGGTTTCCGCTTCTATGGGAATGGGCACGGGAGATCTTTTGGATAAAATATTCGCGAAAATAAAAGAAAACAAAAACCCATTGGAAGAAATTTCTAAAAACGACGGCGAAGAAATAATCAAAGTGGCGATTGTCGGAAAACCAAATGTGGGCAAATCGTCTCTGCTCAATACTCTTTTGGGACAAGAAAGAGTTTTGGTAAGCGACGCGCCTTTTACCACGCGCGAGCCACAAGATATTTTATTAAGACAAGATGGCCAACTTTTTCTTCTGATTGATACTGTCGGAATGAGAAAGTCTGCTAGAGTGGAATCCGGTTTGGAAAAAATAGGAGTAAAAAGAAGTATAAACGCGATAAGAAGAGCTGACGTTATTATTTTCGTTACCGAAGTGGACAAACCATTAACCATCCAAGACAAACACTTATCTCAAGTTATTCTGGAAAGCAACGCCGGACTGATCATCGTCGCGAATAAATGGGATCTTATCCCAGAAAAAAATACACAGACAATGAATTACTATATTGATTATTATCATCGTTTTTTTCCATATTTAAATTGGGCAATGATAGCGCCAGCTTCGGCAAAAACCGGAGAAAAAATAAAAAAAATACTTGATCTGTCCGCTTTGGTCAATAAAAAAAGAAATCGCTACGTAGATTCGGAAGAATTAAAAAATTTCTTAAAGAAAACTCTTCTGCAACATAAAGCCATAATCCATCGCAAAAAGAATATGAGCGCGCGACCAAAAATTGTCGGTCTGACTCAAGAAGGAAACCGCCCGCCGAAATTCAATTTACTCACTACATCAAAAGAAAAACTTCCCGAAGGTTTAGTTAAATTTATTGAAAAAAGATTAAGGGAAAATTTTGACTTTACCGGCACTCCCATAAAAATGGAAGTGAGGCAGATAAAAAAAGGCGATTTTATCAACCAACAAATATAATTATGAAAATAATTATCGGTCTCGGCAACCCCGGTTCAAAATACGACAAGACAAGACACAATGTCGGCTTTGATCTTGTTTCTTTTTACGCCGATTCGGAAAAGTCCCATTTCTCCGAATGGAAAACAAACAAAAAATTTGATTCCGAAATAGCCGAAGGAAAAATAAACGGAGAAAAAATAATTCTCGCTAAGCCCCAGACTTTCATGAACGACAGTGGCCGAGCGGTTTTTAATATCGCTAAATTCTATAAAGTTGCGCCTCGGGACATTCTTGTCGTTCACGACGACATTGATTTGCCGTTGGGAAAAATAAGAATAAAAAAAACCGGATCATCCGGCGGGCACCGCGGAATTGAATCCATTATTGAATCTTTGGGGAGCGAACAATTTATTCGTTTAAAAATCGGCGTTGGCTTTCCGGAAAATAAAAAAATTGACGCCGCAAAACTTGTTTTGAAAAAAATATCCAAAGTCGAAAATAAAATTATTGATGAAACAAAAAAAAGAATTGCCGAAGCAATCTCAATGATTATGGAAAACAAAGAAGATGAAGCAATGAATCGTTTTAACTAAGTCGTTTTAAAATTGGATTTTTTCCAAAATTCCGCCTACCAGCGTAAAGACCTTTCCGAGAACGGAAAAATCTTTAACTTCTGGCTACTTACTAGGTTAGGAGGGGTAACTTCGCTTTCACCGCTAATAGACGGAACCCTGAAACAAATCATACTTCCTTAATACTACCATCATTTTCAAAATTTTGTCAAAGAGAAATAACATAATTATCTTTTTCCTCTAGCCGTGGAGAAAACCAGAAAATGAACCTTAATGAAGACATAAAATATTGGGTTGCCTTTTCAAGAGTTCCAAAAATTGGAGCGACTCGGCTCGCGCGATTATACGGTTTTTTCAGTTCAATGCAAGAGGCCTGGCAGGCTTCTTTTTCTGACTTAATGTCCTCCGGATTGGAAGAAAAAATCGTTAATGAATTTTTTGCGGAAAAAAATTCCATTGATCCCGACGCGGAATGGAAAAAATTAGAAAAAGAAAATATTAAAGTAGTTACGATAGGCGACAAACATTATCCGAAATTATTAAAAGAAATTTGGAATCCCCCATCGCTCCTCTACTACAAGGGAACTTTACCGGAAAACGAAGAATATACTATCGGAGTTGTCGGCACGAGAAAAATAAGCAACTATGGAAAACAAATTATTCCTCAAGTCGTCAATGATCTGGTAAAAAACGGTTTTACTATTGTGAGCGGTCTGGCTCTTGGTGTTGATGCTTTGGCGCATAAGACGACTGTTGATTGTAAAGGAAAGACTGTCGCTGTACTCGGATCGGGAATAGACGAACAAAATATTTATCCGACTCAAAACAGATATCTCGCTTCTGAAATAATAAAAAATGGCGGAGCGGTTATTTCCGAATATCCACTCGGCACCATAGCCTTCCCGGGAAATTTTCCCTTTCGCAACAGAATAATTTCGGGACTATCGCTCGGCACGCTTGTTATTGAAGCGGCTGAAGAATCCGGAGCTCTTATTACTGCCAAATACGCCCTGGATCAAAATAGAGAAGTTTTCGCCGTGCCCGGCAGTATTTTTAGCCCGACCTCGGCTGGCCCGAATAAATTGATTAAGATGGGAGCGCGAGTTGTTACCTCAATTGATGATATTCTCGAAACTCTTAACTTGGCAAACGCGACTGAATTTATCAAGAATAAAAAAATCATTCCGCAGTCGCCGGAAGAAGAAAAAATCTCCACTATTTTGACTCAAGAACCTATGCATATTGATAAAGTAATCTTAGGATCGGGGCTTGACGCCGCGAGAGTTGGAGCTATACTTACACTTATGGAAATGAAAGGTCTCGTAAAAAACTTAGGTGGAATGAATTATATTATAATAAAATAATCTTATATGAATTTAGTCATCGTGGAATCTCCAACAAAAGCAAAAACTATTTCCCGTTTTTTAGGGAAGGATTTTGTAGTTAGATCTTCCTTTGGACACTTGAGGGATCTCCCGCAAAGAGAGATGGGAATTGACATAGAAAATAACTTCAAACCCCATTATGTTGTCCCCAGAAAAAATCAAAAAATTGTCACTGAACTTAAAAAATTTGCCGGAAAAGCAAAATATATCTACTTTGCGTCTGATGAGGACCGTGAAGGAGAAGCTATTTCTTGGCACTTGGCAGAAATTTTAAAACCAAAAAAAGATCAATCAAAAAGAATCGCTTTTCATGAAATCACTGAAGAAGCTATTCTTCGCGCCATAGAAAACCCGCGAGAGATCGACCAAAATATGGTGGATGCCCAACAAGCTCGGCGCGTTTTGGATCGCTTGGTCGGCTACGAAATATCCCCTTTTCTTTGGAAAAAAATAACCAAAGGACTGTCTGCTGGACGCGTCCAATCGGTCGCTGTACGACTTATCGTAGAGCGAGAAGGGGAAATAAAAAAATTTGTTCCGGAAGAATATTGGGATATTTCCGGAGAATTCAAAAAAGAAAAAGGAGAGGAAAATATCACCGCCAAACTGAATAAAATAAATGGAGAAACTTTAGATAAATTTTATATAAAATCAAAAGATGGCGCGGATAAAATATTAAAAGATCTGGACGGTTCTCTTTATTCAGTCAAAAATATTGAGAAAAAAGAAACAAAGCGCTCTCCCCACCCGCCATTTACAACTTCCACCTTGCAACAAGAGGCGAACAGACGCTTGGGATTTTCCGCCAAACAAACCATGATGCTCGCCCAACAACTTTACGAAGGAGTTGACTTGGGAAGCGCCGGATCGGTCGGTCTTATCACCTATATGAGAACCGATTCCTTAAATTTGGCCGAGAAATTTTTAGAAGAAGCAAAATCTTTTATTTCAAAATCTTTTGGAAAAGAATATTCTTCCGCCGCGCCAAAAAAATATACAACAAAATCAAAACTGGCCCAAGAGGCGCACGAAGCAATCAGACCGACGAATGTTTCCAATGATCCGGAAAAAATAAAAAGCTATCTGAATGATAATCAATATAAACTTTATAATTTGATTTGGCGCCGAGCGGTCGCCTCGCAGATGCCGGAAGCAGTTCTTACGAGTACCGCCATTGATATTGCCGCGGAAAAAAATAATTTAGAAGATGAATATACTTTTAGAGCGAACGGATTGGTAGTCAAATTTGATGGGTTTTTAAAAGTTTATGGAACAAATCAAGAAACCATTCTTCCCGCCTTTTCTCTTGAAGAAGTTTTGCAACTTATCGGATTAACGCCGGCGCAACACTTCACCGAACCTCCCAGCCGTTATAGTGATGCTTCTTTAGTTAAAGCTCTGGAAGAATACGGCATCGGTCGTCCATCAACTTACGCGCCGACCATTTCTACGATTATTGAGCGGGGCTATGTGGAAAAAATAGAAAATAGAAGATTAAAGCCAACAGATATCGCTTTTGTGGTTAATAAAGTTTTAGAAGAACATTTCCCACAAATTGTTGATTATCAATTTACGGCAAAAATGGAAAATAATCTTGATGAAATCGCCGAAGGAAAAAAAGAATGGGTACCGGTCATCAGCGACTTCTACGGACCTTTCAAAGAAAATCTGGAAAAGAAGTATAAAGAAATAAAAAAAGTTGAAGAGGAGACCGACGAAAAATGCGAAAAGTGCGGAGCGCCAATGGTGATTAAGATGGGAAGGTTTGGGAAATTTATGGCCTGCAGCGGATTTCCGGAATGTAAAAATATAAAATCATTGAAAAAAAAGGGGGCAAACGGAGAAGAAATTGCTCCCGAGACCACTGACGAAAAGTGCGAGAAGTGCGGGGCGCCGATGGTGATCAAGATGGGGAGGTTTGGGAAATTTTTATCTTGCAGCAAATATCCTGAATGCAAAAACATGAAGCCTATAGTTAAGTCAACCAATATCCCCTGCCCGCAATGCAAAAAAGGAGAAATCGTGGAGAAAAAATCAAAGAGAGGCAGAATCTTTTTTGCCTGCAATCAATATCCTGACTGTAAATTTGCTCTTTGGTCCCGCCCCACTGGCGAGGCCTGCCCGAAATGCAAGAGCCTTTTGGTTTACGGAAAAAATGATACTGTTGCTTGTTCCAATAAAGAGTGTGGTTATGCAACAGCCTCTGCGTAATCTAACAAAAAGCACCAAATCCAAAATCACAAGCTCCAAATAAATTCAAATATCTAATGCTCAAAATTCTAAACAACAGTTGTTTTGAACATTTGGATTTTGGTTATTGTAATTTATTTAGGATTTGTAATTTTGGATTTGGTGCTTTCTCGTTTTATTTTTATTAAAGAGACTTCAACCTCTCCATCGTCTCTCTCGCGCACTTTTCCCAACTAAACTTCTGCACCCGCATCAATCCCCTTTCCCGTAAATCATTTTTTAATTTATCATCTGACAAAATATTATAAATTCCCTCGGCCATTTCTTCCGGCGAGTTTGGATTAAAAAAATTAACCGCCTCGCCACCGATCTCGCGGAGCGCGGGAATGTCCGAAGCAAGGACTGGTACACCACACGCCAGAGCCTCAAGTATTGGTATTCCAAACCCTTCGTAAAAGGATGGGAAAACAAATAATTCCGCGCCGGATAACAAATAGGGTAAATCTTCTTCGTCCACCCAGCCGGGTAAAATAATCTCCCCGCTGTCATTTCGAGCTTGTCGAGAAATCTCACCCCCTGCAATATTCAAGTTATGAGATCCCTCGACAAGCTCGGGATGACGAATTAAACTAGTTCGTTTTGAATTTGAAAAATTTAACATCTCTTTCTCCACTTTCTCATAGCCAAACCCGCGAGAACCAACTAAAACTAATTTCAAATCACGAAGCGATTCGTGTTTATTTTTTAAAATAGAAAACGCTTGAACCAACCCGGGCGTATTTTTTTTACCTTCCAATCTACCGATATATAATAAATACGGCGAATTAATTTTATATTTTTCTAAAACTTTTTCTACAGCTGATTTGTCGCTTATTATTTTATAGCGCTCACTGTCATGGCTATTGTAAACAACTGCCACTTTTTCCGGAATAATTTTTGTGTATTTAATCAATTCATTTTTGGTAAATTCTGAAACCGTAATAATTTTCGTAGCATTTTTTACAGCAAAATTAAGCGCAAATTTATGGTATATTTTTTCTAACCATCCGTAGGCCTTAGGAAAATTAATGAAACCCAAGTCATGAACCGTGGTAACGACTTTTTTGGGATGGATAATGGGAATAGTGTGCGCTGGTATAAAAAGAATATCAGGCGGACGGCGCCACATTTCCCAAGATAATCTAATTTGTGTCCAAAATCTTTTCGGAGACCAAGCTAAAACTCTGCTTTCCCAATTTCGCGGTAAAATTCCTAAATCTCCTCGCAATGGTTCGGCGGAATATAAAATAAACCCCGCGTCCCTGTATTGCGGGGCTATTTTTTTTAATTCTTGGATTAGGTGATATGAATACCACTCCGTTCCGGTTTTTTTAATTTTATTAGCCCGCGAGGCGTCGATTCCGATAAGGATTGACATAATAATAATGCGCTATAGTAAACTGTTATCCTTTCTCATGCATGGAGGTGAAAGATGACAACGATAGGTAGGAATATAGAAAAAAACGAAAAAAATCCTGATCGAAAAGAATTGGAAGCGGTAATGGCCAATGTGCTTAATGGTCACCCCTTCGAAAATATTTGTTTCTATTTCAAAGGAGAGGAGGGAGAGGAAAAAATAGAAATAAAAATAGAAAGGTAAGGAAAACAAAAAGTGGAGGCTTCGAAGTGACGGGGACGGCAAACCTTTTCCTTTCTCGGGAAGAAGCGGAAATGATCGTCATCCTCGTCTATTGGCCAGAGAAGGGG
>MFGA01000023.1:112890-146356 GCA_001778095.1 Candidatus Falkowbacteria bacterium RIFOXYA2_FULL_38_12
CAATCTCCTATCCTCCCTTCTGATATCTTCACAAAAAACAACTTGCCCGCCGCATTTCTTTACAGGAGGTACAAGAGAGATGCGGTTTTTTATTTATGTTTATTATTCCCACAACGCACCCCTCTAAACCTCTAGCGAAAGAGGAAGATAAAAATCTATATTTAAAGAAGAGAGGATTCCCGCCTGCGCGGGAATGACAAACAGGAGCTGAAAATAGGAATTACAAAAAAGAGAGATGTGGCTCAACTTTAAATTTTAAACCGCAACTTTTCATTTTTCATTTCTCACTTTTAACTTATCTTGTCGCCAAAATACTCCTCTTGTAAGACTCTAAATTTTCCAAGGCAATACCAGTGCCTTTCGCCACGCAAAGAAGCGCGTCGTTGGCAACATAGGTGGCAATGCCGGTTGCTTGAGATAATAATTGATCAATGTTTCGTAAAAGCGCGCTCCCACCAGACAAGACCATTCCTTTCTCTATAATATCGGCGGAGAGTTCCGGAGGGGTGGCATGAAGCACTTCGCGAACAGCGGCGATAATTCCATCCAGTTCATTGGCAATAGCGTCAGTAACATCGTCTGATGTCACAATTATCGTTCGAGGAAGACCGGTAATCATGTCGCGACCGCGAACTTCCATTTTTAATTTTTCTTCAAGGTATAAGGCCGAACCAATTTCAATCTTAATTTGCTCGGCAGTCCTTTCGCCGATCGCAAGACCGTATTTTCTTCTTATAAAATCAGCAATGGAAGTATCAAGTTTATTACCACCGATTCTAACTGAAGCGGAAGAAACTATTCCGCCCAAGGAAATAACGGCCATTTCGGCTGTCCCGCCGCCTATATCAATAATCATGTGCCCTGAAGCGCTCCCTATGGGGATATTAGCGCCGATGGCGGCGACTATCGGCTCCTTAATGACATAAGCCGCCTTGGCCCCGGCAGTGATCGTAGCGTCAATAACCGCTCTTTTCTCCGTGGAAGTGATGCCGGCCGGCACGGCAACCATAACTTCCGGCCTAAAAAGACGCACCCCGCCCAGAGCTTTATTGATAAAATATCTAAGCATTGCCTCTGTCGTTTTATAATCGGCAATAACTCCATCTTTTAGCGGACGTCTTGCAACAATCGTCTCCGGGGTTCTACCCAACATCTCTTTTGCTTCATGCCCCACGGCTAAAATTTTTCCATCATGAACGGAGATAGCCACAACAGAGGGTTCATTTACAATGATCCCTCTTTTGGGAATGTGAACTAAAACATTTGTTGTCCCGAGATCAATCCCGATTTTTTTACGAAACATAATAGACAAGATAAAGCACTAAATTCGAAGCACCAAATCCTAAATAAATGCAAAATACAAAATTCAAATGTTCAAAAATATCAGTTATCAGCTAATCCCTAAAATCCAACTTCAAAACTTTTATCTATATTAAGATCTGTCTCAACATTATAATCACCATCTCCCCATCTCTTTTTCTCTTCTCCCGGCCGAGCGTATTTGATATTTTTATCAAAGTCAAGATCTAAAGTCAAGGAATTAATTTCCGCGCCCGGTTGCCTTTGAACAAATAATGTATACAGATCTCCAGCAATAGATTTACTTATCTTTTGAGGCAGAATATATTCAAAACTCAACGTTTTTGTTTCTCCCGGTTCAACCGAAATAAAGGCGCCAAAATAGGTTTTATCAAATTCATTACCAATATCTATTTTTCCCGAACGACGTCGAGGATCCAGGGTTTTATCATTTTCCATAGTCCCGCTACCAGCAACAAGGACACTGCCATTCGGAACATAAACGCGGGTATAAGTTCTATAACGAGTGGTTTTCCAAGTAAACGATCCATTATTTTTATATTTTATTTCAACTTTTGCATGGGTCTTTCCATCCTCATTTTCAAAAATAGAATAACTGATATTTTTATCCATTACGCCATCTGTTTTATAGGCTCCGAGGTTGGCATCCACAACCATCAAATAGTCACCCTCAACTCTTTTTATTTCTCCACCCCATCCTTCTTTCAAAATCAAATCCTCTAAAATTAAATCTTCGCTCCAAATTAGAATATCTTTTTCCGCGAAAGCGCTTTTAACAACTTTGATAATTTCCGGCCAACGCGCCGCTGGCAAACTGGCGACTTTTTTAAATATTTCGTCGGCCAAATCTCCAACTATATCTTTTCTATTTGCCTCAGGTATCCCCTTTTCATAATATTCCTTTTCAACTTTGTATTGCAAAACCTCCATCAGATTAGAAGCGGAAAATGTTTCATCTCCCAATTTAATATCCCCTATCTGTTTTAAAACATTTTCAATAAAGTCGGGAGTTATGGCCACAACCGTATCTATTCCCCTTTCTTCTCCTCCTTCCGCGTAATAAAACCACTTTGCCTTTGCCGCCGCATCAGGAAAATTAGGCGACCAGTTGGAATCTCTTAAAAATAATTTTTTAACATCCAAATATTTTAAAAGAGGAGCCGGAGGTTCAACCTGTAAATCAGACTTTCTGTCCAAAGTGTAGATATTGTCAGTTTTAAATAATTTTATTTCCCCATCTTTTATTCTGACTATTCCATAAGTCCCGATAAAACCTCCCGTCGGACGCAACTCATCATTGTTTTGAAGAAGAAACAAATAGGTTTTTTCTTTCGGATATCCTGCCATATTTGGCAATATCCGAGCCATCGGGACCGCTTTATTAATTGTTGTTTGCAATTTTAATAATGCTTCTCGCATCGGTTCAATGTTATCCAAAATTTTACCGATAACCTTATCTTCTCGTATTTCATCAATAGATAAAAAAGCTAAATCTATCTTTTGTTTTGCCGTTTCAAGAGCAGGGCCCGCCTTACTTATTCTTTCCAAGATATCTCTTTTTTGTTTAGCGGCTATTTCAATAAAACTTTTTTCGTCATCAATCGGTAACTTATCTAAAATCAAGAAAGCATCCAGTCCACCACCCAAAACATCGTCGGCAACTTCCACAAGGTCACGCAGGGCGGTAATGGTTCCAACTCCGGCATCAAGCATGTTAGAAACTGCCCCATACTGATATTTTATCCAAGGAATCTTTTTAGAAAAAACTAAACCGGCAAAACGAAGTCTAGCGCTCTCAAAATTATTTTCCGCGATAGCTAAACAGGTATCAGCTTGCTTAAAATTCAACTTTTCCACTTCACTGGCCGCAATCTCAAGGTTAGCTTTTCCCGCTTTTGACAATTTGTAAACATCATTTATCGCCCAAAAATAAAAAGCCAATAAGATCAAACTGACAAAAACGGCGATGAGAAATGCATAGAGAATAATTCTAAGAAACAAAAAAAGCCTCCTCTTCTTTAGGGCGTCGCGATCTTTGCCAAAAAAACTTAAAAAATTATCGGCATTTATCATTGAAGCGATTATTATAATTTGGTTATTTGAACTTCGCCAACCTTGTTCTCAAATCCCCATTTTTTAAAATAGGTTATCCAGCTTTTGATATGAATGCGAGTGGTTTTTTTAAAAATTCCGTTCCACCATTTGCCATCCGCTGATTCTCTTCTGTGAAAATGAATCATCGAAACTTCCGGATAGTAGACCACCTTCCATTTATTTTCCCACATACTGCGACATAAGTCCACATCGTCAAAATAGGCAAAATAGCGCTCGTCAAGAAGCCCTAAACCGCTCAAAGCTTCCTTACATATCAAAAGGCATCCACCAAGCAACCAATCAACTTCTCTTTCCGAACTATGATCCCAGTCTTTCATGAGATATTTGTCCAATTCTTTTTTGGCAAAATCAATTTTTCCCAAAGGTGTACGCCTAAAAACCGGTATCCAAAAACTTGGCAAGCGATAACAAGAATCTTGTAAAGTTCTGTCCGGATTTAAAAGCTTCGGAGCGACAATACCCACGTCTCTGTGGGTGTCCATATAACTGACTAATTTTTCAATAGACTCCGGAAAAATAATAATATCCGCGTTCATAATCATAACATACCTTCCTTTGGCTTCTTTTATCCCCAAATTATTTCCGGCGGCGTAGCCCAAATTTCTATCCGAAGCGATAAATTTGGTTTCCGAAAATTCTTCTTTCATCATTTTTCCCGTGCCATCGCCCGAGCCGTTATCAACAACTATTATTTCATAATTCAATTTTGGAGAAACTGCTTTTATCACCCTCAGACACTCTCTTAAGAGGCCTTTTGTTTTATAATTTAAGATAATTATTGATACATCAAGGGGATTCGTCGCCCTGATCGCAACAACATCTCTGCTCTTTTTTTCTATCTTCTTTACTATCTCCAAGCCAAACCATTTGGTAATATCTTTTGTCCTGACTTTTTTCTTTTCAAGAATTATTTTTCTTTTCTTGTATATCTTGGGCAACTTTTTAAAAAATTCCACTAAACATTTTAACGTGCTTGTTTCAAAGATTAAGATATAGCCAAACTTTTTAAGCTCATAAACAAAAATCTGCGAAAAAGATCTTAAAATAACCGGCCAGGTTAAATTTTTTATCAAGAAAAACAAATGATTTTTATAGGAATGATAATTAACAAAATCTGACTTATTCTTTCTATTTTTAATAACATCCGCATCTTCCGTGCCATTAGTTCTCGCGGTTCTGTCGTGATAAGCTTTAGCTTCCGGAAGAAACCACGCCTTCCAGCCAAAAAGTCTTAGGCGATACGCCAGGTCAACATCTTCTTTGTAGCTAAAAAAATCTTCATCAAAAAACTGTTCATCGCCGAGCATTACCTCCTTTAAGGCTTTTCTTCTGTAAATCGGGGCAGCGCCCGAAACACCAAAAACCTCGGCGGGATAGCTCCATTTTTCTCCGTCTTTTTCTTCTCCTCCCAGTTCAATAACTCTGTGGCTTCTAAAAATTTTTAGTCCGGCTGAATCCAAAAATTCGGTTTTTTTATTCTCATTAAAATCCCAACGCAATAATTTTCCGGTTACTACTCCTGCGTCTTCATTTTTATCCATAAAATCGACTACTTTTTCTAAAAAATCCGGCTCTAGAATTATGTCTTGGTTCAACATTAAAACATAATCACTCTCCGACATTTTGAATGCTTGATTGTGTCCTCCGGCGAAGCCAACATTTTTTTCATTAAAAATAATTTTTGTGTTGGGGATCAATGGATTAAGACTTTTTAAATATTCCACCGTTCCGTCGGTTGAACCATTATCTAAAATTAATAGAGAAAAATCTCTGAAAGTTTGTTTCGCGATGGAATCCAAACAAAAAGGTAAATACTTTTTACCATTCCACGCCACTAAATTGATTGTAATTTTCATAAAATTTATTTATAGCTTATAACAAGCTTTTTAAATTGTTCCTTAAACTAACTAACCGAAGAAATTATATGATTTTTTTGGCAGAAACTGTTTGAGCCTATTTGGCGAGTTTTTCTGCTGAAAGAATCATATAATTTCTGAAGTTAAAAAAACTTAATATGAATTTATTATATAACTTATTTTCTCGCTTTTTCGGTGACAGCAAACCCAAGATGTTTCCCAATCATTAGTCTCGTCTGCGCCTCAATTGCCGGAATTGATCCAAAAAAGATTAAAGCGATCGGTAAAAATATCCATTGAAAAACCATCACAATATAATATAAATAATTTTTTTGCACCGGTTTGGGAGGTAGAAGGAATAAAAATAAAATAGCTGAAGCAAACATCCCCACCATCGCTCCGGTAAGGAGCCATTCTAAAACCACCGGGGCGGTTTGGAAAAAAACCGTCGAGCCAAACTGCTCCCTGCCCGTCCAAAGGGGCAATCTGCTCAAAATAAAAATTAAAATGGGAGCCGTGGCCCAAGAATACATTCCCTCGGTCAAATTCCAAAGATACTTAAATCTTTTTAAAAAGGGAATTTTGGAGACGGCGATTTCTCCCGTGTTCGTTTTTAAAATTCCCTTACTAAAATACCAAACCATATAAGGAAAATGCTCAACTCCCCAGGCCCATCTTCTTTGCTGTTTATAAAGATTTTTAAGGCTGCTCCAAATATTCTCCGCCATAACCGTATCCATGGAAACTGGCATATACATAGGGATAACCTCAAAATCCCCGCCATAGCGAATAAAACATTGCAAAAATATTCTGGAGTCGTCGGTCACGGCATCTTTTTGCCAAAAATCAACATCAATTAACGCCTTGTACGAAATACTGTGCGAAGAAAACGTAAAAAGCCTTTCCGGTTTTGACAATTCTGTCAAAAGCCAAAAAGTCGTACCAAAGGCGACGACTCTCATTAAGGCCAAAGAATCCCAAATATTATTATTATAAAAAGCGACTGGTTGATAGGCTGCCCTTTCCCGCTTCGGGTTGGTAATATATTTATAGCTCAAATAAGCAAAATATTGCCTATGCACGCAAGTATCACTGTCAAAATAAGAAACTATTATTTTTTCGTAGGGAATTTTTTCTTCATCAATATATTCTTTCGATTTCAACGCCGCCCAATAAGCATTAGCGCCCTTTGCTTTTATTTCTCCCGGCAAGTTATCCGGATGGCAAGTGATAATCAATTTATGAAATCTATCGCCAAATTCTTTTTGCATTGCTTCAGAGGTTGATTTAAAAACATCCATTTTCCTTTCTTCTCCGGCTAAAACCACAATCATTTTTTCCAATGGATAATTGGAATCAACCAGACTTTGAAAAGTAGTCCTCAAGACTTTATCCGATTCGGTAGAAAATGGCAGAAAAATCAAATGATAATAGCTCTCCCAATTGGGAAGTTGTTTAGTTTCCACAAGCCAATCTTTGTTTATGTCCCTCCTCAATCTCCGCCAAGAGATAACCAAGTATGTGACAAAATAAAAAACTCTAAAAAGCCAGTAAGTGCAAAAAATTATAATAAAATAGATTACCCAAAGCGGTTTTAAAAATGATAAAGCCAAGGCACCGATCAAAGTTGTCCAAAGAAGGGTACCCGGAATCATCTCCAATATTCTATATTTTGTATGGTCGGTCATTGTGTTTTTGCCTCTTTTTCCCTTTAAATAAAACAAATTAGCTATATTCATAGTAGTCTTTCCGGGCATTTTTGTCAATCCAAAAAAGAAAAAAGAGAGGATTGCCTCCTCCCTCTTTTTTGCCAAATATTTACTTTAAATTTTTCTTTATTTCACCCCATTTTTCTTTCAACTCGTCTGCTAAATCATCCAGAGTCGCTTTTGCTAAATTTCTTTTCTTGCCATACTCGCGAACAACTTTTTCTACAACCATCTCATACTTATCCCTGCTTAATCCCTTTGCTTTTTCCACTTCTTTTACGATTTTTCCAAAGAGATTGGTGGAAAGACCCTTAATTTCTTTTCTTCTGTCTTTTCCTGTTTTATCCGTAGACAAAAGGGCGGCGACCGATCCAAGAAGAGCTCCAATCAGAGCGCCCTTGAAAAAAGTTTTTTTCTCCATAATTATATAAGTTATTAATTAATATGTTTTCTTAAACTTAACATTAAAAACCGGCTCATAGTCATTATTGTCCTCGTCGGTCACTTTAACCGTCTCCCCTTTTACCAAAGTATTGAGGGCAATATCGCTCAATAATTCTTGATCCGTCTCGGCATCAGCTTTTAATCCATCCAATTCGTCAAGTTCTGTTTTAAAATCCGCCTTTACGCTTTGTTCTATTCTATTTTTTTGTTCTTTTAACTTCTTCAATTCTTCAACTATATTTTTGTGTTCCAAGGTTTTTGACAATGCTTCCTTGTAGGCGGAATTTATTTCCCTTTGTTTCTTTTTTGTTTTTTGTAACCTAGTGAAAACTTCTTGCAAATCTTTCATAGAAATAATTTTTTTAATATTATTTGTTAATATAATGATTCTTGAATCTGGACCGGCGTGCCCAAATCGGTCCAATCGTAAATAGATTTCGCGTAGTCAATTCCCAATCTGACACATCCGTGAGAAGCGCGACGCCCGATACTTCTCTCCCCTTCTTTTTTCCCGTTGGGCCATTCCGGCAATTCATGAATTCCAAAACTGCCATGCCTTAAAGACATCCACCACGGCATCCATAATTTCCAACGAGCTGACCATGCTCGCGGGGTCTTGTTATCAACCTTAAAACTTCCCAAAGGGGTTGGCGCAGCCAAAACTCCCGTTGAAACCAGATATTCTCCTAAAATAACTCTCCCGGTTGATATTCTTAATTTTTGTTCCTTTATTCCAATCTGTATTCTCTTGCCTTTTAACCTAGCCCCTTCCGTTTTATCTCTTGGATCATTCCCGGAAAAAATCTCATCGCCATCAGAAACTCCATCGCCGTCGGTGTCGGGATTACCCAAATTCGTTCCCAAAAGTCGTTCCAGCTTGTCTCTTAATTTATCTTTATCAAAATCGGTTTCCTCCATCTTTTTTCCTTTTTCGTGCGGGCTGTAACCGTTTATAATTTCAGAATAATCGCTAAAACCATCGCCGTCGGTGTCGGGATTTTTACAATCCGTGTGATAAACATTTTTCTCGTCGTCATCACTAACGCGATCTTTGTCAGTATCGGTCGCGGCGGAAACGGAAATGGCCGAGAAAAGAAAAACAGTCGAAACAATAATTACCGAAGAGTATCTCATAAGATTATCTACTCCTAAATCTGTTTAACATAAGTTCCAAGAGAGATCCAAAAGCGATTAAGAAGAAAACAAAACCGATTAACCACCCCAGAATAGGAATCCATTTAATAAAACCTAAAAGTAAAATACCAACCGTAACAGTTTTCCAACTGACAATTTCTCCTTTTTTAAATATTAATTTGTGAAGCATCGAGCCAAAGACAATTCCCGCATAGATTACTCCTTGAACCATAAAAGCGCCATACAAAAACACTGCCGTCATTCCAAGGGGCGCGCCGACGACACTGACAAAAGAAATAACTGCCGCAATCGGTAACGTCACTAAAACGACAAAGCCAATGATAAATTTTCTCCCGGGACGTTCCAAAGCCTCCTCTACCATTTTTTCCGTGTCTTTTCTAAAGATAAAATAAAGAATCAAACCAACAACCAAAACAACTAAAATTTTAAGTAAAGCCCCAAAAACCATCGCTATTTTGGCATTTTCTACGTTCTCTTTTACTCCTTCTATAATTTTGTCGTAGACAATCGTTCCGCCAATTTTCACTTCTCCTCCGATTTCCGCCTCATTTGTTGAACTATATTTTAATCCCCCGCCAATAGCTGATTTGTTTTCTAGTCTGACCTTCCCGCTCATTTTGGCGGAAACATCTTTTTCCACTATTCCATTAATAGTTAAATCTCCGCCACGGACTGTCAGGTTCCCTTTGATCATTCCATCAACGACAATATTTCCTCCGACAAGGACTACATCTTTTTGAAAAATAGCGCCCGAAGCCACTCGTAAATTTCCACCGGCGACAATAACTTCACCTTCAACGCGACCGCCGACCGTAATTGTCCCGCCGGCAACTCTCAGGTCTCCTTTTATATCGCTTAAAATATTAATCGTTCCGCCGGCGACAATCACATCACCGGAAATCGGACCAGAAACGGTAACCACCCCTCCCACTGCCAATAAATCACCTTCAATTGCCCCTTCCACGGAAACATCCGATCCGGCTACGTATAAATTCTCGGAAATCTTTTCTCCGCTTCGGAGAACATAACTTTCCCCTCCCTTAAACTGGGCGGCGCTAACCGCAGGCGCAAAGACCATCCCAGCTAAAAGGAAAGTGAAAAAAACTCCAAAAAATCTTTTTCCCATAGTATTAAATTAATTGTTATTTTATTTATTTTATCACAACAAAACATTTCGCGCACTTTAATCAAGTTTTCCCAAAGTAATTTTTATTGTTGAAATATTTCACCGCTTCCGCCAAAAAAGTGGTAAGAACCGCAACGCCAAAGACTAAAGACCAATGAACTGGGCTAAGGGGCGTCGTCCCCAGGATTCTATTAAGACCGGGGAGATATACGGCCAAAAATATTAGAATAAAACCGTAAAGCACGCCCAAAAGCAAGTATTTGTTTTGAAATATGTTTGTCTTAAAAATTGATTCTTTGAGGCTTTTAAAAGAAAAAATGTAAACCAAGCTGGCTGTCGCGACTGTTGAAAAAACAATTGTTCTTGCCAAAACTATGTCTCCTGAATTTTTGTAAAAATGCCAGAAGAAGAAAAGGGAGAATCCTCCGGCAGTCAAACTGATGAATAGTATCAACAATTTCATGGAATTGGATAAAATACTTTCTTGTCCGATTTTTCTTGGTTTTTCCTTCATTAAATTTTTTTCTTTTGGCTCAAAACCGAGCATAAAATCTGGCGGACCGTCGCAAATAAGATTTATCCATAAAATCTGGACAACAGTAAGCGGAAACGGAAGACTGAAAATAAGAGCTCCTAAAATTACTATAATATATCCAAAGGAATTAGAAAGAACATAGCCAAAAAGCTTCTTGATATTTGAAAAAATTAACCTTCCTTCTTCGCAAGCCGAAACAATTGTTTTAAAATTATTATCCAACAAAATTAAGTCCCCCGCTTCTTTGGCAACGTCCGATGAATTGCCAAGAACAACTCCAACGTCCGCTCTCTTTAAGGCCGGCGCGTCGTTTACTCCGTCTCCGGTCATGGCGACTATCTCCCCTTTTTCTTGAAGAACTTTGATAATCTTTAATTTTTCGTGGGGGGAGACTCGCGCGAAAAGAATGATTTTATCAATTATTCTTTTTAATTCTTTGTCCGATATTTTTTCCAAATCACTTCCCTCCAAAATATTTTCCTTTTTTATCAAAAATCCTAAATTTCTCGCCACATTTTCGGCTGTTTTTCTATGGTCTCCGGTCACTATTTTTATTTTTATACCAGCGGCTAATGTATCTTTAATTGTTTCTTTTACTCCTTCCCTTAAGGGATCTTCTATTCCCACCAAACCGAGCCAAGTATAGTTTTCGGTTTCTTTCAATTTTCCCTCCTCTTTACAGGATAATCCTAAAACTTTTAATCCTTCGCCGGCGTATTTTTCTATTTTCGCTAAAATTATTTTTTTATCTTTTGCCGGTATTGAACAAAAAGAAAGAATAATTTCCGGAGCCCCAATCGCAAAAGATATTTTCTTTCCCTTGATTTTATTTATCGTGAGGGCATATTTTTTCTCGCTATCAAACGGCTCTTCGTAAATTCTTTTTGCCAAATTAAAAATCGCCCGCGTGTCCACTTTCTTTTCTTTTTTAACATAATCCCAAAGAGCTACTTCCAGGCTATCTTTTCTGTCGTTCGTCAGAATCATAGCCATAATTGCCTTTTCTGTATCAACAAAATCAGTTTTAACAACCCTCATTATTCCCTCGGTCAATGTTCCCGTTTTGTCTGTGCAAATCACGGAAGTTGATCCCAGCGCTTCCAAGGAAAGCATTTTTTTAATAAGACCATTCTTTTTGTAAATTCTACTCATTCCTAAGGCTAAAATAACTGTTACGGCAATAGGAAGGCCTTCCGGAATGGAAGCAATCGCCAAGACAACGCCGAATCGGAACATCTCCCAAAGATTCTCTTCGTAAAAAACACCGACTAAAACAACCACAGCAGAGATAGCTACCATCAACCTGGCCATGCTCCCAATGAATTTTTCCAGTTTGGCTTGAAGCGGAGTTTTTTCTTTTTTAATTTCAACTAAGCTAAGTCCGATTTTTCCCATTTCCGTATTTTCTCCAGTCTTTTTAATCTCCATTATTCCTCTTCCGGACAAAACTATTGTTCCCATTAAAAGATTTATATCGCCTTTTATATTTTTTTTAATTCCTTCGCTCTCTCCGGTAATCATCGCCTCATTCACAAAGAGGTTTACCCCTTCAATCAGTTTTCCATCCGCCGGGATCTTGTCTCCTGTTTGCAAAATAATCAAGTCGCCCGGGACAAGTTCTCTTGTTTCTATTTCCCTTCTTTCTCCGTCTCTTATGACAATTGTTTTTGGTTTTAAGACTCTTTTCAAGACATCCAACGTTTTTTGACTTTTATATTCTTGCGCAAAACCCATTAAAACGTTCAAAAGAATAACTGCGCCGACAATAAGAGCGTCTATTTCTTCTTTAAGAAAAAAAGAAACTACTCCAACAATAACAAGAATATAAACCAGAGGACTCTTAAATTGCGATAAAAAAATAGAAAAACCGGAAAAGCCTTTTTTTGTCGGTAATAAATTTTCTCCGTATTTCTTCCTTATTTTTTCTACTTCTTTTTCTTTTAACCCCTCGTAGATCATAAGAAACTAAAAATTCAACATCCAAACAGAATAGTTGAGATATGTCGCGAAGGTCACCCATAGAAGATATGGGATAAATAAATATGATGACAATCGCTTTACTTTATAAAATTTAAAAATCAAGACAATAATCATCATCCACATAAGAACAATATCAGACAAAGCCAACAAAGGATTTCTCATGCCGAAGAAAAAAATCGACCAAAGGGCGTTTACTGCAAGGTGAGCCATAAAAAAATAAAAAATAAATTTATTCTCACTGCTTTTTAAGCCCTTTTCCCAAATAAAATAAATAGAGAAAGCCATCAAAGTGTAAAGCAAAAGCCATGCCGGACCAAAAACCCAACTGGGCGGATTCAACGCCGGTTTTTCGAGAGTTGCGTACCAAAGAGGAATCGCCGAAACGGTAAAAATAGAGCCAATCATTCCCGCACCCTGACAAAGCAAAAAAGAAATAATAAATTTTTTTAAATCAAAACTTTTCATAACTTAAAAATTAATTGTTATTTATTTATTATACCATTTTTACAAAACAAAAAACAGCTCGCAATGAACTGTTTTTTATTTTTTAAAAAATAATTACTCTTTTTTTCTTCCGGCGTTTATTCTTTCATTTTCCGTTAAATGTTTTTTGCGTAAACGAACATTTTTTGGAGTTACTTCAAGATATTCGTCATCATTCATAATACTTAAACCAATTTCCAGAGTTAATTCATTAGGCGGAGTCAAATTTATAGCCTCATCAGACCCCGAAGCTCTCATATTGGAGAGTTGTTTCCCCTTTATCGGATTGACTGCCATATCTTGTCCTTTTGAAGTATTACCAATAACCATTCCTTCATAAACTTCTACATTCGGACCAATATACAAAGCTCCGCGTTCCTGAAGGCTCCAGAGAGAATAGGCTAATGCTTTTCCGGTCGCCATAGAGATCATTGAACCGACATCATTTCTTTCTATTTCCCCTGCTCGCGTTTTAAAATCCAAAAAATTAGCGCATAAAATTCCCTCTCCTCGAGTATCAACAACAAATTCTTTGCGATAACCGAGCAAACCTCTTGTGGGAATTTCAAAAACTATTCTTGTCTGATTATTTTTATTTTTCATGTCTATGATTTTTCCCTGTCTCTTGGACAATTTTTGAATTACCGTTCCCGACATTTCTTCCGGAATATCTATTGTCACCTCTTCAAACGGCTCTAATTTTACTCCATCTTTTTCTTTGATAATAACTTCCGGTCTTGAAACCTGAAGCTCATATCCTTCGCGACGCAGATTTTCAAGCAAGATGGCAATATGCAATTCCCCTCTGCCAAAAACTTTATAAGAAGCAGGGTCGGAAAAATCTATTTTTAATCCAACATTGACTTCCAGTTCTTTTTCCAACCGTTCTTTTATCTGACGCATGGTAACAAATTTTCCTTCACGCCCGGCAAAAGGAGAATTATTAACTAAAAAATTCAAAGAAATGGTCGGTTCGTCAATTCTTATACTGGGTAATAATTGTTGTTCGGAATTTTCGGTAATTGTTTCGCCAATATAAATATCTGAAAGACCGGCAATCATCACAATATCCCCGGCAACCGCCTCATCTACTTCTTTTCTTTCCAGGCCATTAAAGGTGAACAACTTTGTTACTCGGTACTGACGATTTCCTCCGGCTTCATTTTTTACAAAAACCTGCTGGCCCATTTTTATCTTTCCTTCATAAATTCTGGAGATAGCGCAACGGCCTAAAAAATTATCATAAGCGAGATTAAATGGTTGGGCGGATAAAGGCTTTGAAGATTCTTCCGGAGCCGAAGCCGGTTTTACTTTTTCTAAAATTATATCCAAAAGCGGAGTCAAATCTTTATCCTCGTCGCTTAAATTAATTTTTGCCACTCCTTTTTTCGCGGCAGCGTAAACAACAGTAAAATCCAATTGCTCGTCGCTCGCGCCCAAATCAAAAAATAATTCATAAACCATTTCAGAGACCTCTTCGGGTCTCGCCGCCGGTTTGTCTATTTTATTTATAATAACTATTGGCTTTAAACCAAGCTCCAATGATTTTTTTAAAACAAATTTTGTTTGTGGCATTGGTCCTTCCTGCGCGTCAACCAAAAGCAAAACCGAATCGATGGAACGCAAAATTCTTTCCACTTCCGAACTAAAGTCGGCGTGGCCGGGAGTGTCCACAATATTTATTTTCGTATCTTTATAGAAGACTGATGTGTTTTTTGAGTAAATTGTAATGCCACGCTCTTGTTCGAGTTTGTTGCTATCCATACTCGTCTCCCCCGTACTCATCCCCGTCTGGCGCATCAAATTATCGGTCAGGGTGGTCTTTCCGTGGTCAACGTGGGCAATAATGGCAATATTTCTAATTTCCATAAATTAAAGAGAATTTAAAAGAATTACGATATGTACGTAATTCTTATTAGGTGATTATGCTTTAATATAACCTATTTGAGTGAAGAAGTCAACATTTCAAAACCTTCTAACAATTTCGTGCATTTCAACCTACTGACATTCCCCTATTTCTCGCTCAACTCCTGAACATATCTTATTACTGGCGGTGGCAAAACATCTGGATTATCTAAAATTTCCCGTTTTAGACTTTTAATATCTGACTCATTGAGTTCTCCTAATGGCTCTAGTTCAGTTATACCGTGGCTATCCGGGCGAGCCAAATGAGCTAAGCAATCTTTAAAATCATCTGTGGTCAATTTGATAAAACAAGTAACGAGTTTATATTGGGCGACTTTCCCTGGAGATGAATTTTTAAGCACAAAAAGACTTTCTCTTCTTTTAATAAATTTATTCACTAAATCTGGTTCGGATATTATTTTAGCCGCATAATAGGTAACCCCGTCATCTTTAACGGTAAGGTGAATGTACACTTGATCTCTAAAACGATAAATATCTCCAAATTTTATCATATTTTAGACAATAAATCGATATCATCCCTATCTACAATGCAGTCGGGATCTTCAGCGGCTAACTGATAAGGAATTACTTCTAATTCTTTTGTCAATTTCCATGGCGCTTCTTTGTGAGAGACATCTACAATTTGTTTGGTGCTGTAGCCCCCAAACCTTTTAGTCACCTCCTCCATTGTATCCAGTTCGACCTGGCTAAAATATTCTTTATCATTTTCCGTAAAGGACTGCAGGCAAACAATCTTGTGTATATCATGTCTGCCGCAACAATGGACTTGAATTGTGTCTGATAGCAATGCTGTCTCCGGATCATCACTCACGGAATCAACCAAATTTTTTATGGTGGTTGGTATTGGCCCGAATTCAAGATGGTAATATGTTTCTCCCGTTATACTAACACCATATCTTTTTATCTGAGTAAAATCTAAAAAATAAAACAACTTCATCAATTTTGTCTTACCCAAAAAAGCGGGATTTGTGTTATGACAAAGGTATTTAATTATTGCTTTCAATTTTGGCAAAGATATCGTCATATTGGAAACATTGATTTATACTAAATTTATCCACAACTGTCAATGTTACTATACCATTTTTTACTAATTTTTACCACAGATTGTATAAATCACAGTAATCTGACTCCCCACACAGATTATTACTATTTTAGATCGTCAAAAACGGTAACTTCACCATCACCTATTTCAAAGCCGTCACAAACAAAATAATTTACATTTTTTTCCTAATTATTTTTGATCAAATTAACCAGATCGTCAATTTCTTTTTTAGTTGGCTTCTCATTTCTAACGGTTCTAAAAAAAGCCGGTAAAGCTTTTACTAAGTCCGCGCCCCTCATGATATAATCCGGAATAACGCCTTGGGCGATATTGGCGAGATCAATAAAATTGTAATACTCTTCTCCGCCGCTCTTGATCCCTAAAACACCAGCCCATTGCGACAAAGTTTGTTTGTCGTCAGGCGGCCGAGTCAGACCTCTTTCAATTTTACTCCAGTTACTGGGGTCGTAATTAACTTTTTTACAAATGTCACGTAAGCTTAAATTTTGTTTTGTCCTTAATTCCTTTAAAAATTCACCAAATTTTTTAAGATTAGCATTTCTCATAAAAGTTAATGTTAAATAATTTATGTGTGGTATTATTTTACCACACTAAAAACTTTTGTCAAATACGCCTGTGAATAAATTTTCTCTCAAAATTATTTACGGACAATTTTTCGCCTTGCTTTAAGTGTTTACCCAAATTAGAATTATAACAATAACGACCACCAAGGTTGATAAATATATTACTATATCCGGAAAATAACCCATAAACTTTTCAAAACGACTACGTGAAATCATCTCATTAAATTTTTCTCCGATGTAATTTTCAATAATTTCTTCGCTATTTCTCAACCCCATCTTTAAATCAACATTATAAAAATATAACGTCAGCGGAATTAAAAAAAGTAAAATTGAAATGATAACCCTAACAAAATTATTTAATTGTATTAATTGCTCATTAAAGGTGGCGATCACCAGTAGTGCGGCAAATATTGTACTTATTATTGGCAAAATTCCCATTCTCGCCTTAATCGTATTAAGTATTATGTCCAGTTGAATTTTTAATGCTTCTCTTTTTCCTTCAATCGGTAAACTTTCAAATTTTTCTTTATCTTGATTCATAAAAAAATTTCGCTAAAAGCGTATTATTTTAAGACATCTGTTTTTCTTGTCCCAAAAAACGGAAATCATCTCACCTTTTTTTAGAGATGTAGCAAATTCATCCGTAATCTCGATTCTTATGGTCTGAGAGAAATCGTCATAGTCAGTGTAATCTTTGGGAAATCCCAAATTTACAACTGGTTTATTTAGTCCAAATGATAATTCAAATTTTATTTGGACTTCCGTATTCGGCTTTTTTCTTATCACCCAATGAAAAACTTTTTTACTAAACCCAACCAATATCTCAGCGAGAGTTAAATCACGCAAAAAATCGACTACGCTAAAATCTTTAAAAATTATCCTAGTAATTTCCCGAAAATCGATGTCTTTAATGATATACCGTTCGATGCCTATCTCTTCTTCCGTGAAGATGGTTTTTATCTCCTCCAATTCTTCATCCGTAAAATTACCATTAACCAACAGTTTCATATTTACTTTTCTAATAATCGAAACACTTAAATAAATAATTACGAGTTAGATCCAAAAGAGAGCGTCTGATATTTCACGTTCGCCTGTAACCGACAATTTTCGTTCTGACTAAAACCAATTAATTTACCATCCGTATCTTTTTGTAATTCAAATTCAGCTCCAAATTTACACTTGTATTTTTCGATGTTTATGCTACCAACTCGCGTGACCGTTTTTTCCAAGATGTCGTTTCCGTCCGGCAATATAACTTTGTATTGACTAATATTTTTTAATTCAAATTTCCGAGGTTTTTGAATTAAATTATCCCACTCTACTTCGAAATATTTATTTTTATGAAATATAATTTCGTCGGTGATCTCGCTATATCCACCATCTTCCGGAAAATCAATATAAAGTTTATCATCTCTCCTTAACGCCCGCATTTTATTAATCTCAATAAACTGATCTTCTGAGAACTTGCGCTCTTTGCCAGTTTCGTCTTGATAAACAGTTTTGTCTACCATCCCGAGTACACCGAGAGCCTGACGAATTTCTTTAAAACCAACGGCAAAGTCCCTCCTGAAATCAGCATAAATTCTTTCTTGAAGAAGGGGTGGCAATTGTTCTTTACAATTATCAATCAACGCAGGGATAATTTTAAAATTTCCCTTGACCTCCAACATAAACCCCGCATTAAGTTCTTTTTTTACCCAATGAGAATCGAGAGAATTTTTAGATAAAATTGCAATGAGATGGTCTGAGGAATTTAACCCATCATTTATTTTATTAATCAAAGAGTCCCCCGCTTTCATCTCCCAAAGATAACACCAAACATCAACCCCGTGCGACTTTAAAGCTTCGGAAAGATTAAGTACAAATTTTTTGTCTTGTGATGAAAAACTAATAAAAACTTTCATATTTGGTTAATTAGCCCCGTTTCCAGTAATCGGACGGATATCGCCTGCTCACTAACTTCATATCTTCGAGCCAACTCGGGAATTTTTAAGACTATTAATTTTTCCTTAATATCTTTTTCTAAAAAATCTTTTGGCACCAATAGCTCAGCAGCGAATTCATTCGCTTCTCTTTCCTGATCGGTTGGTCTATCGTAAATCCCCTCAATTATTTTTTCATCAATCTCGTGCCCTAAAAGAAAATGACCCAATTCGTGAGCTAATGTAAATCTCTGTCGAACCTTCGGCTTGTCGCTATTAATACCTATGGCCAAAAGACCTTCCCGATTAATTATTATACCCGAAACATGATCGGGAAAGCTGGGATAATAAATAACCTTAATAGAAAATAAATTTGCTACTTTTTCTAGAGGGATTGGCAACTCCTTGATCTCTAATTTTTTTAATATATCTCTAATTTTATCCGTCAAACCTTTCATAAATTTTATTTCTCCTGCTTTTTGGCATAATTTATAAAATTCTTGATTATTTCGTCGTAATCAATATTTTGTTTGTCTTGTGCCTTGTCAGCCCTAAATTGACTAACAGTTATCGGCTTGTCAAAAAAATAGTCGTGATCAATGTTAAAAATATTAGCTAGCTTATGTAAATCACTGACACTAATATTTCTCTCACCTTTTTCAATATAGGAAATAAACGACTCAGAATAACCTAAAAGATCACCCAGATCTTTTTGGGTTAGCCCCTTTAATTGTCTTAATTTCTGGATTTTTCCTCCTATTTTTGCAATGTTCATATAAATCATATTATAATTTAGTCATAAAAATTTGTCAAGTGAATAATCTTTTAAACAAAAGGATAAAAACCAAAAAAACTTTTTTAATTTGACAAATAAGCTGATAGTAGTAAACTCTAGAGTTAGAGTAAGCTTATTGTCTCGTTCCCTTAAAACGAGCTAATTCAACCGACTGGAATTTAGGGTGAAAGTTATAAAAGTAAATCTTTTTATGGCAAAATTTCAACTGTCCAAAGACAGAGCTGGATATTTTTATTGGATTCTTAAATCTGATGAAAATGGGAAGACTATCGCTAAAAGTAGTGAGTCTTACAACTCTAAAAAGGGGGCGAGCGATTCAATTGCTTGGGTCCGCACTAATGCAAAGACCGCCAAACTTGAAGATCTATCCTAACCCAAAAAACAAAAAGAATAAGCGGCCGCTTATTCTTTTTGTTTTTCCCCTTCAACAATCTTAATCTCCTCCTCGCTCAACCCATACAATCCATAAACTTCCTCGTCAATTTTTTTATCGGTTTGGAAAATTTCGTCTTTGATTTTTTGCCATTCATTGGAATTTTCCGCAGAGCCTCCAATTTTTTTATATGACTCCACTAATGTTTTAGCTAATTTTATTAATTCTCCCTGATCATCCGTGGAAACTTTTGGGATTGGGAGTCTATCTGTCACAAAATTATCAAAATGCATTGTTCTTACAGCCTTCCCGTAAATAAATCTGTAAACATACCAATTTACAAGTTCAGAGTTTAACAACGACCAAATAAAATAATTCGAATATTGCTTGTCTATAGCGAGTTGATTTATCGTATCAAGAATAATATAATTTTTATCGTCCGAAATCGCACTGATAATTTTTATATGATCAGTCGGATTTTCTATATGTGCAACAATATTCTGCACAAGAACAGAATTTGGTTTTATAAAAGCCTTATCGTCAAAAACTTTTTCTTTGTTAATTTTTCCCTTGATTTCCCTTATTCCCATTCTACTTATCGACGCTCCGCCCAAAACCTCCAATTCGCCCACCTCGCCCACTTCTTTTTGTAGCATTGCCCCGCGTTGATTTGTCGCCACATCTTTCAGCATCAAAGAATTTTTTAACATTTTTCGAGCCACAATAATTTCTTCATCAGAAACCCCGTTGAGAAAAAATCCAAACTCCTTAGCTGTCTTTTTATCAATTTTTCCTAATATCAAAATCTGTTCGTCTTTTGCTATACCACTTTGGTAAATCTTATGGCTCACATCTTTTTCAACAATAATCACAACTTGCTCTAATTTTACTTCTTTCCAAACTTTACTGCCGTCGATAATTATTTTTAAGTCGTCCCAAACTAGCTGCCGAATCTTTTTATAATTTGAGGCGAAAGTGAAGGCTTTTGGAATAATAAAACCCAGAAATCCTTCTTTTCTTAATTCAGTCAAAGACTTCTTGATAAATAAAATGCCGTATCCGTTGAACCAATATCATATTTATCTTTGAAAAAATTTTGATCTTCCTTGGAAAGCTCAGCTCCATACGGCGGATTACCAATCACGCAATCAAATCCGCCTTGCTTGAAAACCTCGGGAAATTGTTCTTCCCAATTAAACGGTTTTTTGTCGCGGTAATTTTTACCGAAAAACTTTTCCAGTTCTTCGTCCGTACCGGAAATGAGCGAATTGCCGTTTTTGATATTGCCTCCCAGGCTCGGCAATTTTGTTTGACTGTCAAAAGTATTCAAAAGCAAGTTAAGTCGCGCGAGTTCTACGGCCTGCTCGTCCAAGTCAACACCATAAATATTGTTCTGCAAAATCTGAATTTTCAAAAATCCGTCCGGCTTGGCGCCGAATTCTTCATATTTTTTTATCAAAAAATTCATGGCCGCGACCAAAAATGATCCGCTACCGCAAGCCGGATCTAAAATTTTAATTTTTTGCAAATCATCAACGCTCTTGCACTTGTCTAAGATCGAACCAAGGGCGTTTTGAACAATATAATCCACGATAAATTTTGGCGTATAATAAATTCCTTGCTCTTTTCTTTTTCTGTGGCTCTTAATTAAATCTAAATCTTGATCGAATAATCTCTTTTTTGTTTGCTCCAATTTATATCCCAAATAATTTTCATAGACCGCTCCCAAAACATCTGCCGGAATGGCGGAAAAGTCATACTCAAAATAATCCTTATCGCCATACAATCTATTGATTACTTTTTCGGTTGCCCCGCTAAATTCTTCCCATTTTTCAAAAGGATGCGGAGAAAATAAATTAGAGTTATAGATTTTATCAAGCTCGCGGAATTTTTCTACCATAATCGTCCAAGGGCTGGATTTTCCGGTTTGTCCGCTTGATTTATATTGATGCAAAAGAGGAATCAAAGTGGGTGGCTCAATTTTTCTATCTTCGGCCACCCGAATAAATATTAAGCGATCTAAAAGCTTTTGAACGCCTTCGTCTATCAAATGATCCGGCACATCTTTATTCCAAGTTCTAAAAGCCTCGGTCAGCTCTCTACGACAATAATTCAAATCTTCGGCCAATTTTTCGGTTACCGAGACTTTTTGTATTTTTTTACCATGCTTTTCGGCCTCTTTATCCAAACTATCAGACAAAAAAGCTTCTTTGGATAAAAACCACAGCTGGTCAAAACGATCCAAATATTCATTATATGGAATCTCAAAATACCTTTTACCGGCTAAAGACTTTTCCGGACTCAAGGCATTGAAAACAATTAGACTCTCAAAATCGGTTAACACTGCCCAAGTAACGCCCTTGTTCCAAGAGTATTTAATTGATTGTTTGGCGTAATCATCCCTGTGTAAATCAGCCGATATTTTTTTGGCCTCCAAGTAAAATTTTATCCGGCTGTTTACATAAAAACCATAATCAACCCGATCGCCGGAAATCTGCTCTTCAAGGGTTATTTCTTCCTTACTTTGAAAATTCCATCCCAAAGCCTCAAATAACGGTTCTATAAATCCGCGCTTTGTTTCCTCTTCACTGTATCTGGCAATTTTACCGGCGGCTTTTTCCGCTTCATACTTCTCCACCAATTTTTTTATTTCTAATTTTACGGCTTCTTTTTCCATAATAATTTTAGTTAGTTATTCCTCAATTATCCCCCTAAAACCCCTCAAAGTCAACGAAATATTGACAAAAACCAGAAAATATGCTATGCTTACCCATTAAAAAACGTTAATCATTAAACGAAAATTATGAAAAAAATCCACCTTCTTTTTATTACTCCAGCCATTATACTGGCTTGCGGATTACTTAGTTTGTCATTTCCAACGGAGGTAAAAGCCGCCCCTTATTTAGTTTACAGCACTCCCCAGAACGGAGCGGTAAATGTTGATGTCAACACTGATGTTTCTTTTAAATTTAATGAGAGAATAGCCGGCATTAAGTTTGATCGCGCGCCCCTTGATAAGAGATGGGGTAGCGGTGTTTGGAATACGGATCATACTCTTTTTACCATGAAAAGAATCGGCGCTTTCGCTTACAATACTGAAGCTAAGGTTAGTTTTACTGTTACTGACATGAAAAAAAATACTTATAGCAGCGCTATTTATTTTAAAACCGCCCCGGAAGTAATTTCTCCAATCCCGGAAATATTTTCTCCGACATATTCCAAGGTCAATGCCAGTCCCCTTTCTGTTCCGGCCGACGGGTCGAGCGAAACAATAGTGACTATTTTTGCCATGGATAGATGGAACAATCCATTACCCAACAGATATGTCAGTTTAAGTTCAAGTCGCGGAGTATCTGATAATATAAAAATCGGCAATGCCTATACTACAAATAATGGTAGCGCTACATTCCTTGTTTCTTCGAGGACTGCCGGCACATCGACTTTTTCTGCCGTAGTCGAAGGTAATAAAATAAATCAAACTGCCACAGTAACTTTTACTGAAGTAAAAAACAATTCTGTTTCAAATTCAAGATCAGACATTTATGCTTCAAAATACTCTGTTGACAATAACGGTTCTTCTTACGCAAGAATTACGGTCATTGCCAGAAATTCAAATAACGAACCCTTAAACGGAAAATTTGTATATCTCGTTTCAAATGGTGGTTCATCTTATTGCATTAAAAATGTTTCTACTACAACCGACAACTCGGGTGTTGCTTTATTTGATATTTCCTCAAGAGATGTTGGGTCAATAGCTTTTTCCGCGTATATTGACGGAGTAAAAACTGATCGAACGATAACTATCAGCTTTTATCAATCATTTGATGCGACAGTGAGCGCCTCCAAGTCGTGGGTTAGTCCTTGGGGTCTTGTCTTTGTGGCTAACGGTTCCGGTAACTCTATTATCGTTACCGCCAGAAATAATAATAATGATGTTTTGCCTGGAAAAAATATTGTTTTGTACTCAAGCCGCGGATCAATAGATACTATAGCAACTAAAAATAACGTAACAAATTCATCGGGTGTTGTTTTCTTTACGGTTTCCTCTTTAACGCCGGGCAATGCTTATTTCACTGCTGTAATTGATGGAGTAACCATTAAAGAAAAAGCTCTGCTTTCCTTCTCCTCTGTTTCAAACTATTCAAACATTTATCAGGACGATGTCTTCAAAGATCCCGATTCTTCAGCAGTCTATTATTATGCCAAAAACGGTAAACGCTACGTTTTCCCAAACCAAGGAATTTATTTCTCTTGGTATAAAAACTTTGATTCAGTTAAAACCGTTCCTGCTTATGTTGTAAAATCCATTCCTTTCGGCGGTAATGTTTTAGCGAAGCCGGGTACCTCCCTTGTTCAATTTTTTACCATAGGTACCCCTCCAACTAAAAAAATCGTTGATCCTAAGGTTTACGCACTGACTGAAAACGGACAACTACGCTGGATTAGATCTGCTTCTGCCGCGACCTCAATATTTGGAAAAAGTTGGAAGAAAAAAATTGTTACGGTTCCGGAAATGTACAAAAGCAACTATGCCAACGGCGTGACCGGATTTGATATTTATGGACCAGCCGACTACGACGCCAGTTATGTTAAAAATCGTGTAACCTCGATTTCGTCAATAATCAAATAATCACTAGCCCCATCGCATAATAACTTTCGTCGCGAAATTTTCAGATTTTGAGGAAATTTTGTTATAAATTTTTGAGGCAATATGGTTTATTGGCGAGAAAATTTAGGACAAAATTTACCAAAAGATGAAAATTGCAGTAGAAAGGTTATTGTGCGGTGGGGCTAATATACCAAAAACCCCGCGCTACTAGCGCGGGGTTTTTAATTATCCCTAATCAACCTAAAAATATCCAAAATAAAAAATCCCACGCTAATCTCCGGGGCTTGGATTCGAACCAAGATAAGCAGCTTCAAAGGCTGCTGTCCTGCCGTTAGACGACCCCGGAGAACAGAGTGGGATTAAAAAAGGAGCTATTTAGCACCTTGATAATACTATTACATCTTAACTTTTTTTCTTTAAATTTTCAAGTACCTGCCAACCGCCAGGCTACTTGCGACAATAGTCAAGACAACAACACCCAAAAACTGCCCGCCAAAAATAAACAAATAATTGCTAGTGAAAAAACCCAAAATATTCAAACTATTCCCGCCAAAAAGACCGGTCATATACGGCTCAATAAAACCAATTATCGGATAAGTGATAACCACCGAAATAATAACTGCCAAAAAACCATAAATTATTCCGCTGGCCAGATACGGCGAGCGAATAAACCAATTTGTCGCGCCGACAAGCTTCATAATGCCAATTTCATCGCGATGAGTGTAAATAGCGATTCTGACTGTATTAAAAATAATCAAAACGGCGACGATGGCGAAAATTCCGGCAATACCAAGCGCGGTTTTCTCTCCCTTTTCGGCAATTTCAGTCACTTTTTCAATTACAGCCTGATGATCTTCAAAATTTTTCTCCAAAATAATGGCATCATACTTTTGATCATCAAAAACTTTTAAAATATTCTCATAATCCTTAGTGTCTCGCGCCTTGACGACTAAAGTCGCACCCAAAGGGTTGCCGCCAACTTCGGTTAATGATTCCAAAATCGCCGGGTCATCTTTGTGTGTTTCCTTAAACTTTTCCAAGGCATCTTCGGGCGAAACATAGAGAACATCTTTCACTTCGGTCATGCTCAAAAGATAGGATTTAATGTTGCCAATCTGGCTTTCCGGAACATCCTGCTTAAAATAAATACTTACGTCAATTTTATCTCTTACCTCACCCAACGCCACTTTCGTAATAAAATTCAATGTCAATAAAAAATTTATTGAGATTAATGTTAAAATCAAAATGATGATCGTTGCCACTGAAAGCCAAAAATTCCTCAAAAAATCTTGAAAGGAAAATTTAATGATTCTAAAAAGCGCAATGAACATAATATTAAAAATACTTACAGAAGATATTTACCAACCTCCTGATCGCTCACAACTACTCCTTGTTCCAAAGTGACAACTCTTCTATGCAATGAATTAATTAATTCCCTGTTGTGAGAAACCAAAAGAACGGTAGTTCCAAACTCATTAATTTTTAAAAGTAGATCGGCAATTTCTCTGGTATTAATAGAATCAAGGTTGCCTGTCGGCTCATCGGCAACCAGAATCTTCGGCCGGTGAATAAGAGAACGCGCTATCACCGCCCTCTGTTGCTCCCCGCCGGAAATTTGTTTGGGGTATCTATTCGCTTTGCCTTCAAGCCCGACAATTTTTAAAATCTGGGGAACTGTTTTTTTGATTCTTCCTTGTGTCGCCCCGCAGACTTCAAGGGCAAAGGCCACATTTTCAAAAATTGTTTTCTTGGGTAATAGTTTAAAATCTTGAAAAATAACTCCGATCTGCCGGCGCAACATTGGCACTTCGCCTTGCCTTATTTTTGTGATATCCCAATCGCCAATAGTTATCTTTCCCCTTGTCGCTCTTTCTTCCGCCGTCAACAATTTAATCAAAGTTGTTTTCCCCGTACCTGATTGTCCGACGATAGAAACAAATTCACCCGCGTTAATTTCCAAATTAATATTTTTGAGGGCAACCGTTTTGGGCGGATATATTTTTTCTATGTCCTTAAATTTTATCATGATCGCCTATTTAAAATTTATTAGACGCCTTTTACTATTATAATTTTTATTTCCGAAACTGCCAAATATTTAAGGTGAATACGTTTGCCTTTTTTCATAAAATACCATAAACTGGAAAATATGCGGGATTAGTACAGTGGTAGTATGCTTGCTTCCCAAGCAAGAGACACGAGTCCGATTCTCGTATCCCGCTTTGGCCGATGTAGCTCAGTTGGTAGAGCAATGCTTTCGTAAAGCAGAGGTCGTGGGTTCGACTCCCGCCATCGGCTCCAGATGTGACAGGAATAATCACAAATGTACACAAAATAATAAGAAATTACATAAATGACATCGCTGTTATTTCCATTTTACGATCCAAATAATGTCGAAACTAAATTTCTAAAGCAGATTTTACCTTTACTTAAAGAAAATTTTGATAATGCTTTTGTTAGTATCACGCCCAAAACAGTCGCTATAAATTCTGAATCTCTCAATTTCTTAAAAGAAGACAGTTTCTTTATTGTGAACGAAAACCCAGAAGATTCACTAATAGGAGATCATTTTATTGCTGGATATAAAAACGCTGTAGAACATTCAAAATCTGACCAAATACTGCATCTGTGCTATTTAGATAGAATAGCATTTGCGCTATTAAATTATAAAGAAACTTTTTTGGATGATTTGAACGATGTAAATTCACCAACTCTTTTTCTCAGATCAGAAAAGGCGTGGTCGACGCATCCAAGGAACTATCGCGCAGCAGAGTCAATGGTTACAGAAGTCGGAAGGGTTTTATTTGACAAGGTTCTGGACTTTACGTGGTGTCATCTTTCTCTTACCGCAGGACAACTAAGCGATGTGTTGCCCCGCTTAACGGCTCGAGATTTAGTTATAACCTCTCAATTGATTTTTTCTTTGAAAGAAATTATCAAGACAAAAGCTGTTGATTGGTTGTCTTGGGAGGATCCGTTCATTTTTGGCAAAGACCAGAATAAATTTAAACTAGAGAGGGAGAATGATCCAGCAGAATCAGAAAAAAGGATGGGTTATATCTTACCTGAGATAAAATATTTATTTAATGAACACGGAAAACTTATAGCCAGGACGGAAAGAGATTCGAGCTGAATACCGCCCCTAATTCCAAAGACACTAATAATTTAAAACTCCGCCTTTTCCGGGCGGAGTTTTGTTGGTTCTCCTCCCCCTAAAATCCAAAACTAAAATTTCACCAGCTCCCAAACTTTTGCTTTTTCGATTTCTTCCTCTAAAATCTGATCAAAGGTTTTTGTCTTAATCAAAATATGTCTGGCTTGAACTTTTTCTACCTCTCCCTTATCGTTTTTAACAATATCTTCAACTTTTATAATATGATAGCCGTATTTACTCAAAACCAATTCGCTCGTCTCCCCTTTACCTAAAGCAAAAGAGGCATCTTCAAATTCTTGGACCATTTCGCCTTTACCGAATAATCCCAAATCTCCGCCCTCGCTTGCCGACCCGTCCTCGCTGTACTCTTTGGCTAATTCTTCAAAAGTCTTTTCTCCACTTTTAACTTTGGCTAAAACTTCTTCCGCCCTGCCTTTCACTTCTTTATTTAAATTTTCATCGCCAGCAATCGCCTTTTGCAATCTGTCTTGAAGCAAAAATGGTCGTAAAACCTTTTCTTTGAACTTTTCAATTCCCCAACCATACTGTTCATCTAACACTTGCTCCACTTTTTCTTTGGATCCCTCTTGGGCTATTATTTTTTGGATTTCGTCTTCCAAATCTTTTTCATTGACCACTATGCTATATTTTTTGGCTAGTTGATCGGCAACTTCATTTTGGATTAATCTGTCCAAAACGCTTTTTTCAAGACCGGACGTTTCTTCTCCCCCCTGATGTTTTATAAAATTCTTTAGTGTCAACATGTCATCTTCGTATTCAGAAAATCTAATCATGTGATTGTTAACAAAAGCGACCGGGTACGGAACTATTTTAACAACTCCCGAGATAAGCGAGTTATTCCATTTAAAATAATACAAGCCAAAACCGAAAAAAACTAAGGTTAAGACGATGATGGCAAGAACGCCAACAATCAATCCTCCAAAAAACTTTTTTAATTGCGGTTTGTTTTTTTTCTCTTCACCTTCTCCGCTTTCTCCGATATCAAGATTGATACTGTCCGTATCAATATCATCCTCTTCGTTGTCCATTTTTTTTGATAAATCCATAAAATTATCTTACTTATTAATAATTAATCTTTATTATTGAAAAAATAGTTCCACCATTTCGGGAAATTGCCCCAAAAACTTTCTTTGCTTCCTTTTTTATCCTCATCTTTTTTGGCGGTCTCTTCTGTGCTTTCCTCTGGTATTATTAAAACTGATTCACCGGGCTTTTGCAAATCAAATTTCAGTCGCGCCTCTTCCTCAAGAAACGCTTCGGTGTTGAGATAATTGATAAAATCGTTTAACTCATTATTTTTTGTTTCAAGGCGAGCGATCTCTTCTTCCGCCGCTTTTATGTCCGCGTCTATTTTATTCCCTTCAATAATTTTTTTGGACACAGCCCAACCAACCAAAACAAGGATCACAAGACCAAAAAGAAAAAATATTTTTGAGGAAAAAATCTTTTTCATAAAGTTATCGTTTCTCATACTCGCCAATCATCAATTCTTTTCTATTTTATTTCATCAAGGCTTCCCAGCTTGATCTCGCGCAACCTGTTCTTTGTTGCTTTATAAATATCTTCAAGTTGTTCCTCGCTCATTTCTCTGACACTTTCTTCCACTGATTCAAATTCTTCATCCGAAATATAGCTCTCTTCTTCGGAAAAATCTTCATCACGAGCGACGCCCTCCCCGTCTTCGTTTTCATCTCTTTCTTTTAAACGCGCCACATTCAAAATCGTACTCTGGACAGCCTCGGGATTTTTTACGCCGGAAAATTCCAACTCCAAATTATCAAGGCTTGTTTTGACGCGAATTCTTCCATAATGAAATATCGTTTGCCAAAATCCTTTTATTCTGCAAGAAACATCTTTTACTTTTTTGTGAGGAACTTCTGAAATTATTTGGTCAAAAAATCCTCGCTGATCAATATCTATTACCCTTTTACTTGTAATAACAAAAACATTAAGATACCATATCGCTATTTTGCGAATGCCATAAAGAAGACCGGACAAAATCGAAAAAGAAAAGATAATCACGCCCCAATAACCTAATCTGAAAAGAGGAAAAAGAAAAAAGAAAGGAACTAAAATCAAAAGAAGACTAAGACCGATATTCGGCCACAAAGTCAGAAAATAACGACGAACAACTTGAATAATCTCTTCTTCCGGTCTTAAATTGATTTTATTAGTGATCCGGTTCTCCATTGGGATAATTATAGCACAACTATTGATATATTGCTTATTTGAGGGCAGAAATCTCTTTTTCAAAGTGTTCTCCCCGGTCATACTCGTTTTTAAACATTCCAAAGCTTGTTGAGGCCGGAGAAAATAAAACTATATCGCCTTTTTCAGCCATGCCTTTTGCCGACCCGACCGCCTCTTTCATGTTTTTGGAAATAACGAGAGGCGAGCTGTAGCCGGACTCCCGCAACGCTTGGCTTATTTTTTCCGTAGCCGTGCCATTTAACAAAACAACTCCTTTGGTGTGATTTTTAATCGATTGCGCCAAATTTTTAAAATCCAAATTTTTATCCGTGCCCCCGGCAATTAAAATTATATTTTTAGCTTTTTCTCCGAGAGAAGAAAGAGCGGCAATCGTCGCTTCGGGCATGGTGGAAGTTGTATCATTGTAATATCGCGCGCCGTTTTTTTCTTTTATAAACTGGAGACGACCCGGAACACCGACAAAAGATTCAACAATCTTTTTTATCTTTGAGCTTGGAATTTTAAAAAGTCTGCCGACAGCCATAGCCGCGGCGATATTTTCGAGATTATGTTTTCCAACAATTTTTACTTTCCAATTCTTAGGAACATCCTCGGCGCTAAACCAAATCACTTTTCCTTTGGCCATTTTAGCGAACATCTTGGACTGTATACAATTTTTGTTCAGGATTAAAAAATCTTTTTTTGTTTGATTTTTAAAGATGGCTGCCTTGTCATTAAGGTACTTTTTAAAATCGTTTTTATAGTAATTCATGTGGTCGCTAAAAATATTGGTAACAACAGCAACATGCGGACTTATTTTTAAATCTTCCCATCCCTGAAGTTGCCAACTGGATAATTCCAAGACAGCTAAATCATCTTTTTTTATTTTACGAACAAGAGGTAATGTCGCCATCCCCTTAATATTGCCGGCCAAATAAACTTTCTTTCTTGTCTCTTTCAACAATTCATAAATTAAAGTAGCTGTCGTCGTCTTCCCTCTCGTTCCCGTAACACCAATCACGGGACATGGCGACTCCAGCCCGAACAAAGCATCATCCATCAATACCGGTATCTCATTTTTTCTAGCCTCTTCGATATAAATAGAATCCAGGGGGACCCCCGCTGTCTTAAAAATAAAATCGGCTGTTTTAAAATCTTCCAAGCGATGCTCACCTAGAATAAACTTCATTTTATGGATATTTTTTCCTTCCTGCTTTAATTTACTATAAAAATTTTGAACCTCCTTGATTGATGGAGCAAGCATTTTTTTACTCTTGAGGTCAGTTACTGTTAATCTGGCTCCTTGGCTTAATAAATATTTAATTAAGCCTGTCCCCCGCCCCAAAAGACCCAAGCCCATTACTGTTATATTTTTATTATTAAAATCCATATTATATGACGAAATATTATTAAGCAACTAGTCTAGCATCATAATCCCCGTTTGAGTTAAGAGAGTAACAGCTATTCCCGCCATTACTACTCCGCAAAAAATCAATAACAACGATCGGCGGGGAGGAATACCGAAAAGAAAAGAAGCAACCGCTCCGGACCAAGCTCCGGTTAAAGGTAAGGGAATGGCGACAAACAAAACAAGAGCAAGCTGAACACCGTATTTTAAAGATTTCTGCTTAAATTTTTCTTTGACTCTTTTAAACCACCATTCAAAAAATCTTTCGGCAAGTTTGGAGCGTTTAATTAAAAAATTAGCTACCGGACCAATTAACCAAACCAAAAAAACAACCGGCAACATGTTTCCAAAAATCGACCAAAAAAAGGCGGAAGCGAGCGGGAGCTTGTAGACAACAAGGGCGATGGGAAGAGAGGCGCGAAGTTCGGCTATGGGGATCATGGCAATAATAGCGGTTGCCATCTCCGGCGGAAAACTTTTAAACCATTCAATGTAATTAAAATCAAACATAGTTTTTCTTATCTAAAAAATCTTGCGTTTTTTTCAAAATCTTCCTTGTATTATCAAACGTAACTTGTTCTATCGCCTCGTTAAAATTAAGCCACTTAAAAGCAACATGCTCCGGGGAGATTTTAACTTCAAAGCTCTCCGTTTTTGCTAAATAAAAAATAGCTTCCTTGTAAAAAGTCTTTCCTTCTTTTTTGTAGAACCAAAAAGTCTTTTCTCGGAAACCGTCAATAAAAGCTATGTCTGTTATTCCCGTCTCTTCTAAAATTTCTCTTCTGGCCGTTTCTTTCTCCGTCTCTCCTTTTTCCATTCCGCCTCTGGGAAAATCCCAATGTCCGGCTTCGTATTGCAAAAATAAATATTTTATTTCTCCGTCATCCCTAAAAACTATGGCTCCGGCGGAAACTTCTTTCGGCATAATTTATTCCTTCATTTTGACATCATACAATATTTCTTCCGCGCGACGTAAATTGTTTTTTGCCTGATCATATTTTGTCCTCAAGTATGATGTCAGATTAAATTTCAAAAGTTCGGCGATTACTTCCCTAATCCCCGCGACCAAAAAATCCACATCTTCAAACTTTTTATCAATAGCTCGCAAAACCGCTTTTCTTGTAAGTTCGCCGGTCATATCGCATAATCCCGCCAGATAACTATCATAATCAACCTTTACTTCTTTGATCTCGTCTATTTTTCCGGTTGCCAAAAAATTACCAAATAATTTCGCTTCAACATATTCTTCAAGCGCCGCTCTGTACGAACCTTCGTAACGCAATTCCGCTTCTTTGGCAATCTTTTTTTCCAAATCATTGAAGGTTTTTTCCACTTCGGTCAATAGGGCGTTTCCACCCTTAATATCATCTCTATGAAAAGCAAAAATGGCCTGTTTGGCCTTTATTAAAGTTTCGTTGGAAATGTTTATTACCTTTCCTCGTTCTTGTTTGTAAAAATCAAAATCGTCTTTAATCTTTTTAAATAGTTTTTGGTTGATCATAACTGTTTGGTTGATAGTTGTTTGTTGTTAGTTAAATATTTGGATTTTGAAAATTATGATTTATTTAGGATTTAGGATTTCGGATTTTTATTTTATATACTTTTATCACACTTAACCGCCAAAAGCAAGATGATGGAATTCCTAGTTACCATGCCAACAACTTCTCCATTTTCCACAACCGGCAAGCGTCCCAAATCATTATTGGTTAGTTTTAAAAAAGCATCAAACGCATTATCTTTCGGTTTTAAAAAATGCAATTTTTCCGCGTCGGTCATAACTTTTTTGACTATTGTTTTTTCCCACTTATCTTGGGGAATTGTTCGCAAGTCTTCCAGAGTAACAATGCCAAAAATTCTCCCATCCTCCACAACCGGAAAGCCTCCTTGTTTGTATGTCAAAAATGCCTTAGCCAATTCGTGAAGGGGCATCTTGGGCGAAATGCTCCTGAAATTAGTTTCCATTATTTCCGTAACTTTTATCGGAGACAACACATGCTCCATCAATGATTGCTTGAGACTCGCTCCGGCCGCTTGCAGAAGAAACCAACTGATTAAAATCATCCAAAGCCCGCCGATGAAATTATTTTCCAAAAGCATTTTTATTCCCCAAAGAGTAAGAATCAGGGCGCAGATTCTGCTTACCCAAACGGCGTAGCGAGTGGCCCGATCAAGATTTTTATACTTTACCCAAAGAATTGACCTAAAGATTCTTCCCCCATCAAGAGGAAAGGCGGGAACTAAATTGAAAACTACCAAGATGCTGTTTATTAAAAAAAGATAATGAGCAATCGCGGAAATCGCCAGTCCCGCTCCGGCAATGGAAATCACAAAGAAAGCGCCCGCCAAGACAAAACTGGCGACCGGTCCGGCCACAGCCATTTTAAATTCTTCGTCCGGCCTCTCCGGTTCGGTAAGCATCTCGGCAACTCCGCCAAAAACAAACAAAGTAATGCTTTTTACAATCACGTGATTTTTTCTCCCGACAAGAGAGTGAGCCATTTCGTGAAATAGAACCGAGGCAAAAAGCAAGACAGCGGCGATTAAAGAATAAAACCAATAAAAAAAACTTCCAAGGCCGGGATACTGCGCGGGGAAATAAAATCGGGCCAAAGACCAGGTAATAAGGAAAAAAATCAAAAACCAAGAATAATGGATTTTAATCTCAATATTCTTGACTTTTCCCAAGGAAAAAGAATTGTGCATAAATATATTTATTAGATA